>NZ_JCBCUZ010000030.1:0-60619 GCF_059862735.1 Pseudomonas sp. MF06569 | reverse complement strand
ATGCTGAGGTGGGGCGGGCTTGCTCGCGATGGAATCGCCCGGGTCTTGCTGTCAGACCGCGTCGCCAGCATCGCAGGCAAGCCAGCTCCCAC
Source organism: Pseudomonas sp. MF06569 (assembly GCF_059862735.1). NCBI lineage: Bacteria > Pseudomonadati > Pseudomonadota > Gammaproteobacteria > Pseudomonadales > Pseudomonadaceae > Pseudomonas > Pseudomonas sp. MF06569. The sequence continues at coordinate 60,527 of NZ_JCBCUZ010000030.1, read as the reverse complement.
AGGCTGCGTGGTGTCAGTGATTGCAGGATCACTGTGGGAGCGGGCTTGCTCGCGATGGAATCGCCCGGGTCTTGCTGTCAGACCGCGTCGCCAGCATCGCAGGCAAGCCAGCTCCCACAGGCTGCGTGGTGTCAATGACTGCAGGATCACTGTGGGAGCGGGCTTGCTCGCGATGGCATCGCCCCCGCCTCAGAGCCTGCTCAGGGCACTGTTTTCATCTGCACAATCGGCTCATTGCGCGCACGTGCCACGCTCAATCCCAACAGCCCGCCGATCACCAGGGCGCCGGCCATGAAATACATGGCCGCCTGGGTGTTGCCGGTTAGCTGGGTCAACCAGCCCACCACGATCGTGCTGAAAAAACCGGCGACATTCCCCAGCGAGTTGATCAGTGCAATCCCTGCCGCCGCCGCTGCTCCCCCCACCACGGCGGTGGGCATGCCCCAGAACACCGGCAGACTGCTGATCATCGCCGCGGTGCCGACAGTCAGGCCGATCATCGACAACCACAGGCTGGCCCCGAACAGGGTGCCAAACACCACGCCACCAGCGCCGATGAACGCGCAGATCGCGAGGTGCCAGCGATACTCGCGAAAACGGTCGCTGCTGCGCCCGACCAGCACCATGCTCACGGCCGCGACGGAGTAGGGAATGGCACTGAGCACGCCGATTGCCCAGGGCTCGGCTACACCGTTGTTGCGGATGATGGTCGGCATCCAGAAGCTGATTACGTATTGGCCCAGCACCAGGCAAAAGTAGACCGCCCCCAGCAACCAGATTTTCGGGTTCAGCAAGCCATCGCGCACTGAATGGTGGGCTTTTGCCTTGGCTTCGCGATCCAGCGCGGCCTGCATGCCGCGTTTTTCCTCGCTGCTGAGCCAGTGGGCATCTGCAATGCGGTCGCGCAGCAGGAAGAACACCGCGCCACCCAATGCCACTGCCGGCAATCCTTCGATCACGAACAGCCATTGCCAGCCGGCGTATCCTGCCACGCCATCGAGTGTTTGCATGATCAAGCCGGAAATCAGCGAGCCGAGCATGCTGGAGATCGGCAAGGCGGCGATGAACAGTGAAATCATCACCCCGCGACGATGGCTCGGGAACCAGGTGGTGAGGTAGAAAATGATCCCGGGAAAGAAACCGGCTTCAGCGATGCCAATCAGAAAACGCAGCAGGTAGAAGCTCATGGGCGTTTCGACAAACATCATGGCTGCCGACAGCAGGCCCCAGGTCATCATGATCCGGGCAATCCAGCGCCGGGCGCCGAATTTGTGCAGCGCGATATTGCTGGGGATCTCGAACATCAGGTAACCGACGAAGAACACCCCGGCCCCCAACCCGTAGACCGCTTCACTGAACTTCAAGTCATCGAGCATCTGCAGCTTGGCGAAGCCGACATTGACCCGGTCCAGATAAGCGACCAGATAACAGACCATCAGCAGCGGAATGACCCGCCACGCGGTTTTACGGTAGGCCGAATGCAGTGCGTGGTCCGGCATGTCACCGGGGAGCGGCGATAAGGTGTTCATCTCGAGCCTCTTTCTTGTTGTTGTAGGGGCGATGTTGAAATGGCATGGCTTACGGATCGAGCGCACGACCTCCTGGCCAGTCACCGTTCTGGCACATGCCCCCCACGATTTCGCGGATCAGCTCGCTGATCAGGGTTTTAAGATGGCTGGCGGGCATTGACGCACAGCTGCAGATGCCCAGGATTCGGGACACCCCTTGAGCGGCTATTCGGTGGGCGACCAGGCGGCCGTCCCCGATCTCTCGCATGGCCAGGTTCAGCGGCATGATGGTGTGGCCAATACCGGCCTCGACTGCACTTTTGAGGATGTGTACGGAATTGACCTCCATTGCGATTTGTCCCGCTGCCAACCCGCGCTGTTTTACCGCGTGTTCGACCACGGTGCGGGTGCAGTGACCGTGGGCCTGGCTGGGAAACACCAGGGGGCGGGCCAGTGCCTGCTCCAGAGAGACCTCCCCGGCGGGTGGTGCGTCAGGCGCATTGGCCCGGTGTATCAGGTAAAAATCTTCTTCGATCAACGCGCTGAACAGCACCTGCGGGGGCAAATCAAGGGAGGTAAACAGGGCCAGGTCAACCCGACCGTGGAGCAGTTGGTCCATGACGTTCCCGGTCAGCTCTTCGTTGAGATGGAACGCCACTTGTGGGTAACGGGCCGCCACGGCGCGCATCAGCGGCATGGCCAGAATGGTTGCGACACTTTGTGGCAATGCCACCGTAATCGATCCGCTGACTTGATCCTTACTGCTGCTGACGGCAGCACGGGCGTCGGTCAAATGTTTGAGCATGCCCTGGGCATATTCGTAAAAGACCTTGCCGGCTTCGCTTGCGACGATGCCGTTGTGGCTGCGATGGAACAACTGCACCCCCAGATCATCCTCCAGCGCGGACATCTGCTTGCTCAACGCCGATTGCGCCACATGCACCTGGCGTGCGGCCCTGGACAAGCTGCCGCAATCGATGACGGCGACAAAGTATTTGATCTGGCGGATTTCCATTGAGGCGCTTCCTGCAGGGCTCGAATGTACGGGGGCCGATGATGGTACAGCGCGTCAGCCTGTCGAGTGCCCGCGAGGGAAAATCTTCCCGGGGTTCATCAGTTGCTTGGGGTCCAGTGCTGCCTTGATCGCCTGCATGACGCTCACGGCGTTGGCTCCGTGTTCGACTGCCATAAAGTGTTGCTTGGTCAGCCCTATGCCGTGCTCGCCGGTGCAACTGCCTTGCATGGCAATCGCCCGCTCGGCCAGTCGATGGGCCACCGCTTCGGCGCGCTCGACTTCGTCCGGGTTCAGGGGGTCGACCAGAATCAGCGCGTGGAAGTTGCCATCGCCCACGTGGCCGAAAATCGGGGCGAGCAAACCATTCTCGGCAAGGTCCGCCGCAGTGGCCTCAATGCATTCGGCCAGTCGTGAAATCGGCACCACCGCATCGGTGGTCAGGGAGCGGCAACCGGGACGAAGGGCCAGGGAAGCGAAATAGGCGTCATGCCGTGCCTGCCACAAGCGGCTGCGATCTTCGGGATGGACCGCCCATTCAAAGTCCAGCCCCTGGTGCTCGTCGGCGACCATGCGCACCGTCTCGATCTGCTCCTTCACGCCCGCTTCAGAACCATGCAGTTCAAAGAACAGAGAGGGCGCTTCGCGCAGTTGCGTGCTGCTGTAGGCGTTGAGCGCTCGCATCGTCAAGGCGTCGAGCAATTCGATACGGGCGATTGGCACGCCCAGCTGGATGGTCTGAATGACCGCGCGTACGGCCAGGTCGACACTCGGAAAACGGCACACGGCGGCCGAAATGGCTTCAGGAATCGGGTGCAGCTTGACCGTCAGCTCGGCGATGGTCGCCAGCGTACCGCCCGAGCCCACCAGCAAATGGGTCAAGTCGTACCCGGAGGAAGACTTGCGCGCACGTCCACCGGTATTGATCACGCGACCATCGGCCAGCACTGCAGTCATGGCCAGCACGTTTTCACGCATGGTGCCGTAGCGTACGGCGTTGGTTCCGGAGGCACGCGTGGCTGCCATGCCGCCCAGGGACGCGTCGGCGCCGGGATCGATCGGAAAGAACAACCCGGTGCCATGCAGCGCGGCATTCAACTGCTTGCGCGTCACGCCCGGCTGTACGGTGGCGTCCATATCATCGACCCGGATATCGATAATCCGGTTCATGCCTGACACATCAATGCTCACGCCGCCGTGGGACGCCTGTAACCAGCCTTCCAGAGAGGTGCCGCTGCCATAGGCGATCATCGGCACATCGTGGCGATAGCACGCGGCGCTGATGCTGACGATATCTTCCAGGCTGTTGGCGTAGGCCACAGCATCCGGCGGCATGGGGTCGAGTGCGGAAATATCGCTGCCATGATGCTCGCGCACGCTGGCCGAAGTGGAGAATCGTGTGCCGAGCAAGTCGCTTAATTGATCGCGCAACATGTCGGGCAGGGGCGGGTGTTCGCAGGCAGCAGGAAGGGACATCAAGCACTCTCCGGTTTTTGTGCGCCGCGTGAAGCTGGCGGCCTTTGTAAGGAGTCATGACTTATCTTAGGCAGCCTTTGGTACACACTTGTAGTGCTGATTTCAGATGGTGCCATCTCTTTTGGATATGGCTGATTTGCCGCTTGTTGTGCTGTACCCGCCCGGGCAGATACCCTCTGGCCGATGATAGACAAGGAGCCGTTCATGGAAACGACAGTCAGAATCGCCAATCAGGCAGACATCAGCGCCATCTTTGATATTCGAACCAGTGTCACGGAGAACCACCTCTCCCATGATCAGTTGAGCGAAATGGGCATTACGCCCCAAGCCATCCGGGAGGCAATCCAGGCTTCGCCGTGTGTGTGGGTGGCAGAGGTTGAGGGTGTGCCTGTCGGGTTTTCCATGGCTGACGCTGAAGATGGCTGCGTGTTTGCCGCGTTTGTCCGGCCTGGGTTCGAGGGGCGGGGGTTAGGCCGCCGTCTGATGGCCAGGGCCGAGGAATTCCTGTTTCAACACCACCGCACCATCTGGCTTGAAACCGCTGAAACCAGTCGTGCCAGCGGCTTCTATCGAAGCCTGGGCTGGCAGGTGGTGGAAAAACTGCCGGAGGGTGATGTGCGTTTTGAAAAGTCATTGAGCGAGTATCGGCCAGGGCTTTGTGAACCCGTATCAGGAAAGGACATGGTCATTCGCTTGACGCACACCAGGGACTGGATGCTTTTGAAGCACGTGCGCCTTGCGGCACTTTTGGACGCACCCACTGCGTTTGGAGTGAGCCATGAAACGGCGGCCAATGACACCGATGCCCAGTGGAAAGAGCGCGCTTCTTCAGAAGTCGGGACGAAATTCTGGTTGGCCCTCAAGGACGGCAAGCCGGTTGGCATGATCGGGGCCGTGATCCAGGGCCACCGTTACAACGTGATCGCCATGTGGGTCGAACCTGATTTTCGCGGTTCTGGCGCAGCCGCTCAACTGGTGGGCGCTGTCAAACGCCAGGCGTTGCAGGACGGGCATGAGTTCATTTATCTGGACGTATCTGCGGACAACGCAAGGGCCTCCAGCTTCTACCTGAAACACGGTTTCGTTTTTATGGATGAGTGGGAAACTTTAGCAAGCCACCCCCATATAAAAGTCCAGACCATGACGTGTGCGGTGCGCAACTAACCGCACTTGCTTCAGTCAAATGAATACTTAGAATTAATTAAAGTATTCATTTGAATTGAAGTTTTTAATTGAACAGTTCGTTAGCCCACTTCAGCTGTTTTACGTCATGCCCAAGTGCAAACCACTGTCAGGGCGAGTGAGCGTAAACGCTTTCATCAATCATGTTTTGCAGGCTCACACTGTTGAGCTGTTTACAGGCGCCATCAGCGTCTGCCCGGGCTGGATAGCTCTCGGGCAGCCTGCACAGGGCCTCACAGTCATAAATGTTGAAACCTATCGGGCCGGTGGTGCAATAAAAGCGCGATCCAATGCGCATTGATCCCGTCTCCTTGGGCACTGCGGGGACAACCACGAATCTAGGCATCACGGTATTCCTGTTTTTTATTTTTTATGTTGGCAGTTGTAAGGAATAGCGCTGCTTTGTAAGTAGATCAAGTAAGCCCTTACGGGATCCGATGAGTAACCCTTGCTACCGATAACCATTCTATTTTGCCAATGCGACTCTAACGCGACAGTGCTGTGATGGCGTGTCGTTGAATGGCCGTTTGAAGTGTGGCGTCAAGTACGCAGGCCGGTTCTTATAACCCGCAAAGTTGCCGATTGCAACCCGGTTTACCTGACCACGTTAAAGCGGCAGACCTGCCCGCCACGCACCATGCATTCAAGATGCTCTGCCTTGCCGCCGCCCAGGGCACCGATCAATGCCAGGTCCAGTTCGCACACCACGGGATGGGCTTTGGCCAACTGATGAAAAATGCAGTTGTGGGCCACAATCTCCGGTTCGCCCGATGATCTGAAGAACACCTGCGCTTCGTATCCCGAGTGGTTCATGTACTGAACGATGCGCGCTTCATCGACAACTTCAGGTTCAAGATCGCTGGCCAGCTTGCGGCCCAGGCCCTGCATCAACTGGGACAGCGCCTGCTCTCCGAGCAGACCTGCGACCTGATCGATCAGCAAGTTGGCCAGCAGCGGGTATTGGCGCGGGAACAGTTCCTTAGCGTGGTCCGTCAATTGGTGGAGCTGTTCGGGGCGCCGCCCGGTGGGCCGGGTGGCGCCCCGCATGACCAGACCGTCGCGCTCCAGCGCAGCAAGATGCTGACGAATCGCAGTGCGTGTCACCCCCAGACTGTGGGCCAGCTCATCAATGCTCATTCCCGCAGGTGAGTACAGCAATGCCTTCAACAAGTCCTGTTGGGTTCGCCCCATTCCTTCCAGCATCTGTCCGGCTCCTGCTTGCAGTCAAAATTTATCGGGGAATTGCTTGATCAAGCCCGCCGTCAACGCATCGGCAAGGGCAAGGATGTGCGTACGCATCATGCCCCAGGTTTGGGCCTCACCCTTGTAGTCCTTGGCGGCCAGCTGTTCGATCTGTGTCACATGGTGAGCGCCGTGGGCACTTAGCATGGCTTGCAGCGTGGGCTCGGGCAAATAGGGATTGGCCTTGGCCAGAAAGGCGGCCAACGACTTGGCATTCTCAGACAACTCAGCGATTGCGGCCTGTTGACCGGCTTTGTCGTTGGCGACCCGTGCATCGCTGTAATGTTTTACCGCCCCCCAATGCCCGGCGAGGAGTGTGAGCAACTGGTCGGCCGCCGGTTGCCCATAAAGTGGGGCAATGCTGTTGGCGATGGCCTTGGCATTACTGACGACCTCGTTTTGCGCTACGGCGGCTTGTGCCGCATTGCCGTCCTGATTGGCGATCGCATAATTTCTGATCCAGAAAATGTGCTCCACCCACAGGTCGCGAAGGGCCATTTGGGTAGTGAGCGCCGTTGCACTGGTGGCGCTGGTCTGGGGCGGGTTGCTGGCCTGACTCCAGGCCGGTTGGGCAAGCAGGGAAAGCAGGAGCACTATCGCAATCTTGATGTTCATGGCAGGACCCTCTGAGTCGAATAATCCAACAATATTAATTTAAGCATCAAAATATGTTTTTATTGGATTTGCAGTACGATTCCGATCGATGGTCGCGGGGAATTCATGTAGTCGCTGACGAGTGGAACGAGGCTGCGATCGAGATGGTGCGCCACTGCGACGTAGCGGTCGCAAAACCGGTACACGCGGTATGCCAGATTAACCGTGGAAGCTGACTTTACGACTGCTTCGCAGCCGGACGCAGCCTCGCACGGCTCGTCAGCGACTACAGATTCTTCACCCATCCCGGGTGTAGTCGCTGACGAGTAGAACGAGGCTGCGATCGAGATGGTGCGCCAATGTGACGTAGCGGTCGCAAAACCTGAGCATGCGGTATGCCTGATCAACCGTGGAAGCCGATTTCACGACTGCTACGGAGCGGGGCAGGGGTTTGATGATCAATGAATACTGGAGGCCAGTTCGAAAATCGGGATGTACATCAAGATCACGATGACCCCGATCAGCAGGCCGATGAAGGTCATCAGCAAGGGCTCGAACAGGCGTACGAACCATTCGATCCAGCGACCGACTTCTTCGTCATAGAAGTCGGCGCTGCGCTCCATCATCTGCCCCAGATTACCGGACTGTTCACCCGCCCTCAGCAAGCGCAGGGAGACGGGCGTCACCAAGTGATTGAGCTCCAGCGCCGCCGACAGTGACTGACCTTCACGCACCCGTTCGCAGGCCTGATCCAGGCGCTGGCTGGACGCCACCGTCAGCAGACCACGGACCATTCCCATGGCCGTCACCAGCGGAATGCCGCCTTGCAGCAAAATGCCCAGGGAGCGATAGAATCGCGCCAGTTCGTACATGACGATGCGCTGATGGACCGCCGGCACTTTTTCGATCAGTCGGCCAACCGCCCGGCGAAAGGCCGGTCGGCGCTGGAGGAAGGTGATGGCAACGATGATTGCCACCACGGCACCGAAAAACTCGCCCTGATGGGCGTGCAGGAACATCCCGCCATTCATCAGCAGCTGCGACAACCACGGCAAATTCTCGCCCAGGCCTTCGAACACGAGGCTGAAGCGGGGCACCACGTAACCCATCAAGAACAGCACCACGCCACTGCCCACCACCAGCAACAGGAGAGGGTAGATCGATGCACTGACGATCTTCTGCCGAACCTCGTCCATGCGTTGCCGGTAGCTGACATACCGCCCCAGCGCCTCACCCACGGCCCCGGTTTTCTCGCTCGATTGCACCAGGGCAACGTACAGCGGGGGGAACACCGCCGACAATTGGGCCAACGCCTGTGAGAAGGATTTGCCCTCGTACAGCAGGCGAACCAGCTCACTCAGGGTTTTACGGGCCTGGGGGGCGTTTTCCTTTTCGGCCAGGCTTTCCAGTGCATCGATCAACGGCAGGCCGGCGTTGAGCAAGGTGGTCAGCTCCTGGCTGAACAACACCAGGTTGAAGGTCTCGCGCTGATGCAGATGCCACGCTCGCCAGCGGCGCTCGGCCTGCAGGCTGACCACGCGCATGCCCTGATCCTCGACCATGCGTCGGGCTTCGCTATCGCCCTGGGCCTCGACGGTCATCGAGACCACACCGGTTTTGCCCACTGCCTTGAGATGAAAGCGCATGGTTGCGACTCCCGTCATTGCCAACTGGTGATTTCGGAGTTTTCGCCTTCTCCACCGGGTTGTCCGTCCTTGCCCAGGGACAGCAGGTCGTACTCACCGTTTTCACCGGGGTAGCGGTAGGTGTAGTTGCGCCCCCACGGGTCCTGGGGCAGCTTTTTCTGCAGGTACGGGCCTGTCCAGCGGGTTTCATCGCTGGGCGCGGTGACCAGTGCCTGCAAGCCCTGTTCAGTGGAAGGGTAATGGCCGACTTCCAGCCGGTACAAATCCAGAGCCTTGCCCAGGCCCTCGATTTGCGCCTTGGCCACTTTCACTTCGGAACGGCCCAGCTGGGCGAAATACTTCGGCGCGACGATGCCCGCCAATAGCCCGAGGACCACCAGTACCACCAACAATTCGAGCAGGGTGAACCCGTGCTGGGTTCGCGGTGCATGACACATACGCTGATTCATGATGACCTCACTCAGTGGGCAGCACAGTCGCCAGCAAGGCTTATGCAATTGCCATGCTCAGACCTCCAGACCTGGCTGTAACCCCCGTATACCGGCCCTTGTGCGTTACGGCGCGGTGCTTGCATAGGGCTACCTCGCGATCACCCATTGGGGCATTACCCCCATTTCCAGGGGCCGGTCGGGGGAGGTAGAAATGACCAGGACAATGACCACGACACTGCTTGGCGCATTGCTGATGAGCGCTGTCGTACACGCCGATGTGTTTGTATCCCGGGATGCCAATGGCAGCTACGTGCTGTCCAACGTTCACCGCCCCGGGCGGCACTATGAGCGTGTGATTCGCGAGTCGGCAGAGGTCCAGGCCCAGACCGGCATCGATCAACAGCCGCAGATGATTGCCGCACAACCCTATGCCGAGATGGTGCTGGCGGCAGCGGCTGCCAATGAGCTACCGGCTGCGCTGTTGTCCGCAGTGATTCAGCACGAGTCCAACTACGATCCCAGGGCAACATCACCCAAAGGTGCGGGCGGGCTGATGCAGCTGATGCCCGATACAGCCCGGGAGATGGGGGTCACGGACGTCTACGACCCCCAGTCCAATATTCAGGGCGGGGCCAAGTACCTCAAACGCATGATGACCCTGTTCGGCAACGATATTGCCCTGGCCGTAGCGGCCTACAACGCCGGGCCGCAAGCCGTGCTCAGTCGTGGTGGAGTGATTCCTCCGTTTGCCGAAACCCAGCGTTATGTGCCCAGCGTCCTGCGTCAGTACCGGCGTTTGCAGGGGCTGCCTGCGGACTCGCCGCTGTGAGCCCGGTGTCGGGGCTGTGTCCCCGATTGTTGGGTCGCCCAGGCACAGCAGAATGTGGGGAAAGAGTGGGGAATTTCCCCCGAATTCTCGGATTCAAAGCGTAAGCAATTGAAAGTTAATACAAATTTTTATGGCATGGCCTATGCAGTACCAGGTTTAGCGAGCATCACTCCCTGAGCACTAACAGTGAGATCAGTGATCATGAACGGCATTCCCCACGCTCATCACTTGTTAAACCTGCTGTTACTGGTCACGCCGCTGATCGGCATTGAAACGGCCCAGGCGGCAGCACGTTGTGAACGCAATCTGGTCGCCAATATCGTCGCGCTGGACCAGCCGCTGATGTTCAACCGCCTGGGTGCGCAGAACGTCAACGGCATGATGTTCGCCCTGCGCCGTGATGTGGTGGATGACCACGACCAGCCACTGAACATGGGCGGGGCGGCAGTTCCGGGCAAGGTCTCGCTGCGACCCGACAAGCGCCCGCGTCCGCTGGTGTTGCGGGTTGCCGCCGGTGACTGCCTGACCGTCAACTTGCAGAACCTGCTGGCTTACCAGGCCAACCCCGGCAGCCAGGAAGACGGGGACGAGGGCGAAGTAGAAGGCGAAGTTGAAGTCGAAGCCGGCAACGACAACTTCAAGGTTGACGAACAAGTCGCTGACCGCCATGTGGGGTTCCAGGTCAACGGCCTGCAAGCGGTCAACAGTATCGACGATATTTCCTCCTACACCGGACGCAACGCCAATACCCTGGTTGCCCCCGGAGCGACCCGCACCTACACGCTGTATGCCGAGCGCGAAGGCGCTTTCGCCGCCAGCAGCCGTGGCGCCACATTCGGTGGTGAAGGGGATGCAGGCAACGTGGCCAACGGTCTGTTCGGGGAAGTGGTGGTGATGCCCAAGGGCGGTCGCAACTATCGCAATACCGTGACGGAAGAAGAAATGCGCCTGGCCTCCAGCGGGCGCACGCCGACGGGCCAGCCGATTGTCGATTACCAGGCCCGCTACCCGCAGCGCCAGCCCTGGATCCGTGAAGGCAAGGCGGGTACGCCGATCATCAACATGGTCGATGGCAATGAAATCATCTCCAGCGAAAGCGATGCGATCGTGATGGGCAGCAATGCCGACGGCAGTTTCCCGCCTGCGACCTATCCCCTGGAGTCCATCGGCAAACGCAATCCGGCGTTGCCCAACCGTCTCGAACCCTTCCGTGACTTTGCCTCGCAGTTCCAGGACGAAACCGCTGTCACCCAAGCCTTTCCGGCGTACTGGGCAGACCCGGTCATGGCCCATGTACTGGAGCCAACCCGGGACTCGTTCATGATCAACTATGGCTCTGGCGGCATGGGGGCCGAAGTGGTCGCCAACCGGCTCGGGGTCGGGCCGATGCACGACTGCCTGTCTTGCGCGTACGAAGAGTTTTTCCTGAGTTCGCACACCGTCGGCGACGTGGCGATGCTGGTGGACGTACCGGCCAACGTCGGGCTGGAGAACATCCGTCCCGGCGAAGTGCCCCGTGCCGAGCAAGTCGGGGTCAAGGCGAGCATGGCGCTGTACCCCTCCGAGCCGTCCAACGTCAACCACAGCTACATCGGTGACTTCGTCAAGTTTCGCAATACCCACAACGGGCATGAGCAACACATCTTCCACTTGCATGGCCATCAATGGCTGTTCAACCCCAACGATGACAACTCCGACTATGTAGACGCCCAGGGGATTGGCCCGGGCGCCGGTTACACCTACGAAATTGCCAACGGTGGCTCGGGCAACCGCAACCGTGTTGCCGGTGATGCAATCTATCACTGCCACTTCTACCCGCACTTTGCCCAGGGCATGTGGGCCATGTGGCGGGTGCACGATGTGTTCGAAGAAGGCACCCGGCTGGAAGTGTCACAACAGGGCAGCGACGGTTATCACACCACGCCTTTTGCCTTGCGCAGCGGCAAACCCGCAGCCGGTGCCCGCGCATTGCCCGATGGAGAGATCGTGGCAGGCACCCCGATTCCTGCCGTGGTGCCGTTGCCCGGCAAGGCAATGGCGCCGATGCCAGGCAAAGTGGCTGTAGTACCCAGAATCAGCGAGACCCTGGTCGCTGCCGGGGACGATGACGATGATGACGACGGCGTGCATCGCAGTGGCGGTGCCCAGGCCATTGGTTCTCTGGCCCTGGTGGATCGCAGTGAAGCCAACCGCAATGCTGACGGCAGCCTGAAAAACCCCGGCTATCCGTTCTGGATCGGCGGCATGGAAAGCTCGGTCGGCCAACGCCCACCGACCCCGCCACTGGACATGCTCGACGCGGGCAAGGCCCAGACTCTGAAAAACAGCGGCAAGGCGTTGTGGGCCAACCTCGACCCGGCTCAGTCGGGCGGCTGGGACGGCGGCCTGGGACGACACTCCCTGGCCGGCTTCTCTGCTGGAGGCAAGGCCCACACCGTGACGACCTCGCTGGATTTTTCCAAGGAAGTGACGCGGGCCAAGCCGATCTACATGCCTGAGGAGGGCACCGAGGTCGAACAGGCCGCCATGGCCTTCCACGCGAAAAAAGACCACCCCAGCTTTGCCCTGTTGCCCGGCAAGCAAGTCGTCGCGCGCAACTTCCGCACCAACGGCGCGTTGCCCATTGCAGGCGCGCCGTATTACGAACCGTGCATGGATGATCGGCAAAAACGCCTGACCAGCGCCGCCGGGACCGGCGAGTTCAATAGCGGCGAGCGCATGGACGGCATGTCGTTCACCGGCTCTTCGACCTTTACTGCGGATCGTCCACGGATCTACAAGGCAGCCAATATTCAGTTCGACGCGGTGTACAACAAGGTTGGCTATCATTTTCCGCAAGCGCGCATTCTGGCCTTGTGGGAAGACGCCTGGCCGGTGATCACCAAGCAGCGTCCGCCAGAACCTCTGGTGATGCGCATGAACACCTTTGACTGCGTGCAGTACCAGCAGACCAACCTGGTGCCGGCCACCTATGAGATGGACGATTATCAGGTCCGGACCCCCACCGACGTCATTGGCCAACACATCCACTTGCCTAAATGGGACCTGACTGCCGCAGACGGCTCGGCCAACGGCTGGAACTACGAAGACGGTGTGCTTTCCCCCGGCGCCGTGCAGGAACGCATCCATGCCATCCGCACCTTCAACCAGTGCACTGGGGCCGATGTACGTGATGGCACCCCAGCCTGTCCGAAAGCCAAAAATCACCCTTACTTCGGCCAGTTCGGCCGGGCTGACTGGGTGGGTGCGCGCACCGCGATGCAACGCTGGTTTGTCGACCCTGTGGTCAATATCAAAGGCATCGACCGTGGCCTGGGCACCATCTTTACCCACGACCACCTGGGCCCGTCGACCCATCAACAGATTGGCCTGTACGCCACCGTGCTGGCCGAACCGGCCGGTTCCACCTGGTTCCACGCCGAAACCGGCGAGCCTCTCTTCAGCGGCGCGCGTCAGGACGGCGGGCCGACCTCGTGGCAAGCCGTGGTGTCCACCGGTGACCTGGACGGCGATGGCAAGAACGACAGCTTCCGTGAGTTCTTCCTCGAATACAGCGATTTCCAGCACGCCTATGAAGCCGGTGTGTATGTGGGCGCAGGGCCCAATGGCGTGCCCAATCCCCAGGCGTTTCCGGCCACTGCGGACAGCTTCCGCTACGCCATCAACCCGCCGGTGCGCAGCAATGCCAGCAGCTTGCTTGAAGGCATTGTCGAAGTGCAGGGCGGACGGGTCGCGGGTTGCCCAACGCGTCCATGCCCACAGGCCATCTCCGTGGATGACCCTGGCATGTTCGTGATCAATTACCGCAATGAACCGCTGGCGTTGCGCGTTTACGACCCGAACAAGGTCGGCCCCGACGGCAAGCGTGGCATGCAGGCGGACGGCCTGGGCGGCGACCTCTCGTATGCGCTGCAAAGCCGCACCGACCGGGCGATTCCGGCCATGAACCTGGCGCCCAACCTGATCACGTCCGCCACCGGGCCAACCGGCGGCACCACCCTGTTTCCGCCGCACATCAACCGGGGTGGCGCCGAACCGGGCGACCCGTTCACACCAATGCTGCGTACTTACACGGGTGACAATGTGCGGCTGCGGGTGCATGCCGGTGGTCATGAAGAAGAGCACAACGTGACGCTGCACGGCGTGAAGTGGCTGCAAAGCGGCTCGGGCTTCGGCAACAGCTCCAACTCCGGCTGGCGCGCTTCGCAGATGATCGGGATTTCCGAGCAAATGGGCTTTATCGCGCCGATCTCGATGTTGTCCAGTTCGGCGGCGACCACCGGGGATTACCTGTACTCGATGGACGCTTCGATCGAAGGTTACTGGAGCGGGATCTGGGGTGTGATGCGCAACTACACCGCCCAGCGTACCGACTTGTTTGCGCTGCCGAACAACCCGAAACCGGCCGGTATGCGCAACACCGTGGCCTTCGACGGCTCGTGCCCAAGAATCAGCGCCAACCCCAATGGCATCGGTACCCGTCCCACTGTGCAGCGCAACTATGAAGTCGTCGCCGCACTGGCCAACGACATCCTCGGCAATCCGTTGGGGCTGACCCTCGGCGATCCGGCAGGCATTGGCCAGCATGTGGGCGGGCCGTTGAAACCCGCTGGCGGGACCCTGGTGTACAACTCGCGGCCGGTGAGTATCCCCCGTGTCACTGTGACCGATCCCGAGGAGGGGGTAACCATGACCATCGGCGGCCAGAGCGGCCCGCTGCATGACCCGACCGCCATCCTCTATGTACGCAAGGCCGACCTGGACCCGGTCAGCGGCAAGCTCAAACCCGGCGTGCCCGTCGAGCCGCTGGTGTTGCGCGCAACGGCCGGGGACTGCATCAACATCACACTGGAAAACCGTCTGCCGAGTGTCATGCCCGACCTGACCCAGACCGCCGTGATGCAGGGTGTGGTCAAACGTGATCGAAATGGCAGTGACGGCTCGAGCACCTTCAGCAACAACCTGATGCGTCCGTCCAGCCATGTTGGCCTGCATGCGCAACTGCTGGCGTATGACATCACCAAGTCCGATGGCGCCAACGTGGGGGCGAACCCGGTGCAGACCGTGGCTCCCAGGGCTGGCAACAGCGGTGCCTACCCGACCCGCACCTATCAGTACTACGCCGGTCACCTGGAGCGCGAAGGCAAGCCGATCACGCAACTGGGGCGCAGCGTCGACAACATCAACGCCACGGCCGTGGAGTTTGGCGGGCTGAATTTCACCCCGTCGGATGTGATCAAGCAGCCGCAGAAAGGTCTGGGGGGTGCCATGAGCATCCTGCCGGTGGGGGCCACCTGGGTTGACGATGTCCGCAAGGTCAATGCCAGCGTGACTGCGCCGGGCCAGGCTGTTTACCGCGACTTTGCGATGGTCTGGCAAAAAGCCCTGAATATCCGCTGGGCGGGTGGTCGGCCAGTGGAAGGTATTGCGGCTGAAGGCCTGGGAGTGCCTACGGATCCGCAGGACAACTCCAGCATGGCGATCAACTACAAGGCCGAACCGCTGTGGTACCGCTTCGGGCTGGCCCCCGATGCACCGTTCGGCCACGCAGAAGGCGGGGGCTACGCTGACGTGCCCAATGCGCACATGGCGTACAGCAACGCCCTGGTGGGAGGCGATCCGCAAACCCCTGTGCTCTATGTGAAACCGGGGCAACCGTTCCGCACCCACATCCTGATGCCTACCGGCGGCAGTCGTGGCAGCACGTTCCAGCTCGACGGACACGTGTGGTCAGTCAACCCGTTCCAGTCGGAAAAAAGCGACACCGGTGGCTATCCGATGGGTACGCCTGGCGTGGGCTCGGTACGGTTTGGCCTGAACCCGATGTCGATGTACATCGGCGCCCATGAAAGCGTCCTTCCGGCGGCGCACTTCAGCTTCATGCACCCAAGTGCCGGGGGCATCAATGCAATACCGGGGGACTACCTCTTCCGGGATTACGCCGCCTACGGCAACACCGCCGGGTTGTGGGGATTGTTACGGGTATCCAATGAGCTGGAACCTGCGCCGACGCCTTGACGGGCCGTGCGTATCAGCAGGAGCGAGCAAGCCCGCTCCTGCTGTTCAGGGGGGGCGGCATGCGGGAACTTGACGGGGAGAAAGACAATGAACAAGGCCATTGGAACCGGTGTGTGTGGGTGGATGCTCGCAACAACACTGTGCGCCCTGGGGGGCGTGTGCTGGGCGGCCGAACCACAGGCTAAGGGCGAACAAACGCTGGTGCGTGACGGTGTGACCGTCACCTTGAACGTACAACCCTTGGCCAAAGACGGCGTACTGCGTGAAGGTGAGTTCGCCGATGTGCGTTTCCGGATCACCGACGCCACGTCTGGCCAGCCTCTGGCGGGGGTTGCACCGGGTGCCTGGCTCGACCCCCAGGCCGTTGCCGCCGACCTGGCCCAGGGGCGTGAGCACAGCTGCAAGTCGCGAGTCGGGGTGTTTCTCAAGTCGAGCATCGGCGCCCGGCCGCTGCTGGATCTCAACAGCTATTTCCTGATGGTGATGAATCGTGATGCCAGTGTGTCGGTGGTTGACCCGCAAGTGTCAGTGGGGGGGATCACCAGTACGTTATCGCGCATCGACCTGAAACAGCCGCCCATGGACTGGATCACGCCCAGAGACAATAAGCGGGTGTTTGTGTCCATGCCCAAAGCCGATGCAGTGGCGGTGATCGACAGCGAGCAATTCAAGCTGATCGACTCGGTTGCGGCGGGTAGCAACCCGGTGCGCGTGGCCCTGCAACCGGACGAGCGCCTGCTGTGGGTGGGCAACAACGCCAAGGCCCGCGAGCAGTCCGGGGTCACGGTGATCGATGCGCAGAGCCTCAAGCCACTCAAGTATTTGGCAACTGGCGCCGGTCATCATGAGATCGCGTTCAGCAAGGACAGCCGGCATGCGTTTGTCAGCAACCGCGATGACGGCACGGTGAGCATCATCGACATCGCCAGCCTGACCCTGAGCAAGCAGCTCAAGACCGGCTCACACCCGTTGTCGATCGCCTTTTCGCCACTGTCCCAGGCCGTCTATGTAGCGGATGGCAAGGACGGTACGGTGACGGTGGTCGACACCCAAAGCCTGGCGGTACGCCGGGTCATCAGGCTCAAGCAGGGCCTGGGGCCCATGGGTTTCAGCGCCGACGGACGCTTTGGCATTGTGCTCAATACCCTGGAAAACCAGGCGTCGGTCATCGATGCCAGCAACGATTCGCTGATCCATGACGTGGCGGTGTCCGCCGAACCCTATCAAGTGGTGTTCACCAAGGCCTATGCCTACATCCGGGGCCTGGCATCGGCCAAGGTCACGATGATCAACCTCGCGTCGCTCGGGGAAGGGCGTACCCCGATCACCCAGGGCTTCGAAGCAGGCCCACAGGCGCCGCGCCTGGCCGGTGACTTGCCCCTGGCTTCAAGCCTGGCGGTGTCGAGGGACGACAATGCGGTGTTCGTGGTCAACCCGGTGGACAACACCACCTACTTCTACGCCGAGGGCATGAATGCCCCGATGTCCGGCTACCCCAACCGCGGGCAAGTGGCGCGGGCCGCGCTGGTGATTGACCGCAGCCTGCGTGAAGTCTCGCCGGGGCTCTACAGCGCGCGGATCAAGCTGCCCCCCGCCGGACGTTTCGATGTGGCCTTCCTGCTCAACCAGCCGAACATCATCCACTGCTTCACGGCGGATGTAGAACCGGCGACAGAGGCGAGCCGGGTGGCGGGTGTGCCCAAGGTCGAGTTCATGCTCGATACCTCCACGACGCCCCTTGGCAGCCCTTACGTGGTGCGTTTTCGCATTGTTCAGGGCAAGCAGAAAACCCGGCGCAGCGGGGTCGGGGATGTCCAGGTGCGCTACTTCCTCGCGCCGTCCTCACGGGCACAGGCGGTGGCGGCGCGGGAGGTGGGAGAGGGCGTCTACGAAGTCCCGCTGACCCTCGATCAGCCAGGTGCCTGGTACCTGCATGTGCGCGCAGCCTCCCTTGGCGCGGGCTTCGACGACAAGACTTTTGCCAGCGTGCGGGTACTTCCCGGCGCTGCTCATTGAAGAGGAAATCGACATGAACCGATTTGCCCATTGTGCTCTAACGACCCTCTGGCTGCTGGCCTGCGGTATCGGCCAGGCCCAGGCCCATTCGGCGGATGAACATGCCGGCCATGACATGACGGCGACCCCCGCCAGCACCCAGGGCGCCCCAGTCAGTTTTGCCGACGTCGCGCTGGTTGATCAAAACGGCAAGTCGGTCCATCTGGAGCCGGATCTGGTGGCCAACAAAATCGTGGTCATGAGTTTCATCTACACCAGCTGCACCACGGTTTGCCCGGTGGTGTCCTCCATCATGGGCAAGGTGCAGAAACAGCTGGGCGCGCGGGTGGGCAGCGAAGTGCAACTGGTCTCCATCAGCATCGACCCGCAGCGTGACGACAGCGGCCGGTTGAATGAATACGCCCGTGCCTTTCAGAGCGGGCCGGGCTGGAGCTGGCTGACGGGTTCGACCCAGTCGGTCAATGACACGCTCAAGGGGTTGGGTACGTTCGGCGGCGACTTGAAAAATCATGCACCGCTGATTCTGGTGGGCGACGGCAATAGCCGGCACTGGACCCGTTTTTACGGTTTCACTGACCCGGCGGTGCTGATCCACGAAGTGGAAAAACTCAGGGGTCAGCGCGGTGCCCATGCCAAACACACCGCCGTTGCAATGGAGCAGCAGCCATGAAAATCCTCGACCGCATGGCCTTGAGTGTGTGCGTTTGCCTGTTCAGCAGCGTGACGCTCGCCCACGAAGGGCACTCGCAATCAGCCTCTGAAGCACCTGCGGCGGTTGCCGCTGTAGCCCCTCCGACCACGGGCACCCGTGATGCCAAAACCTGGTTTACCGACACTCCCTTGCTGGACCAGAACGGTCAGACCCTGCGCTTCTACAGCGACGCCCTGGAAAACCGTGTGGTGTTGCTGAACGTGATATTCACCAGTTGCAACGATGCCTGTCCGTTGATCACCCGCAAGCTCAAGGAGGTGCGTGAGGTGTTGGGGGACAAGGCCGATGGCATTACTTTCATTTCCCTTACCAGTGATCCGCTGCGTGACACACCGGCGGTGCTCAAGGCTTACACCTTGAAACAAGGGGTCGACGATCCCCACTGGCTTTTTTTGACCGGCAACAAGGCGCAGATGGAGTTGGTACTGGGGCGCATTGGCCAGATCGTGCCAACCCCCGAGCAACACTCCACGCAACTGATTGTCGGTGATGTGGCCAACAAACGCTGGAGCAAGATCCGCCCCGATGCCCCGGCGGCGGCCATTGCCCAGCGCTTGCAGCTGCTGACAATGCCTGTAGCCGGGCGTTGAGCGTGCCCCATGAAAACCTCACTCGCCCTTGCAATGTTACTGCTCACAGGCGCAATTGCCTGTGCCCAGGCATTGCCTCTGACCCCCTCTGAAAGTGCCGGCAAGCGCCTGTACCGTGAAGGAGTGTCGGCGAGTGGTGAACCGATCATGGCCAGGGTCGGCGCCGCCGGTATGTTGTTGCCCGCCACCAGCTTGCCGTGCGCCAACTGTCACGGCGCCGACGGGCTCGGGCGCCCGGAGGGGGGTGTACGACCGCCAGACCTGAGCTGGTCGCGCCTGAGCAGCATTCATGGCCAGCAGCAAATCAATGGCCGCAGCTACCCGGCGTACTCGGACGGTGCGCTGGCCCGGGCCATTCAGGAAGGCCGTGACCCCGGCGGCAATCGGCTCGACCCGGCCATGCCGCAGTTCGTCCTGTCGATCAACGACCAGCGCAATCTCACGGCTTATCTCAAGCGCGTGGCGGACGATCGTGATCCCGGCCTCGAGGGCGACAGCATCACCCTGGGTACGTTGCTGCCTTCCGAAGGACCGCTGGCCGAAGAGGCCGCCACCATCGCCGGGGTGCTCAATGGCTCTGTGAAGCGAATCAACCAGGCTGGGGGCATTCATGGTCGCCAGTTGCGCCTGACCATCCTCGATCCTGGCCCGGACCGCGCCAGTGCCGGGCAGGCGCTGGACCGGCTGATTGATCAGGAGCAGATCTTCGCGATGATTGCGCCCCTGGCCCCGGCACTCGACACCGAGCTTGCACGCCATCTGGAGCAGGCCGGCGTTCCACTGATAGGGGCGTTGTCGCTGCTCGGCACGAGCCAGTCCAGCAGGCTGATTTTCGAGCCCTTGCCGGGGTTGCGCGAGCAGTTGATTGCCTTGGCCGACTTTGCCAGCCAGGAGCTTGTGGCGTTGCAGGGGCCAACGTGGGTCCTTTACTCCGGTGCGCCCGGACAGCAGAAGGCCGCGGACGAGCTTGGCCTCTATTTACAGGCTCACGCCTGGCAGGACGTTCATGTGCAGGCCTACGACCCTGCGCAAGAGTCGTTTCCCTCGGGCTGCCGTTCGGTTTTCTACCTGGGCAGCGGTGGCGGTTTCAGCAGCCTCGCCAACCGTTTTCAGGGGGCAGGGCAGGCGCCTTATCTGTTTGCCACGGCGCAACAGGTGGCGGGGGACCTGTTCCAGGTCCCCGTCGAGTTTTCCCGCCGGGTGTTTATTGCCTACCCCTTCATACCCAGTGACTGGACCCCGGCCGGACGCCTGGCGCTGACGCAGGTGCGCGATTCCGAGGGCCTGGGTGGGCAGCATGCCTTTGTGCAAGTAGGCGCCTTCAGCTCGATGCTGTTGTTCGCCGAGGGCATGAAGCAGGCCGGAAGGGATGCCAGTCGCGAAAAACTGGTCAGTGCCCTGGAAGGGCTGCATGACTTTGCCACCGGGCTGACGCCGCAGATCAGCTTCGGTCCCGGCCGCCGCCTGGGCCTCAATGGGGCCCATGTGGTCGCACTGGAACTGCCGGACCAGCGCTTTTACCTGGTAGCCCCCTATAAACCCGTTGCTGCGATGCCCTGACCGGAGACCCCTTATGAAACTCAATAATTGGTTGATCCTGCTGACCCTCTGGGGCCCCGCGGCGCTGTGTAGCAACGAGCCTGTCGTGGCACGGGTCAATGGCGAGGAAATTCCCGCATTTCGCCTCGAGCGTTATTTCGCCGAGTACCTGGAAGACCAGGGGCGGGCAGTGGGCAATATTCGCAACCCCAAGGCGTATCAGCAATTACGGCGAAAGGCACTGGACGCCCTGATTGACAAGGAATTGCTCTGGCAGGAGGCCGTCAAGCGCGACGTTGTGATCAGTGATGCGGTGGTGAACGACCAGGTCGAGAAGACGCGCACTGCGGTGGGCGGGTCCGAAGTGTTTGCGCGCAGGCTCAACGACGCGGGTTTCGACGAGGCCAGTTATACCGAGTACACCCGCCGCGAACTGGCGGCCCAGAAGGTGTTTGCCGAACTGACAACCGTCGGTGCGCCGGATGATCAGCAGGTCCGCGCTTTTTATGAGGAACACCGCAGCGAGATGAATCGGCCGGAGCAAGTCCATGCCCGGCATATCCTGATCAAGGTGGCTCAGGGTGCTAGCGCCGCCACAATCGAGGCTGCGCGTCTACGCTTGGTAGAGGTACGTCGGGAAATTACTCAGGGCGCTGACTTTGCAAACGTTGCCAAAAGCCGTTCCGAAGGTTCGTCCGCCAGCGAAGGCGGTGATCTTGGCTATTTTCCCAAGGGGCGCATGCTGCCCGAGTTCGACGCGGTGGCCTTTGCCATGGCCGTTGGCGACATCAGCCAACCGGTACGCACTGCGGTGGGCTGGCATCTTATTTATTTGCAGAACCACTTGGATGCAGTTGATGTCACAGAGGAGCAGGGATTTGCAATGGTTCGCACTTACCTCGCCCAACAGCAACAGTCGCAAGCGCGCCTTCAGGTCCTGGAGCAGCTACGGTCGCGCAACCGCATCGAGCGCACTGACAATTACTGAAGTTGGCCCCAAAAGTGGGGAAAAGCTTCAAGCCACACCCGTACACGTCCCCGCCTTTGGGGGATGGAGTAACAGGGATAATTTTTTATGATGAGTTTCAAGCAGATACAGCAGCCCAAAGCGCTGCGTGCTGCCTGGCATGAAGTGTGCTCAAGCCTAAGTAAGGTGAGCACTCCGTCAGGCTTGATACTCGGACCTGCTGTTACGAGGAGTCCACCTTGGTGAACAAAGTACTGGTTGTTGATGACGAACAGCTGCTTGCGCAAAACCTGCAGGATTATCTGCAGGCGCAGGGGCTGGAAGTCCAGATAGCGCATGAAGGTGCCAGGGCCATTGGTGTAGCCGAGGTTTTTGCACCCGATGTGGTGGTGTTCGATTACCGCTTGCCCGATATGGAAGGTTTTGAAGTTCTCGATACCGTTCGCCAGAACAGGACATGCCACTTTGTACTGATTACCGGGCACCCCACCACTGAAGTGTGTGATCGGGCCCGCCAGCGTGGGGTCAGTCATATCCTGTTCAAACCGTTTCCATTGGCAGAACTGGCACGAGCAATTTTTGACCTTTTAGAGGTGAAGGACCAACCGGGCAGCAGCCACCCACGCGCTGAAGGATTCGTCGAACGACGCAAGAACAGGAATCAAAGTTTCCCGCTGCAGCTGTACGACGGCAGTTGGGTGCTGGAGGATCGCCGACGAACACCGGCCTCCCTTGCCCAAGACGACGAACGCTTGCTCACCGGGAAGTAGTGGCGCGACAAGCCGTTCCGGTCCAGGCCGCAATTGCTCGCCGCGTCGACAGGGCGTCAAGCCCCCGGCGTTGGAGAGCAAGCCATGGACCGTCTATCCCTTGCCGTGGAACCGGCACTGCTGGACTGCGTACCGCCTCCTTTCTCCAGTGAACAACTGGCCCAGGCCCGCGCCCTTGCCGTCACCTCCGGCGAACGGGTGCTCGAAGCCCTGGGGGTACTCTGTGAACTGGCCCCCATGCCTTTCATCGAATGCCTCGGCCGCACGTTGCACTACCCCGTTCTGGATACCGACACCCTGTTCAAGGCCACCCCGATTTTCGATCGGGTCACGCTGGCCCAGTGCCTGAAACGCGAATTCATGCTGCTGCGCCATGACGAAACGGTCATTGGCGTGTTTGCCGATCCCTTTGATACTGCGCGCCTGGCCTGGATCGATGATTGCCTCCACGGCGCGCCGCTGTACCTGGTGCATGCCGATGACCTCAAGGCCTACCTGGCCCGTCATGAAGAAAGCTTTCATGCCGTGGAATCGCTCAACGCCCAGGCCGATGCCCATGTCGAAAGCGACAACCTGCAAAGCCTGTCCCTGACCAGCATCAGTGAAGATGCCAGCGTGGTGGTCAAGCTGGTCAACTCGACCCTGTATGACGCGCTGAAAATGCACGCCAGCGATATCCACCTGGGCACTACCGGGGCCGGCCTGGTCATCAAGTACCGGATCGACGGGGTGCTGAACAACATCAGCAAGATTCAGGGCAGCGAGTTCGCCGAACAGGTGATCTCCCGGGTCAAGGTCATGGCCGAACTGGATATCGGCGAAAAGCGTGTGCCTCAGGATGGCCGCTTCAAGATTGGCATCAGTGGCCGCCAGATCGACTTTCGGGTGTCCATCATGCCGAGCATTTTCGGCGAGGACGCGGTGCTGCGGGTGCTGGACAAGCAGGACCTGGCCGACAAGGTCAGCGGCGTACAGTTGCAGGCCCTGGGCTTCGCCGATGAAACCCTGCGCCAGCTGCGGCGGCTGGCCGCCGAACCCTACGGCATGGTGCTGGTCACCGGTCCCACCGGCAGCGGCAAGACCACCACCCTCTACGCCATGATCACCGAGATCAACCACGGCGTGGACAAGATCATCACCATTGAAGACCCGGTGGAATACCAGCTGCCGGGCGTCCTGCAGATTCCGGTCAACGAGAAAAAAGGCCTGACCTTCGCCCGGGGCCTGCGCTCGATTTTGCGCCATGACCCGGACAAGATCATGGTCGGTGAAATCCGTGACCCCGACACCGCGCAGATCGCCGTGCAGTCAGCCCTCACCGGGCACCTGGTGTTCACCACCATCCACGCCAACAACGTGTTTGACGTGATTGGCCGATTCACCCAAATGGAAATCGATCCCTACAGCCTGGTCTCGGCCCTTAACGCGGTGCTCGCCCAGCGGCTGATCCGCCTGGTCTGTGCCACGTGCAGCACGCCGTATCAGCCCAGTGCCGATGAGCTGCAACTGTCCGGCCTCGATCCACAACAGGTGGCTGCCTACAACTTTGTCCACGGCAAGGGGTGCGGCCATTGCCGGGGCACCGGTTATCGCGGGCGCACGGCCATTGCCGAGTTGCTGCACCTGGACGATGAACTGCGCCAAATGATCGTCGAGCGTCAGCCCGTTGCAAAAATCAAGGCCGTGGCCTGTAGCCGTGGCTTGCGCCTGCTGCGCGAGTCTGCCCTGGAACTGGTGATGGAAGGGCGGACCACGCTCGAGGAGATCAATCGTGTCACTTTTATCTCGTGATCAGTATGTGGCCGTGGTCGGCGCCAGTGGTGTCGGCCTGGGCCAGTGCCTGGGCGGCGAAACCCGGTGGCTGAGCAGCGTCGGCTTTATCGACGAGGGTTTTCATGCCTGGGCGGTAGCCCTGGAAACCCTCGACCGTCTGCTGGGCGAACATGCGGCGAGCGGGGCTCAATTGCGGGTGGTGATTTCCGGGCACTTCAGCCGCTTTTGCCTGGTGCCCTGGAGCGAGCAGATCAGCCGTCCCGATGAACTGCTGGGGTTCGCCAAACTGTGTTTCGAGGACCTCTACGGCGCCCAGAGCCAAGCCTGGAGCCTGGTGCTGTCAGCCGAACCGGCAGGCTACGACCGGATTGCGGCCGCCTTGCCTCAAGCACTGCTGGAGCGTTTGCGCAGCCTGGTCGCCGGGCGTGGCTTGCGCCTGAGTTCGGTCCAGCCGTACTTGATGGCCGCGTTCAATCACTTCGATAAACGCCTGGGTACGGATGATTTCCTTTTTGTCGTGGCCGAACCGGTGCGCAGCGTGTTGCTCCTGGCGCGAGAAGGGCGATGGGTGGCGGTGCGTTCGGTGGGCAGCAGCGACAGCGATGCCGCACTGAGTGCGTTGATCAGCCGTGAAATCCAGCTGCAAGCCTCCAGCAACGAGCGACCACTGAACGTTTACCTGCATGCGCCAGCACGCCTGGATTCTGCGCCCGAGGTGCCGGGTGTGCAGCTCTGTTCCCTGGATGAGGACCGTACGGGCGTGCGTGACAGCCTGCATGCCATGTCCAGGGCGGTGGCCTGACATGCGCGCGCTCAATCTGGATTTTCAGCCGCCTCGCCGTTCGAGCCCTCTGGGCTGGAGCCTGCTGGTGGCCGGTGTGTTGCTGGCAGCGGGCTGCCTTGTAGGGCAGCAGCATTTCAGTGCCCAGGCCCGACAACAGCAAGGCGACCTGCAGACCACCCAACACGTGTTGACCGGCAACAGCGGTGCCAAGGGTGGCCTGACGCCAGCGCAAACCCGCGAACAGGCGCAGAACCTGGCAGAGATGCGCAAGGTTTCCCAGCAATTGCGCCGCCCGTGGGAGCGTCTGTTTGCCACCCTGGAAAGCCTGCCGCTGGACAACATCGCCTTGCTGACCCTGACCCCGGATGCACGCAAGGGCCAGGTGCGGATCAGTGCCGAAGCCCGCGACCTGGAAGCCATGCTCGACTTTCACCGGCGCCTTGAGGCCAGTGACGAGCTGTCCGATGTGTCACTGCTCAGTCACGAAATCGTCGCCAACGTGCCGGAACACCCGGTGCAATTCAACCTGTCGGCAACCTGGGAGATAGGCGATGCAAATCCCTAGACTGATCATTTACGAGTACCTGCAACGCCTGGGCGTTCCCGGCCTGGCCGGCGCGGCGCTGGTGCTGGTCGCGCTGGTGTATGGCCCGGCCGTGCTGATGCCCGACTGGCAAGCGCTGCAGCAGCTCAATCAACAGACCCGTGAAGCCAGCGAGTACCTGGCCCGTGTCGAAGACGGCAGTGTGGCGGCTCCGGCCGGACCACAACGCCAGCTCGACGATTTTCGCAGCAAGCTGCCGTCCCAGCCCCAGGCAACCGTGGCCATCGACAAGATCTACGCGCTGGCCGCCCAGGAGCACATCACCCTGGCCCGTGGCGAATACTCCCTGGGCATCGACCCCAAGACTCACCTGGCGCGTTATCAGATTTTGCTGCCGGTGCGCGGCAGTTATCCGCAACTGCGCCGTTTCCTCCACGCTTTGCTGGGGCAGTTGCCTGCGGTGGTGGTGGAGGACGTGGAGTTTCAACGTAAAAAGATCGCCGACACCGACCTGACTGGCCGGATCCGCATGACCCTTTATCTGTCGAGGTCATGATGAACACTAAACGCGTGGTGGGCTGGGCAGGATTCTTCGCCGTGGCTGCGGCGCTGACCTGGGGCGCCGTGTACCTGCAACCGGCAGAGGAGAGTGACGATCAGCTCGTGGTCGCCACCCCGGGGGGCAAGGGTCCTTCCACTCTGCGGGGAGCCTTGCCCGCCGCACCGGCCACGGTCAAGGCAGCACCGATTCGCGACCTGAGCCCGGTCGGCGACCTGTTTTCCGCGCACAGCTGGAAAGCTGCAGCGGTCCTCGCCACGGTCATCGAACAACCCGTTGACGTAACCCCGGTCGAACAAGCCCCGACCGTACCGCCCATGCCCTTTCAATTTGTCGGCAGGCTTGATGATCGTCGCGACCTGCAAGTGTTCTTGCAGGACGGAGAAAAAATATACGTCGTGCGCAAAGGCGACGTAATCGACAAGACGTGGCGGATCGAGGGCATTTCCGATGTGGAACTGAGCGTCGTGTACCTGCCGCTGCACTTGTCTCAGACACTGTCTGTGGGGAGCTCGCAATGAACCGATCCCGTTTGATGATGAGCCTTGGCTTATGCGCCGCGCTCGTCGCGTGCAGCACCGCAAAGGTCGCACAAAAGGAGGCGAACGAGTTGATCGAGGCGGGCCAGTACGAAGCTGGCCTGGCGCGGATCGAGGACGGACTGCGCGAGAACCCCCGCGACACCGAATTGCACCTTGCCTTGAGCCATGGTCGCGCCCGTTCCATTACGGCGCTGATGACCGAAGCCGACCAGGACCGCGCCAAGCGCAGCTTTGCGGCAGCCCGCATGGGCTACGGCCGGGTCTTGACCATCGAACCGAACAACCGGCGTGCCCAGGACTCCCTGCGCCAACTGGACTACCTGCGCAGCATGGATGAGAAGCTGGAACTGGCCCGTGGCGACCTGCGTCGCGGCGACATCTACGGCGCCGACCGTCAGGTCAAACAGATCCTGGAACTGGACCCGACAAATGACGGCGCCCTGGAACTGCAAGGCAACATTCGCCTGGTTCAGAGCCGCAATGTCGTGCAGTACCCGCAACTGCGTACCCGTCTTGACCGGCCGGTGACCCTGGAGTTTCGCGATGCCAACCTCAAGACAATCTTCGAAGTGCTGTCCCAGGTTGCCGGTCTGAATTTCATCTTCGACAAGGACCTGCGCCCGGACATGAAAGCCACCATCTTCGTGCGTGACGTGCGTATCGAAGACGCCGTGGCCTTGCTGCTGCAGCAGAACCAGCTGCACCAGAAAGTGGTGAACGAAAACACTTTGCTGATCTACCCGGACTCGCCGCAGAAGCTCAAGGACTATCAGGAGCTGGTGATGCGCACCTTCTACCTGACCAGCATCGACGCCAACACCGCGCTGAACATGATCAAGACCATGCTCAAAACCCGCGATGTGTTTGTAGACGAGCGCCTCAACACCCTGACCATGCGCGACAGCGAAGATGCGGTTCGCATGGCGGAAAAACTGCTGCAATCCCAGGACCAGTCCAACCCTGAAGTGGTGCTGGAAGTGGAAGTCATGGAAGTGGCCCGCCAGCGCATTCTCGACCTTGGCCTGCAATGGCCGAACACCTTCGGTGTATTGAACAGTGCGGGCGGGGACGTGACGGTACTGGATCAACTCAAAGGCATCACCTCCAGCCGGATCAGCATCTCGCCATCGCCCCAGGCCAAGATCAACGCTCAGGACAACGACATCAACACCCTGGCCAGCCCGGTGATCCGGGTCAGCAACCGCGAACAGGCCCGTATCCACATCGGTCAGCGCGTCCCTATCATCAGCGCCACCGCAGTGCCCTCGACCCAGGGCCCGGTGATCACCGAGAGCGTCACCTACCTGGATGTCGGCCTCAAGCTCGAAGTCCAGCCCACCGTGCACCTGAACAACGAAGTGGCGATCAAGATCGCCCTGGAAGTCAGTAACGCCACGCCGCTGCAACCCACCCGCCAAGGCACGATTCCGGTTCAGGTCGACACCCGCAACGCCCAGACCACGCTGCGCCTGCATGACGGTGAAACCCAGATTCTTGCCGGGCTGGTGCGCAACGACCATGGCGCCAGCGGCAACAAAATCCCCGGGCTGGGTGACATTCCCTGGCTGGGCCGGCTGTTCGGGAGCAACAAGGACACCGTTGGCCAATCGGAGCTGGTGCTGTCGATCACCCCACGCATCGTGCGCAACCTGCCGTACCAGAGCCCTTCGGACATGGAGTTCCCGACAGGCACCGAGACAAGCATGCACATACAGGCCCCTGAGCGTGGGATGGAACCGGCGACCCGGACCGAAATCATCAACAGCCCGATGGCTGCCTCCACCCAAGTTTTCGTAGAGAAGCCTTGATCATGAACGCCTCGCAACGTGGTTTTACCTTGATCGAAGTCGTGGTGACGCTAGCCCTGATCGGCCTCCTGGCCGGCATGGCGGCGCCGCTGACCGAGACCGTGGTGCGCCGGGGCAAGGAGCAGGACCTGCGCACGTCCCTGTACCAGATTCGCGATGCCATCGACGCCTACAAGCGTGCGTTCGACGCCGGTTACATCGAGAAGTCCCTGAACAGCAGTGGCTACCCGCCGAACCTGCAAGTGCTGGTGGACGGAGTACGTGATGTGCGCAGCGCCAAGGGCGCCAAGTTCTACTTTCTGCGGCGCGTGCCCCATGACCCGCTGACCTCCGTCAAGCGCGACGACGAGGGCGGTTGGGGGCTGCGTTCCTATGACAGCTCGGCGCAAAGCCCGCGTGAAGGTGAGGACGTGTTTGACGTGTACTCCAAGGCCCGGGGCAAAGGGCTCAACGGCATTGCGTACCGGGAGTGGTGAGCTTATGCGCCGGGAAAAAGGCTTTACCCTGCTGGAGCTGATGGTGGTCATGGCAATCATCGCCACCTTGATGACCATCGCCTTGCCGCGCTACTTCAACAGCCTTGAGGCCTCCAAGGAAACCACGCTGCGCCAGAGCCTCTCGGCGATGCGCGAAGCCCTGGACCACTACTACGGCGATACCGGGCACTACCCCGAATCCCTTGAGCAATTGGTGGAACAGCGCTACTTGCGCAATTCACCCATGGACCCGATTGCCGAACGCAAGGACACCTGGGTTGTGGTTCCACCTCCCGAAGGCGTGGCGGGCGGGGTGGCAGACATCAAGAGCGGTGCTACAGGGAGGGCGCGTGATGGCAGTCTTTATTCCGAGTGGTAAGCCGTCAGCCGAGGGCGGGTTCACCTACCTGGGCGTGTTGTTCCTGATCATGGTCATGGGCATGGGATTGGCCAGTGCTGGCCAGCTGTGGTCGACCGCCGCGCGCCGCGACAGCGAGCGCCAGTTGCTCTGGGTTGGCACTCAATATGCCCAGGCGTTACGCAGCTACTACCGCGCCTCGCCGGGCCTGGCCCAGTACCCGAAAGCCCTCGAAGACCTGTTGCAGGACGAGCGTTTTCCCGATGCCAAACACCATATCCGCCAGCTCTATCCAGACCCGATCGGAGGCGGCGAGTGGACCCTGCAGCGCGGTTTCGACGGTCGTATCACGGGGGTCAGCAGCCCCTCTACCGTCAAGCCGCTCAAGCAGGCGGACTTTCCCAGCCAGTGGTCGGACTTCAACGGCATGGCCAGTTACAAGGACTGGCAGTTTGTGGCCGAAAAAGCCTTTCTCGACGGCACCCCACAGCGGGCCAAGGGGCAGTCCGGCGGCCTGCAGGGGGTGCAGCCATGAACGGTCGCACATTGGCCGCCGTGGTCATGGCTCTGTTAATGCCGCTTTCTGCTGCCAGGGGAGACGAAGAAATGCTCGGTTTTATCGTGGATGACACGATTTCACACATTGGCCATGACTTTTACTACTCGTTCAGTGAACGCCTGCGTGCCACCAGCCCGATGGATTTCAACCTGGTGGTACGCGAGCGACCTTCGGCGCGCTGGGGCAGCCTGGTCACGGTGGAATATCAGCAACGCCTGGTGTATCGCCGCTTCCTGGCTCCCAACACTGTGGAACTCAAGGACGAAGCCTACGAGGCCGCCGACCTGGTCCGCATGCAGATTGTCCAGCGCAAGCTGGAAACCTTGTTGCAAGACACCACGGACCTTGAGAGGGACGAATTATGAAAACAAAATCACGTTCGCAGCGTGCCTGCCTCTGGCTGTTATGCCTGGGAGGGTGTGGCCTGGCCCAGGCCACAGAGCTGGTCTACACGCCCATCAACCCGTCGTTTGGCGGCAACCCGTTGAACGGCACCTGGTTGCTGAACAATGCCCAGTCACAGAATGACTTTGACGATCCCGACATCAAGGCGCGCATCACGCCTGTCGGGACCTCGGCCCTTGAACGCTTTACCAGCCAATTGCAGTCGCGGTTGCTGGGGCAGTTGCTGGACAACATCTCCACCGGCAACACGGGGAGCCTGTCCACTGACGCTTTTATCGTCAACGTTACCGATGATTCCGGTGCACTGACCATTGTCGTGACCGACCGGGCGACCGGTGAAATCTCGGAAATCCGGGTTAATGGCCTCGCTCCCTGATGGGGCTTTGGGGCGATGGGGAGTAATGGACATGAAGACAATACTGATGCTGGGGCTATTGTGTGTTGCGTTGCAGGGTTGCAGCCTGCGTGACACGGTATCGGCCGAACAGGACACCGAGGCACCGACCCTGACACCCCGGGCGTCGACCTACTACGACTTGCTGAAAATGCCCCGGCCCAAAGGCCGCTTGATGGCGGTGGTTTACAACTTTCGCGATCAGACCGGGCAATACAAACCGACGCCGGCCAGCTCGTTTTCCACGAGCGTCACCCAGGGTGCGGCGAGCATGTTGATGGACGCCATGCAGTCCAGTGGCTGGTTCGTGGTGCTTGAGCGTGAAGGCCTGCAGAACCTGCTGACCGAGCGCAAGATCATTCGTGCCTCGCAGAAAAAAGCCGACACCCCGGTCAATATCCAGGGTGAGTTACCCCCCTTGCAGGCGGCAAACCTGATGCTCGAAGGCGGCATCATTGCCTACGACACCAACGTGCGCAGCGGCGGGGAGGGTGCGCGGTACCTGGGCATCGATATTTCCCGTGAATACCGGGTGGATCAGGTGTCGGTCAACCTGCGGGCGGTGGACGTGCGCAGCGGCCAGGTGCTGGCAAATGTCATGACCAGCAAGACCATCTACTCGGTAGGCCGCAGTGCCGGGGTGTTCAAGTTCATCGAATTCAAGAAACTGCTTGAGGCCGAAGTGGGTTACACCACCAACGAACCGGCGCAGCTGTGTGTGTTGTCGGCCATTGAATCGGCTGTCGGGCACCTGGTGGCCCAGGGTATTGAGCGCAAGATGTGGCAAGTGGCGGGGGACAGTTCAACCCCATTGCAGAACGAGACACTGGGCCGTTACCTGACCCAGCACAAAGTCGACCCTGACGCTGAATGACCGAACTGCAGATGGTACAGCCGCAGTGAGTCAGGAACACTGCGGCGTCAGCCTCGCAGGCAAGCCAGCTCCCACAGGTTTTAAGGTGCTCACAGCATCCGCGCCCTGACACAAAACCACCTGCTGTGGGAGCGGGCTTGCTCGCGAAGGCATCACCTCGATGAGCCTGAAGCACAGCTCCCACAGGTTTTAAGGTGTTCACAACATCCGCGCCCTGACACAAACCCACCTGCTGTGGGAGCGGGCTTGCTCGCGAAGGCATCACCTCGATGAGCCTGAAACACCGCGTCGTGAGCATCGCAGGCAAGTCAGCTCCCACAGGTTTTAAGGTGCTCACAGCATCCGCGCCCTGACACAAACCCACCTGCTGTGGGAGCGGGCTTGCTCGCGAAAGCATCACCCCAATGAGCCTGAAACACCGCGCCGTCAGCATCGCAGGCAAGCCAGCTCCCACAGGTTTTACAGTGCTCACAACATTCGCGCCCTGACACAAAACCTCATGCTGTGGGAGCGGGCTTGCTCGCGAAGGCATCACCTCGATGAGCCTGAAACACCGCGTCGTGAGGATCGCAGGCAAGCCAGCTCCCACAGGTTTCAAGGTGCTCACAACATCCGCGCCCCGACACAAACCACACCTGCTGGCCATGGCAGGCACTCTGTTCGCACAGCCATAAAAAAACCGCGGCCCTGTATGAAGGGGGCCGCGGTTTTTTTACCTCGGGCTTATTGCTGAAACACGGTCGCCTGGTTGGCCGAGCCGGATTGCTGCACGGTCGCCAGTTGCGTCACCCCACTCTGGTCGACACGGGCGATGTTGCCTGTCCCGCCCTGGGTCACGTAAGCCACGTTCAGAGTGTCGGCCTGTTTGACCGTGATCTGGTTGTCACTGCCATACAGCTGTGCGGTGAACGCCTGGTTGCCACTGCCGGACTGCTCGAACGTGGTGCTGTTGCCGTTGCCGTTGGAGAAGCCCTGGGCCAGGTTGGTGGTGCCGCGCTGGTCTGCGATGAGGATGTTGTCGCTGCCGTTCTGATCAAAGTACAGCTCGTTGTAGTTGTCGGCCTGGCTGATGGTGGTTGCGTTGCCAGTGCCTGACTGATGGGTCGTCATGATGTGGCCGACGCCGTCCTGGGTGAAGCTGGCCACGTTGCCACTGCCCACCTGGTTGACCGTTGCCCGTTGGTCTTTGCCGAACTGACCTCCCGTTTGCGGGCCTTTCCAGTTGCTGGCGTAGACTTTGTTGTCGCTACCCAGGGAGGTGGCGGTCAGCACCTGGTTTTCACCGGCCTGATAGGTGAAGTGCACGTTGCCCGTGCCTTCCTGGTACAGCGCCAGTGTCGAGTTGACCGATTCAAACTGGTCGGCGTAGATGGCATTCAGATCACCCACCTGCAGGATCTGGGCAAAGTTGTTTTCGCCAAAGCTCTGGTCGACCACCGCTTCGTTGCTCAGTCCGTACTGATTGATGGTGGTCAGGCTGCCGGTCTGGGTCTCTTGCCAGACTTCGGTGCCGTTGTAATCGCCATACTGGTTGACCGTCACGTTACCACCCAGGCCGTTGCGCTGATCGGCGTAGGCGTAGTTGCCATCGCCTGCCTGGTTGATATCGATCTGGCCGGCGGTGTGGAACACTTGCTCAGCCGTACCGTAGTTGGTGTTGCCGTACTGGATGACCAGGGCATTGTTGGCGACGCCCGGAGAAATCTGCTCGATATAGGCTTCGTTGCCGTCACCGAACTGCAGGGTTTTGCCGGTGGTACCGTCCTGGCTGTCCTGATAGATAAACGAAAAGTTGCCGACGCCTTGCTGCAGTTGCAGCGCGACGCTGCCCCCTTCGCCGATCGACTGGCTGGCGTGGCTGACGTTGAAGGATCCGAGCTGTTGCTGGGTGATGGTGCTGAAGCTCTCGTACAGTTGCTCGCCGTACGCTGCGTTGTAATCACCTTCCTGATGCTGCTCGATGGGGCTGGTCGCGTGGTCCTGTACGGCGGCAGCGTCGTTGCCCTGGCCTGACTGCTGCTGGTTGGCCGTGCTGAACGGGGCCTGGCTTTGCTTCACATCGGCAATGTTGGCCGTCCCGTACTGGTTCTGAGTGGACAGGCTGTCGTCAGCCATGGTCTGGGCACTGACAATGACCAGGATGGCGGCGGTGAGGGGCGTCAGTTTGAACATGATGAAACCTCCAGGTAGCGCAGTGCTTTAACGATATTGTTTGACTGAAACGCTCATGCCATTCCCGGCCTGGTTGACGGCGCTTTGCAGCCCCGAACCGGCTTGATCGATGGTGGCGTCGTTGTTGTTGCCGTTCTGGGATATCTGCGCACGGTTGTGACTGCCGCTCTGGCTGATGTCAGCGCTGTTGCCACTGCCTTGCTGGGTGATCATTGCCATCAGGTCGTTGCCCTGTTGCAGGATGAAGGCTTCCTGATTGCTGCCGGACTGCACAATGGTGCCCAGCAATGACTGGCCGTTCTGTTGCACGTTGGCGGTATTGGCCTGTCCGTACTGCTGGATCAATGCCTGCTGGCCAACCGGCGCGGGCAACTCGCCAAGGTCGGACGCGGCGCCTAGGTCGTCGTTTTCCATCAAGTCATCGGCCTGCGCGCCCGTGCCGCAACCCAGCGCAAGCATGCAGAGCAGGACGACGGTTGAAGTGTTCATGGGGTGTCCTCTGGCAGGAGTTGCGCCCCATCAGCGCACGGCTGATGGGGCGCAGGCTCAGTTCGCGGTAACCGACACGGTACGTACGGTGCCTTGGGACGAGGTGATGGTCGCGGTCGGGTTGGCCGACGGCGCCACGGTGGTGATGTTGTTCACCGTCAGGCGCCAGCGCCCGGTCACCGGTACCGTGGTAGTGCCCAGTGTTGCCAGCCCGGTCGGGGTGCTGACCTGGATGGTGATGGTATTGCCGGTGACGACCGATGATGTACCGGCAAAGTCCCAGGTGAAGCGGTTGTTGGAGCGTGCCGAGACGGTTGCCGTGGTGACGGTAAAGGTTTCCGCCGCCGGTCTTGGCGAGACTTGCACGGTTACCGTGGCGGGTGCGGTAGCGACCGCTCCCAGGCTGTCCCGTGGGGTGTAGGTGAAGGTCGTGGTAAAGGCCGCTGTCACCGTGGCGGGCGGGGTGTACGTGAGTACCGTGCCATTGCTGGTGACTGTGCCGCGACCCGCTGCCGGTTGGGTGAAGCTGGCGACTGCCAGCGGCAGGTTGCCTTCCGGGTCGGTGTCGTTGGCCAGCACACTGATCGGGATGGCGACACCCAGGGTCGCGACGGCATCGTTGACGCCGACGGGAGGCCGGTTTGGCGCAACGGTAATGCTGACGGTGGCTGCCGTGGTCGAGGCGAGGCCTTTGATGTCCTGTGCCTTGTAGGTGAAGGTGGCGGTCAGCGGTGCATTGACCACTGCCGGTGGGGTGTAGATGACCGCGGTACTGCCGCTCAGGGCCACTGTGCCTTGCCCGGCAGGGGGCTGGGTCAATGCGGTGATGCTGAGCGGTATGTTGCCATCCGGGTCATTGTCGTTGGCCAGCAGGTTAAGGGTGATCGGCACGCCCGAGCTGGTACTGCCGGTATCGGCAATGGCGATCGGCGGCTGATTGGCGCCGATGTTCGGCGCAGTCCCCACAACCACCACGGGTTCGGTGTCACTGCCCCCTGCTGCAGATTTGACGGTGACACTGGCTGGAGGTTGAACCAGGCCGGCGACGGTTATCTTCTGCAAGGTACCGGTTTTGGACAGGCGTCCGTAGCCTTGGGCAACCATGTCTGGAATGGCCACTTCATCGGTTGAGGTAGCCTCGATCACCAGGCTTTTGTTGTCCCAGCTGTAGCGCGCAGTCTGGATTTTCACCAGGTCGGTCAGCTTGCTCGACACCGAGGTCGGGCGTGTGGTGCCGGTGGGGTTGGTGGCCGTCACCACCACGACCGGTGGCACGGCTCCGGTGAGCAAGCGTTGCCCGAAGAAGAGGCCATTGTTG
The DNA here is from genome assembly GCF_059862735.1 of Pseudomonas sp. MF06569. Classification (NCBI taxonomy): domain Bacteria; kingdom Pseudomonadati; phylum Pseudomonadota; class Gammaproteobacteria; order Pseudomonadales; family Pseudomonadaceae; genus Pseudomonas; species Pseudomonas sp. MF06569. The sequence goes on along the minus strand of NZ_JCBCUZ010000030.1, from coordinate 24,940 downwards.
TCGCCAATCAGGTTGGTCTGGCAAGGCGACTGGGGTGGCCCTGCGACCAGGGCAATGGATTCGCGAAAGCACACGGACGAGGTGTTCGCGCCCTTGGCGAACACTTCGACCCGCGTATTGCTGCCAGCGCCGGCAGTGGTCCGTCGGTAGGTCGCGCGTGAAATCTCGACCGGCGTTTGCGCCCGGTTGTCGAGCACCTTGCCAGCGACACTGAAAAGGCTGGTCTGGATAGTGCCCGTCGGCCCGGTGATACGCACGAAGTTGGTGTTGTTGGGGCTGCCGGTCACGAGTTCGGTGAGGTTGGGGTCACCCACGAAGGTTTCGACGGCGCCGGTGTCCGGGTTCACTTCGGTATAAGGCCCGTTGACGCTGCGCAGGAACGGCCCGATGGCACCGTTTACCGCGCCGCTGAAGTTGCCCGGCGCCCCGATGCCGACGTCGCGGGTAATGTTGATTGCCCTGCGCCCCGGGGTGGTCACGTTGACGGTTTCCACGCCATAGGGGTGGGTAATGGTGTAGACCCCCGCAACGGGAACCGAGACCCGGATGCGGATGCGCGCAAAGCTCTGCTGGTCGCCGTCCACCGGGTTTTCCGAGGCGAAGGCGGCTTCGATCCCGGCCACGTAGGCATCCATTTCAAAACCGCTGTTACCCACAGCGGGAATGGTGGCTTCGGCCAGGAACCAGAAGGCTTCTGGTGGCCAGTTGTCCGGAAACACCATCGGCTGGGTGTCGTCGTAAATGCCCGGCTCCGGCAGCAGCGTGCACATGTAGGCCGGTGGCACGCTGACCGCTACCCGCGAGCTGGCAGCGCGGGACTGGCACAGCTCCATCGACAGCAGGTTTTTGTCCTGATACCACATGGGGAATTTCCCCGTGGCGAAGGTGTAGGGGCCAGGGTCGACGGCTGCGAGTTGAGCGAATGCGCTGCCGGTCAGCGATAGAGTCAGTCCCAGGGCGTTGAGCGCCAGGCGTGGCCAATTGTTCATGATGCCTCCTGATGGGGGTCTGGGCATGTGAGCGTTCATTGCACAATGACCACTTCTTCGATATCGCTGCCGCCATTGGATGACGTCACGCGGACTTTGGCTGGCGGGATCGGCGAGATGCCCGTGGTCAGCGTTTTCACCGCTGCGCTGCCACTCAAGGCGCCGATGGCAGCACCGGTGCCGGACGTGGCGGTAAGGGCCGGCGGCGAGGTTTCATCGCTGGTCGTGGCCACGAGGGTCAGTTGCCCGGAACTCAGGCTGTATTCGGCACGCTGGATCACCACCAGGTCGGTCAGTGCCATGGGCAGGGTGGTCGGCGTACTGCTGGCAATTGCCAGATGGTTGTCGGCCGTGACTTGCAAGGTGGTTGGCAAGGTCGGATTGACCGGGTTCTGGACGTACCAGCTCCCGGTGGTGTCGGCCTCGGTCAGTTTCAGCTCCGGGGTGCTGCTGCTAAGGGAAACAGTGGCCGGAGGCGGAGGTGCCAGGACAAACACATCCTGCTGGGCGATGGGGGCGCTGGCACCCTGTTTGCGTGAGTAGGTGCTGCGTTGGGTGATCAACGGTGTTGGCCGTACCACGGTGGACAATTTGCCCGAGACGGCAAACACCGTACTGCGCAAGTCCAGCCCGCCGGGGCCTTCGATGCGGATGTAGTTGGTGTTGAACGGACTGCCGGTCACGGCTTCGGTGAGGTTCGGGTCGCCGATGAACTGTTCGGCGCCACCGCTCACCGGGTTGGTTTCGGTGTAGGGGCCGTTGACGCTGCGCAGGAACGGCCCGATATCGCCCTTGAGGGCGCCATCGTAGGTTTTGGGGGCCCCGATGCCGATGTCCCGGGTCATATTGATTGCCCGGCGCCCAGGGGTGTCGACGGTGAACACCTCGATACCGTAGGGGTGGGTGATCACGTACGTACCGGCAGTGGGCACATCGACGCGAATCCGCACGCGGGCAAAACTGATCTGGTCACCCTCGATCGGCTCATCGGCGGCGAAGGCCGCTTCGATGGCCGAGCCGTAGGCCAGGTTGATCCCCCTGGCGGCATCGACGATGGTGCCGTCAGCGGTGAACCAGAACGCTTCGTCAGGGAAGTTGGTGGGAAACACCACGGGCTGCGCATCATCGAACACGCCGGGGGTTGGCAGCAGGTTGCACATGTAGGTCGGTGCACCCGGTGTGCCGGGCACCCGGGAACTCACCGCTTTGGACAGGCACAAGTCGAGGGTGCGGCCGTGGCTGTCCTGGTACCAGGCGGCAAAGCCGCCGTTGGCAGGTGTGTAAGGCCCGGTGTCGACTGCAAACAGCGCTGCCTGGGAAATGCTTTGGGCCAGGGCGCTGACGACCAGAACGGCCGCCGTTTTGGACAGTAAAGGGTGCATGTGTATTCCCTCTAATGGAAACCTGCCCCTCGGAGGTGGGCCAGTTAGGAGGGTTTTGGCAAATTCCATACCAACAGCCCGCAATGCCCCTGAAAGCCCCGGCTACAAGCGTCTCGCGGCGTTGAGCAGCTCAACAGCCAGGTTTTCAGGACGGGCATTTGTCCCCACACCTGGGGTCAGTTGGGGGCCAGCGGGGGATGGTGGTGAGTCACACCCAGAGTCGGGCAAACGCCCATAAGTGGGCTATAACCCTAGAGGGGACAATGTTGGAAGCAACGTCTATGAGTGTGCTGACTAAAACACTTCGGGTCGTCCAGGCCAAAGAGCGCAGGGATTCACGCAAGCCCGCGTTCAACATGCTGCGCTGGTACTCACTGATCAGCCTCGCAGTGATCGGCACAGTCGCGGCAGCACTGGGCGCCGTCTCGACCCAATTCGTGATTGCCGAGAGCGTCCACCGCGATGCGTTGCTGACTTCCCAGTTTATCCAGGCGATTGCCTCGGCCGAGGTTCGCCATGTATCCATCCCCAATGTCAGGACCATGGGTGAATTGCTCGATCCGCGCCAGGACAAGGACTTCCCTGACGTCGACCCCAAGGCACGCGCCAGCGCCCGAGGTGAGTTCCTGGATCATATCGAGCACTTGCCGGACGTGATCCTTGCCAACATCTATGCCCCTGACCGCACTGTCATCTGGTCCACCAACCCGGAGTTGATCGGCACCACGATCCATGCCGACGAAGACCTGGACCTGGCCTTCAACTCCAAGACGCCCGTGTCGGCCAGGTATCACAATGTCGATGAAGCCCGTATGGAACAGAAGTTCTTGGTCCCGCCGAAATACGTCTTTATCGAAAACTACATTCCGTTGTTCGATGCCGATGGCGACAAGGTCACGGCGATGGTCGAGATCTACAAGGAACCCAGCGACCTGATCGACCGCATGGTCCGGGGATTGCTGCTGATCTGGCTGGCCACTGCCGTGGGCGGAGGGCTGATTTACCTGGGCCTGTACTGGATCGTACGCCGGGCCGCCATGCTGCTTGAGGCCCAGCAAAAACAGCTGGTGACCAACGAAACGTTTGTCGCCCTGGGGGAAATGTCCTCGGCGGTTGCCCACAGTCTGCGCAACCCGTTGGCGACCATACGTTCCAGCGCCGAGCTGGCGCTGGAGTTCGACGGTGGCGCCGCCCACAAGAACATAAACGACATCGTGCTTCAGGTTGACCGGATGTCCAAGTGGGTTCGCGAACTGCTGCAGTCCCTGCGCCCGCTCAGCGGTGAACCCGAACCGGTGAATCTGGTGGCGGCGTTGTATGAAAGCCTGGTGGCTTTTGAACCGCAGATTGCCAAGGCCTCGATCCGGGTTGAATTCGAGCCGCACTCCACACCGCTAGTGCTTAGCCAGCAGCTGCAGTTGAACCAGATTCTCAACAGTGTGTTGTCCAACGCTCTGGACGCGATGGACAAGGGTGGAACCTTGACTGTTTTGCTGGTTTCAAACGATGCCTGCAGCGTGAGCGTGGTGTTGAGTGACAACGGCAGAGGCATGAACGAGGAGCAGCGCAGTATGGCGTTCCGTCCTTTTTTCACCACCAAGCAAGGCGGGCTTGGGGTGGGGCTGGTGCTGGTCAAGCGGACCATGGAGCGTTACGGCGGCTCGGCAAGCCTGCAAAGTTCAAAGGGCGAGGGGACGTGTGTGCACCTCACTTTCAAGCTGATCCCCCAGTAAGCGGGTGTGAACTTTCCCCATTAGCGGGTGTATCCCCCGGGGGGATTCACCTGATTCTCTAAATTATCTGTATGTAAGCTGTTGTTTTATATGTACTTATTTTATTTGTAAGTAATTGTTTAAAATTGGCCGACTCCTTGCACCGTCCCCATTACCCCCTTTATGACTTCGAGGCGGCTGGTGATGGACACAAAAGCGCGATTCCCTTCCAAGTGGCTCGGTGTGCTTGCTCCGCTGAGCGTTCTGCTGACAATGATCCTTGGCATCACGCCTCTGCGTGCCAGCCCCATTGATGATGAGCGACAGCCCGAACCTTCGGACCCGTCCGCTTTTTACGACGAACCGGCGGATGAACCGGCAGCGTTGAACGCCATCCTGACCATGCCGGAAGCCAACCAGGACTCCTTCGATCTGCCCAATGGGGTCAAAGGCACCCGCGCAACCGAGCGTCAGGAGAACGCCTTGCCGCCCGCGCAGCAGACCAGTTTCAATTACCCCACCAACGGCAAACCCAGCCCGTTGTTCGGGGCCCAGCCGTTTACCCAGCAGTTGGTGCTGTTCGAAGAGTTCGGTCCGGAAAAACTGGACCCCACCACACCGGCAGCGCCTCTGGGGTTTCCGCCCGCAGCGATCGGCCCGCTGCCGCAACAGGATCCCGTCAGCGTGGCACGCAGTGCGCCACCCGGTGCGGCCCTCGACGCCTTCCTGCGCCAACCGGGGCTGACCCCGTTTCCCAGCCAGTTTTCCAATGTCGTGGATCGCAATCCGTGGCAGGCGCAGATCGAGTTCTTTCTCAACCGGCGCATAGGTTCGTCTGCAGAAGGGCGTCCGCCAGGAAAGGGCTGGTCCCATCAGCGCTGGAACGAGTTTTACCCGCAACTGGCCTACAAGACAGTGCAGACCGGGGCGCGTGTCAACGGCGGCCTGCGGGACAGTCGGCAGATGCACGGCTATGCGCTGGGCGAGTTCGGCCCCGGCGGCCTGTACCACAACGTGGCGGGCGTACCGGCCACCGATGGCACAGCCAAAGGTGTTGATGCACGCTTTCACCCGAGCATGCCGGTGCAGAACCACAACTCGGTGTGGACCTTCGACGGCACCTTGCCACCGAAGTTGTTGATGGTGCGCTACGGTCAGCCGGTGCTGATGCGGCACTACAACGGCTTGCCGATCGACCCGTCGGCCAACATGGGCTTTGGCCTGCACACCATCAGCACCCACGAACACAACGGTCACGCGCCAGCGGAAAGCGACGGCTATGCCAACGCGTTTTTCTTCCCTGGCCAATATTACGACTATCGCTGGCCGATCCAGCTGGCCGGCTACGACAGCATCAACACCGATGCCCATGATCCTCGGGCTGCGTTCCCGTGTTCGCCCGGTGAAACCCTGTGGACCAACGATATCAAGCCCAGTCGCAAGACCTGCGAAAATGGCACGATCAAGATCCGTGGCGACTGGCGCGAGACCATGAGCACCCATTGGTTCCACGACCACATGCTCGATTTCACCGCGCAGAATGTCTACAAGGGCAACGCGGCGATGATGAACTACTACAGCGCCCTGGACCGTGGCAACGAATCGGTGAACGACGGTGTCAACCTGCGCTTGCCCAGTGGCAGCGCGCTGGCGTGGGGCAACCGTGACTACGACGTCAACCTGGTACTCGCCGACAAGGCCTGGGACGCCAATGGTCAGCTGTGGTTCAACCCGTTCAACACCGATGGTTTCATCGGCGACCAGATGCTGGTGAACTGGCAGTGGAAGCCGACGCTCGACGTGCGTGCCCGCAGCTACCGCTTCCGGATCCTCAATGGTTCGGTGTCGCGCTATTTCAAACTGGCCATGGTGCGTGAAATCAAAGGCACCAGCGGCGAGTTCCAGGGGCCAAAAGGCTCTGGTGTCTCTTATGCCCGCGTGCCGTTTCACATGATCGCCAACGACGGCAACATCATGGAGCACAGCGTTCCTTTTGACGGCTCAATGGACCTGGATGCGGACGGCGACAAGCAAAATCACAACGCAATCCTGCCGACCCAGGGCATTGCCGAACGCTTTGACATCATCGTCAATTTTTCAAAAAACGGTATCAAGCCAGGGGACAAGCTGTTCCTGGTCAATCTGCTGGTGCATGACGATGGCAAGGGCCCCAAAGAACCTGTAGCACTGGGCGATGTGCTCTCCGAAAAATACCTGGCGGTGATCAAGCAGTCGAGCAAAGGTCCGCAGTGGGACAAGGGGGATCCGGCGGTGGGCAAGGTGTTGCAGTTCAACGTCAAGGCCTACACCGGCCAGGATTTAGCCATGGACCCCGCCGCCTATGAACCCGCGAAGCCGGGCAAGGCTGAAGGCCTGGTCATGATCCCGCTCAAGCTGCACCGCGACAATGCGGCAGACAAGGCCCTGCTGGCCAAGGCCCGCCACCGGACGTTCATCTTCGGCCGCTCTGACGGCACCGACGAAGCGCCCTGGACGGTCAAGACCGATGGCGGCTTCGGCTACCACATGGACCCACGGCGGCTCAATGCAGCCACCCAGTTGGCCAGTGGCCCCACCGATGCAGGCACTGCCGGGTTCGGCACGCTTGAGGTGTGGAACATCAAGGCTGGCGGCAAGGGCTGGAGCCATCCGGTGCATGTGCACTTCGAGGAAGGGATCATTCTCAGCCGGGGCGGCAAGGCGCCACCTGAATGGGAAAAATGGGCCCGCAAGGACGTGTACCGTATCGGCTCGGAAAAGGACGGCCTGGACAGCGTCGAGATGGCGATCAACTTCCGCGAATTTGCCGGCACCTACATGGAGCATTGCCACAACACCCAGCATGAGGACAACTCCATGCTGCTGCGCTGGGACATCGAGAAACCGGGGCAATTCCAGTTGATGCCAACGCCGTTGCCGAGCTGGGACGGGGTGCGCTATGTGAACTCGGCGGCATTGCCTACTTTCCGCAAAGGCGATGGCGTGGGCCCTCAAGTGCAGGTGACCAAATGAACCTTGGGGGAGCCGACGCAGCCCTCTGTCGCGCACTGCGCATGCACCTGGTGTTGCTGGTCACCTGCCTGCTGGGGACCCAGGTGTGTGTGGGCCACGAAGCCGAGCCGGCAGCACTCAGCGAACAGGTAACGCCCTGGGGCGAAGACTACTTCCCCAACACCCTGCTGACCGACCAGGACGGTCGGCAGGTGCGCTTTTTTGATGACATGATCAAGGGCAAGGTGGTGGTGATCAATTTTATCTTCACCTCGTGCAGTGACTCCTGTCCGCTTGAAACGGCGCGCCTGCGCCAGGTGCAAAAATTGCTGGGTGATCGGGTCGGCCAGGATATTTTCTTCTACTCCATCAGTATCGATCCCTTGAGCGATACCCCCCAGGTGCTCAAGGCATACGCGCAACGCTTCAAGGTAGGGCCAGGCTGGCAGTTTCTTACCGGCGAGTTCGACGCGGTCACCGAACTGCGGCACAAGCTGGGGTTGTTCATTGACGGCGTGGACAATGGCCGGACCAAGGATCACAACCTCAGCCTGATCGTGGGCAATCAGCAAACCGGTCGCTGGATGAAGGCTTCGCCCTTTGAAAATCCGTGGATTCTGGCCGATCAGTTGGCCAATACCCTGCAAAACTGGAAACAGCCCAGCTCCGAAGAAAGCTATGTCGATGCCCCTGAAATTCGTCCCCCAAGCAACGGTGAAGAGCTGTTTCGTACACGTTGCGCCTCGTGCCACAGCCTGGGCATGCAGGACGGGCAAGGTATCGGCATGCGCAGTATCGGGCCTGACCTGATCGGTGTGACACGACAGCGCGACCCGGCCTGGCTGAGTCGCTGGATTCGCGAGCCGGACCGCATGCTGGCGCAGAAGGACCCCGTGGCGCTGGAACTGTTCGAGCGTTACGGCAAGATCCCGATGCCCAACCTGCGGCTGGATGAAAACGCGGCACAGGCCATTATTGGCTTCCTGCAGGAAGAGACGGATCGACAGCAGTCTCTGTCTGCACAAGCGCCGTAGGGGCAAAATAGCATCATTGTATCGCCCGTCTTGAAAATGGGCGCCTACACTGACTCTGAACTCGAATGCAAAGGCTCAGATCAGCAACCGGGGAACACCCATGCCGTTACCCGAAAAGATAGAAGCTGACCCCAACGCGCAACTGCTAAAACGTGGGCGGTTCAACCTGCTGCGCTGGTTTTCGCTGGGCAGCTTTCTGATCATTGCCGCCGTCGCCCTGGGGCTGGGCCATATCTCCACGCGTTTTTTGGTCGAAGAGAGTATTGAGCGGGACTCGATCCTGACCGCGCAATTTATCCAGGCCATAGGCGCGGCAGAAATCCGCCATGCCTCGATTACGCCGGGCCGCACCATGGGTGAAATGCTCGACCCGCGTCAGGACAACGCCTATCCGGATGTTCCGCCCGAGACGCGGGCCACTGCGCGCACCGAGTTTCTTGACCATGTGGAGCATCTGCCGGATCTGCTTTTGGCCACGGTTTATGCCCTTGATCGCACGGTGGTGTGGTCGACCAACCCTGAACTGGTGGGCGTGCGTATCGAAAATGACGATGAGCTGGATCAATCCTTCGAAATGAAGGAAGCGGTATCCACCAGCTATCACCAGATTGACGACGAGCGTCCTGAACAACGGCTGCTGCACGAACCCGATTACCTGTTCGTCGAAAACTACATCCCGATGTTCAACGCCGACAAAAGTCACGTTATCGCCATGGTTGAGATCTACAAGGAACCTACGGATCTGGTCGCGCGCATCCAGCGCGGTTTCAAAAGCATCTGGCTGGCGACGATTCTGGGCGGGCTGGTGATCTACCTGGCGCTGTTCTGGATTGTGCGCCGCGCCGCCCGGTTGCTCGAAAGCCAGCAAAAGCAACTGATCGCCAACGAAACGTTTGTCGCCTTGGGGGCCATGTCTTCGGCCGTGGCCCACAGCCTGCGCAACCCGCTGGCAAACATCCGCTCAAGCGCCGAACTGTCCCAGGGCCTTGCCAGCCAGAGCGCACAGAAAAACATCGGGGATATCATCAATCAGGTCGACCGCATGTCGCGCTGGGTCCGTGAGCTGCTGGTGTCTTTGCGCCCGGCCACGGAAGAGTCCGAGGCTGTGGATCTGGTGCTGGCGCTCGAAGACACCTTGAGCGCTTTCGAACCCCTGATCCGCAGTTCGAATGTCGAAGTGCGGTTCAACGCCCCGGCGTTCGAGCCGGTAGTCAGTCAACAAGTGCTGCTCACGCAAATCCTCAACAGCCTGTTTGCCAATGCCCTGGAGGCCATGCCCAAGGGCGGCGTGCTGACGATCGACATCGAATCCTCGCAGCCGGGTCAATTGAGCATGACCTTGAGCGATACGGGTAAAGGCATGAGCCCGCAGCAGCAACAGATGGTTTTCAAACCGTTTTTTACCACCAAGCAAGGCGGCCTGGGTGTCGGCCTGGCGTTGGTTAAAAGAATCATGGAGCGCTTCGAAGGTTCGGTCGAACTGACCAGCCGAGAGCAGGAAGGAACCCGCGTGCGACTCAACTTTAAAGTGGCAACGGGAGAAGAATATGGAACACAGCATTCTGCTGGTCGAGGATGACGAACTTTTAGCCGAGAATATTCAGACTTATCTGGAGCGTAAAAACTTCGAGGTGACGATCTGCCATTCGGCTGAAGAGGCGCTGGAAAAAATGACGGCCTTCACCCCGGACGTGGTGTTGACCGACAACTCGCTGCCGGGCATGAGTGGTCATGACCTGATCCAGAAGCTGCGCGACAGCGCGCCGGATGTGAAAGTGATCATGATGACCGGTTACGGTAACGTCGAGGATGCGGTCATCGCGATGAAGGAGGGCGCCTTCCATTACGTCACCAAGCCGGTGGCCCTGGCCGAGCTCAAGCTGTTGTTGGACAAGGCCATAGCGACGGACCGTATGGAACGCACCCTGTCGTTTTACCAGGACCGTGAGGCGCAAAAATCAGGGGTCCAGGCGTTGATCGGCGAGTCGGCGCCCATGCAGTATCTCAAGGGCACCATCTCCCAGTTGCTCGACGCCGAGCGCCGCATGGCCAACACCGACCTCCCGCCGGTACTGGTGGAAGGTGAGACGGGCACAGGCAAGGAGTTGGTGGCGCGGGCGCTGCATTTCGACGGGCCGCGCAGCAAAGGCCCGTTCATTGAATTCAACTGTGCATCGATTCCGTCCAACCTGGTGGAGTCCGAGCTGTTTGGTCATGAGAAAGGTGCCTTTACCGATGCAAAGGACCGTCGAGTGGGGCTGGTAGAAGCGGCCGATGGCGGTACGCTTTTTCTCGACGAAGTAGGCGAAATGGACCTGCTGCTGCAAGCCAAGCTGCTCAAGTTGCTGGAAGACCGGACCATCCGCCGTGTGGGCTCGGTCAAGGAGCGCAAGGTCGACTTGCGGGTGATCAGCGCCACCAATTGCAACCTGGAACAGATGGTCCAACAGGGTAAATTCCGTCGTGACCTGTTCTTTCGGCTGCGCATCATTTCCATCAAGGTGCCGCGACTGTACAGCCGGGGTCAGGACATTCTGTTGCTGGCGCGGCACTTCCTTGCCAGCCACGGCAAGCGCTATGGCAAGCCGCTGCTGCATTTCAGCCACCAGGCCGAAGAACTGCTGCTCAGTTACAGCTGGCCGGGCAATGTGCGTGAACTGCGCAACATGCTTGAGCAAACGGTGTTGCTGGCTCAGAGCGACACCATTGCTGCGAATCAACTGAACGTGTGCCTGAGCCTGGTGGATGAGCCGCCGATGCAACAGGAGGTGCAGCATCAGGAACCACGCCCGGTGTACAACGGGATGGAGTCGATGAACCTGCCCGAAGTAGAGCGGGACATGGTGCGCAAGATGCTGGACAAGACCGACTGGAACGTCACCAAGTCGGCCCGTCTGCTGGGGCTGAGCCGGGACATGTTGCGCTACCGGATAGAAAAGCTTGGCCTGGAGCGCCCGGACAAACGCCAGTGGTGAGTGCAATGCCGGGCACTACTATCTGTGGCAGCTGACTTGCCTGCGATGCGGGCGACGCGGTCTGCCAGGCACATCGCGGTGATGCCATCGCGAGCAAGCCCGCTCCCACAGACACACCAGCATGTGTGTTCAACACAAGATCTGTGGGAGCTGGCTTGCCTGCGATGCAGACGGCGCGGTCTGCCAGGTACATCGCGGTGATGCCATCGCGAGCAAGCCCGCTCCCACAGACACGCCAGCATGTGTGTTCAACACAAGACCTGTAGGAGCTGGCTTGCCTGCGATGCGGGCGACACGGTCTGCCAGTTACATCGCGGTGATGCCATCGCGAGCAAGCCCGCTCCCACTGAGGCGCTGTTTGTTTAGGTGATCGCTGAATCGAGGCCGGGTCATTTCAGGCATTGCGCGCCAGCCCTGGCCACTTGCGCATCATGTTCGGCCTTGACCCCGGACACGCCGACGGCACCTATCACGTGCCCATCGACGATGATCGGCACGCCACCTTCCAGGGAGGTCAGCAGAGGTGCAGACAGGAAGGCGTGGCGTCCGCCATTGACCATTTCCTCATACCCCTTTGACTCGCGCCGACCCAGCGCTGAGGTTCGGGCTTTTTCGGTGGCAATGTAGGCGCTTATGGGCGCACAGCCGTCGAGGCGCTCAAGGGCCAGCGGATGACCGCCGTCGTCGACAATGGCGATGGTGACGGCCCATTTGTTGTTCTGAGCTTCGCTGCGGGCCGCGGCAAGGATTTTGCTGACTTCTTTTTGGCTCAGTACGGCTTTGGTTTGCATGGAGGCTCTCCTGGTTGGGGCAGTGCGGCTTCGAGCAGTTCGATCCAGTGACGGACCGGGGTTCTGCCTGCACTGTCGAGATGGGACTGACAACCGATATTGGCCGTCACAATAATGTCGGGGTGTCCGCTTTCCAGAGCATTGAGTTTGTTGTCGCGCAGTTGCCGGGACAGTTCAGGCTGGGTCAGCGAATAAGTGCCCGCCGAGCCGCAGCACAGGTGGCTGTCGGGAACCGCCGTCAGGTTGAATCCAAGGCCGGTCAGAAGGGTTTCAACCGCGCCGGTCAGCTTCTGCGCGTGCTGCAAGGTGCAAGGGCAGTGGAACGCCAGACGTTGATCGCTGTGGATGCCGAGCTGTTCCAGCGGCTCGCCGCGCAGTACTTCAACCAGGTCCCTGGCCAGCCCGCTGACCCTGGCCGCCTTGCGGGCATAAGCCGGATCGCGGCTGAGCAGGTGGCCATAGTCCTTGATAAAAGCGCCACAACCGCTGGCGGTTTGCACTATGGCCTCGGCACCGTCTTCAATGCCGGGCCACCATGCATCGATGTTGCGGCGGGCGCGATTCAGCCCCGCCGACTGGGCGTCCAGATGATAGTCCACGGCTCCGCAGCAACCGGCCTCCCGGACGGGCATGACGCTGATCCCCAGCCTGTCCAGAACCCTGGCGGCAGCGGCGTTGGTGTTGGGTGACAGGCTGGGCTGCACGCAGCCTTCGAGCATCAGCACGTGTCGGGCATGGCGAGTGGTCGGTCGGGGTTTTGCTGGGGGCACATGGCGGGGCACCTTTGCTTGCAGGGGGGCAGGCAGCCAGGGGCGCAGGACCTGACCGCTGCTGACCAGCTTTCTGAACAGGCCCGTACTCGGGACAACACTGCGCAGGCCTTCACGCAACAAGCGCTGGCCAAGCGGCCGTGGCACTTGAGCGTCGACCACGGCCCGGCCGATATCCAGCAGGTTGTGGTAATCGACGCCTGAAGGGCAGGTGGTTTCACAATTGCGGCACGACAGGCAGCGGTCCAGATGCTGCTGGGTCTTTTCGGTCGCCTGATGGCCTTCGAGCACTTGCTTGATCAGGTAAATACGTCCCCTCGGCCCGTCCAGCTCATCGCCGAGCAACTGGTAGGTCGGGCAGGTGGCGTTACAGAAACCACAGTGCACACAACTGCGCAGGATGCTTTCGGCCTCCAGGGCACGGGGCAGTTGGCGGGCTTTTTCGCTCAGTGTGGTCTGCATGGCTCAACACTCCGCGTACAGGCGACCGGGGTTGAAGATGCCCCGTGGATCGAGTTGTTGTTTCAGCGTGCGGTGGTAGCGCATCAGTACATCGGGCAGGGGCTGGAACGGGCTGTCGACAAGGCCGTGCCGGTAGCAGGTGGCATGCCCGCCGACTGCTGTCACTGCATGGCGAATGAGCGTTGGATCGGCATCGGACTTGAGCCAGCGTTGTGCGCCGCCCCAATCGATCAGTTGACTGCCGGGCAGGACCAGATCCGGGGTGTTGTTGGGCAAGGACAGTCGCCAGAGGGGCTGGGTTTCATCGAAGAAACTCAGCTGGTGTTCGTTGAGATCGGTCCAGTACGAAGCGTCCAGCCATTCGCCCCCCAGCCGTTCATGGGCCGCCGCCACCGAGCCTTCCCCCCCTTCAAGCCTCACGTGCAGACGCTGGCCGTCATGGCATGCCGCACTGATCGGCAGCGGTTGCTGGCCCCACTGCGCCAGGCGCAGCAGGGCGCCAGCAGCATCCAGTTCCAGGCTGATACTCAGGCATTGTCGCGGTTTGGGCAGCACCTTGAGCGACACTTCGGTCACAACCCCCAGGGTGCCGTAGCTGCCCGCCATCAAGCGCGACAGGTCGTAGCCGGCGACGTTTTTCATCACTTCGCCACCAAAGCGCAAGTGTTTACCGTGCCCGGTGATGACCCGAGTACCGAGTACGTAGTCCCTGACCGAACCCGACCAGGGCCTGCGGGGGCCCGATAACCCGCTGGCAATCATGCCGCCTACCGTGGCGTCACCGAAGGCGGGGGGCTCGCAGGGCAGCATTTGTCGGGATTGATCCAGAACGTGGGCCAACTCCGACAAGGGGGTGCCACAGCGGGCCGTGATCACCAGCTCGGTCGGGTCATAGCTGACGATGCCCCGGTGGGATCTTGTGTCGAGCACTTCACCCGCTACCGGGCGACCCAGGAACATCTTGCTGTTGGAGCCCTGAATACGAAGCGGGGTCGCGTATTGGAGAGCCTGCTCGACCTGTTCCAGCAGGCGGTGACTGTCATCCCTGTCGTGTTCACTGCGCATCAGAAACGCTCCAGTTCAGGGAAAGGCAACTGCCCCATATGAACATGCATGGCGCCAAACTCGGCGCAGCGATGCAGGGTCGGAATATTTTTTCCGGGGTTGAGCAGGCCACCGGGATCGAAGGCCGCCTTGACCGCGTGGAACAGGGTCAGCTCATCACTGTTGAACTGCGCGCACATCTGATTGATTTTTTCGCGACCCACACCGTGCTCGCCGGTAATGCTGCCGCCGACCTTCACGCACAATTCAAGGATCTTGCCGCCCAGGGCTTCGGCGCGATCGAGTTCCCCTGGCTGATTGGCATCGAACAAAATCAACGGGTGCATATTGCCGTCACCGGCGTGAAACACGTTGGCTACCCGCAGGTCGTACTCGGCCGACAACGCGGCGATAGCTTGCAGCACGCCCGGCAGCTCACGGCGCGGGATGGTGCCGTCCATGCAGTAGTAATCGGGTGAGAGGCGACCCACGGCCGGGAAGGCGTTTTTGCGCCCGGCCCAGAAACGCACCCGTTCAGCTTCGTCTTTTGCCTGGCGCACTTCGGTGGCACCGGCCTGCTCCAGCACATGGCGCACGCGGTTGCAGTCGTCATGTACATCGGCTTCAACGCCATCGAGTTCGCACAGCAAAATGGCTTCGGCGTCGACGGGATAGCCTGCCTGGATGAAGTCTTCGGCGGCGCGGATGGCCAGGTTGTCCATCATCTCCAGGCCGCCGGGGATGATACCTGCGCCAATGATGTCGCCCACGGCCCGACCCGCTTTCTCCACTGAATCGAATGCTGCCAGCAATACTTTGGCGCTCTGGGGCTTGGGCAGCAGTTTGACCGTGACCTCGGTGATGACGCCGAGCATGCCTTCGGAGCCGGTAAACAGCGCCAGCAGGTCGAAGCCTGGGGAGTCGAGCGCGTCCGAACCCAGGGTCAGGGGGTCACCTTCTACGGTAAGAATGTCGACCTTGAGCAGGTTGTGTACGGTCAAACCGTACTTGAGACAATGCACGCCACCGGCGTTTTCCGCGACGTTGCCGCCGATTGAACAGGCGATTTGTGAGGAGGGATCGGGGGCGTAATACAGGCCAAACGGTGCTGCGGCCTGGGAAATCGCCAGGTTGCGTACACCCGGCTGCACCCGTGCAGTGCGGGCCGCAGCGTCGATGTGCAGGATCTTGTTGAAACGGGCCATCACCAGCAGCACGCCTTTTTCCAGCGGCAGTGCGCCCCCGGACAAACCGGTACCGGCCCCGCGTGCGACGACCGGGACACGTAATTCATGGCAGATCTGCAACACGCCCTGCACCTCGTCGAGGTGACGAGGCAGCACCACCAGCAGGGGGGTGGTGCGGTAGGCGGACAGTCCGTCGCACTCGTAGGGCTTGAGTTCTTCACGCTGATGCAGGACTTCAAGGTCCGGCAAACGTGCCTGCAAGGTGTGCAGCAGCAGGGCTAAATCGACGTCGGGCAGGATGCCATCGACGCGTTCATCGTAAAGGATGTTCATGGCGGCTCACGACACTCGATTGTTTTTATTAGAGGTCTGTATCCGGATGCAGCGGTCCATCATTGGACTCGGGCACGCTCCTGTCCATGTATTGTTTGGCGGGTGGAAACGATTTTGTAAAGGTTGCGATGGCGCAAGCAAGCCCGTCGCAGGGCAACGTGCAGGTCTACGGGGTGAGGGTAGTGGCTGTCCGGTCAGCGCCGGATGCGATTTTTTTGCCAGCTCAGATCGCTGTGAAACGTTCCCGTATCACCGCGCATCACGTAGAGGGAGGCCCTGTAGGCCGATGACAATCGGGAACATTGCAGACCGCGAATCTTGCTGTATGCCCACATCCAGCCGTGGGTTGTCCTGGTGCTCATCCTTCATCCTGCTTGTTCATCACCTGACCCCTGAGATCTGCATAATCAATGACTTGAGCCTGTTTGGACCGGCTCTGGCCCAGTAGTTCCCCAGCTCATTTATGGCAGTAGGTCAGGAGGGGCCGTCGGGTGGTGTGAAGGGCTGAGAAAGGCGAGGTGATCTGGCCACCTGACCGCCTGTTGGCGGCAAGTGGGCCGGAGCATCTCTGGAGCAGGCAGTGACGCCTAGAGCAGTTGGTCAATCAGGACCGCATTGGTGTAGATCAGGCTACCGTCGCTCGATTGATGCCCGACCAAATGGAACTGACCACGGTCGAGGTGCAAATAGACGCGCATCTGGCAGTCCGACAACGGGCCATAGCCTTGGGGCAGGGTCAGATCCAGTGTGCTCATGTCGACGTCGACCATGACTTCAGGCTCCTGGGATTTCTGCAGGCGTTCCTCTGCCTGTTCCATGCGTCGATGGAGGGGACCGTCGACGTAGAAATGGATCTCGCCGACCGGGATGGGACTTTCGCCGGGACTGTTTTTGCACCAGCCTTCAATCGTCAGGGCACTCATGACAACACCTCCACTGTGGATGGCTGACTCTTGGCAGCGCTTGGCGCGCTGCTTGCCATAACGTGTCTGACCTTCACGGTCAGGCCGGGTTCGTCTTTTATGACCAGCGGTGAACGTGGGCCTTCGTTCTGCCCTGTATCCGGGGCATCTACTCCTGAGGCGCCAGGTCGCCGTACCAGTAGGC
Source organism: Pseudomonas sp. MF06569 (assembly GCF_059862735.1). Taxonomy (NCBI): domain Bacteria; kingdom Pseudomonadati; phylum Pseudomonadota; class Gammaproteobacteria; order Pseudomonadales; family Pseudomonadaceae; genus Pseudomonas; species Pseudomonas sp. MF06569. Next base: position 8,163 of record NZ_JCBCUZ010000030.1, on the reverse strand, counting down.
TGCGGTGACACCGCCATCCATCAGGAAGTCACTGCCGGTGATGAATGTCCCTTCAGGCCCCATCAACAGTGCTGCGACCGAACCAACTTCATCGGGTGTGCCGCCACGGCCGGCGGCGCAGAGGTTGATCATGCGCTGGTAGCCTTCGCCGCGTGGACCGCTGAGTTCATCTCTGGCCAATGGGGTAAAGATGATGCCCGGGCTGATGGTATTGACCCGTGCCCCGCGCTTGCCCCAACGCACCGCCTCGGCCATGACGCGCAACGAATTACCGCGTTTGGAAATCTGATAAGCGTGCAATGGATCGCTCACCTGGTCTGCCTGAAGCATCGGCAGTGCCAGTAACTCTTCGACAGGGGTGGTGGCCAGTGCCTTGTTTTGCTCTGGCGTGAGGGCGGGCAGGCGATGGCCTGATTGCGAGGCGATGACCACTGCTGATCCACCTGCGGCGATCACGTTGCCGAACACTTCCAGCACCAGCGCCGTGCCATACAGATCGACACGCAGGATGGTCGATACCGGCGCCTGGGACGGAGAAACACCGGCAGCGTGGATCACTGCGCAGACCTCGCCAATGGTGGTTGCCAATTTAACCAGGGCCTGGACCGACTCACGTGAGGACACATCGACGACAGCCGTGGTGACCTCGAAGCCTGCGTCGAGCAACACCGTGGCCGCCGCCTCGGCGTTCTCCAGCCGCAGGTCGGCCAGCAGCACGTGTTTGCCTGCGCTGACACGGCGGGCAATAGCTTGGCCAATGGAGCCTGCGCCTATGACGACGGTGACGCTACGGGTGTTCTTCATGAATACCTCGAGTGAATGTTGATGGCAGCGACTGAGTGTTTCTTGCCGAAGTTATCGTAGCCGCAACTGGCGAGAGCGTTAGAACGTACGGGAATTAAAGGCCTTGGGCGTACTGTTGGTCGCTGACCTGCTCCATCCAGTCCACCACCTTTTCGTCCTGCACTTCGGCAATGGCGATATGAGTCATCGCCGTGGTGGCGGTCGCTCCATGCCAGTGTTTGACATTAGGTGGGATCCACACGGTGTCTCCCGGTTTGATTGAACGGGCGGGCTGCCCCAGTTCCTGTACCAGGCCGGATCCGGCGGTCACGATCAAGGTCTGGCCCAGCGGGTGGGTGTGCCAGGCAGTGCGGGCTCCGGGCTCGAAGGTCACCGTAGCACCGCTGACACGGGCGTCCTGGGTTCCCTTGAAAGGCGCATCGACGCGAACGGTACCGGTGAAGTAATCACCTGGCCCCTTGGCCGATGGCTGAGAGCCGTTGGGATGGATGATGAACATTGACTTCTCCTCTGCGGGTACATCAAGGGCGAGCAATGACAGCGATAAGGCTGTGGCTGCGAGGTTTTTCATGACGATTCGCTCAGGGAAATGGCCGCCGGTAAAGGCTGATGGCCAGCAGCCTGAAAAATTGAAAGCCCCAATGCGCTATGTGCCTTGGCAGGCGTGAGCGCTGCTGATCTGGAGCAAGATGTTCAATCTATCAGCTGCGAATTATTATGATTAGTCGCTAGAATTCGAAAATACTTATGTGAGTGCCTCATTAATGCTCAGGGAAAACGCCAGCGATCTGCTTGCCTTCCTCGCTGTCGCGAGGGAGCGAAGTTTTACCAAGGCAGCTGCCAGACTCGGGGTCTCGCAATCTGCGCTCAGTCACACAATTCGTGGCTTGGAAGCTCGGCTGGGGCTGCGCCTGTTGACCCGTACCACGCGCAGCGTTTCGCCCACCGAGGCGGGCGAGCGGTTGATGAGGCGGGTAGGGCCTCATTTCGAGGAAATCGAAATCGAACTGGCCGGCCTGAGTGATTTGCGCGACACCCCTGCGGGCACAATCCGGATCAATGCCATGGACCATGTGCTGGATCAGATCATTCGGCCGGTACTCAAGGACTTTCTCCCCAGATATCCGGACATCTCGGTGGAAGTCTGCTGCGATTACAGCTTTGTCGACATTGCCGCCCAAGGCTTTGATGCCGGTGTCAGGTTGGGCGAGGATGTGGCACAGGGCATGATTGCCACGCGTATCGGGCCGGACATGCGCATGTCGGTCGTGGGTTCACCTGACTATTTTGCCCATCGAACATTACCCAATACCCCTAGGGCGCTGACAGATCACGTGTGCAACAACCTGCGGTTGCCCACCAATGGTGGACTGTATGCCTGGGAGTTTGCCAAGGAGGGTGAAAGCCTCAATGTGCGGGTGACGGGCCAAGTGACCTACAACGGTGTTTATCAACTGCTGCAAGCGGCGCTGGATGGTTTTGGGCTGAGTTACATTCCCCACGATCTGGTCGTGCCCCACCTCAACGCAGGGCGCCTGATCCATGTGCTGGAAGACTGGTCGCCACGATTTGCCGGGTTTCATCTCTACTACCCGAGTCGACGCCAGGCTTCACCTGCGTTTGCCTTACTGGTGGAAGCATTGCGCTATAAGGCCTGATCCTCTTCGATGCTCGATTTATGGCCAATCCATGGCCATAAATCATCAGTAGCTTTAACCGGGTTGTCTGGCGGTTTGGCGGGTCAACGGCTTGTTCCTGAACTGCGTCAGTTGATAGGCGATCGCCAGCCAGATGAACCATGCAGGCATCACGCACAGGGCGAGGCGGGTGTCAGGTCGCAGGGCAAGCAGGCACAGCACAAATGCCAGGAATGCCAGGGACAACCATGCCACGGGCAGGCCTCCTGGCATCTTGTAGCGGGATTGCGCATGCAGGTCGGGCCGTGTTTTGCGATAAGCAATATAGGACGCCAGGATGGTCGACCAGGTAAAGATCACCAGGATGGCCGACACCGTCGACACGATTGTAAAGGCGGTCATGACTTCAGGGATGATAAACAGCAGCAGTACGCCCACCAGCATCAGGAATGTTGTGAAGGCCAGGCTGGTGAGAGGAACACTGTTTTTCGAGAGCCGCTTGAAGATGCGGGGCGCATTACCCAGGTCGGCCAGGCCGAACAGCATCCGGCTGGACGAGAAAACCCCACTGTTGGCGGACGATGCTGCAGAGGTCAGAACGACAAAGTTCACGATGCCCGCAGCCGCCGGAAACCCGGCGATCAGGAACAGTTCAACAAAAGGGCTTTTGTTGGGGGAAACCTGCTGCCATGAAGTCACAGCGATGATGCAGGCCAGTGCCAGAACATAAAACAGGATGATTCTGAGGGGGATGGAGTTGATGGCTTTGGGCAATGTCTTTTCAGGCGACTTGGTTTCAGCGGCCGCCGTACCGATCAGCTCGGTGCCCGCGAATGAAAAGATCGCCATCTGAAAGCCGGCAAAAAAGCCGAATAGCCCGTTGGGAAATGCAGCCTGCTTGTCCAGCAGGTGTGACAGTGAAGCCGTTACTCCCGTGGGAGAGACGAAGGAGCTGGCGATGAGCACGACACTCACGCCGATAAGCGTAACGACCGCAATGATCTTGATGATCGCGAACCAGAACTCGACTTCACCAAACAGCCTGACGGTGAGCACATTCAGTGCAAACAGGGTGAACATCATGCCAATGGCGGGTATCCAGGCCGGAACATCGGGGAACCAGTACTGAAAGAACCCCCCGACCACCACGGCATCCCCAACAACGGCAACACTCCAGCTCAACCAGTATGACCACCCCAGAAAGAAGGCTGCCCGAGGGCCAAGATAGGCACCGGCGAAATCAGCAAAGCTCTTGAAGTTGAGGTTGGATAACAGCAGTTCTCCCATGGCGCGCATGACGAAGTAAACAAAGAGTCCGATGATCATGTAGATCAGAATGATCGATGTTCCGGACAGGGCGATGATCTTTCCGGACCCCATGAACAGGCCGGTGCCAATAGCGCCGCCCATGGCCATGAGTTGAATGTGACGATTGCTGAGCGTGCGCTGTAAAGCGGGTCGCTCTGTTAAATCATGGGTGTCAGTTTTCATCACAAAACCTCTTGATTTTATGTTTTTGAGTTTTGGCAGAAAAAGAGTGCGCGTTTATTTTTATAAGTAGCGTGGTCATGTCTTGCGAGTTAATAAGGCGGTCAGGGCGGTGGCTGCCAAGTGAGGTATCGAGACACGGCACCTGCCTGACAAGCAAACGGCTGAGTATTTCAGTTGGCTGAAAAGTGTCGCGTCTCAATGGGCAAGGTGGCCGAAACAGTAGTGGCCTCATCAATCAACTGATACAGGTTCTTGATGTTTTTCGGGGAGGGCACCAGGTGGATTTCTTCACCGAGGGCATACTTGCGGGCCTGGTCATGCAAATAACGAAGCGAAGAGAAATCTTCAAGGGCAAAGCCTACAGAGTCGAACACCGTGACTTGGGTGTCGCTTTCGCGTCCTGGTTCGTTGTCCCGAACAATGCGGAAGTATTCGATGACCGGAAAATCAGGGGCCAGTTGCTGAATGTCACCTTCGATGCGTGTCTGGGGTTCAAACTCGACGACGACCCGGGCGTTACGCAGGATATCTGCGTGCAGTTCGGTTTTCCCCGGGCAGTCACCGCCCACCGCGTTGATATGCATGCCCGGCTCGATCATGTCGGGGGTCAGAATGGTCGCGTAGGCCTTGTCCGCCGTCACGGTGGTGATGATGTCGACACCTTTGACCGCTTCATGCACCGAAGAGGCCACGGTGACAGTGATGCCGGTATACGCCTCCAGGTTCTGCTTGAGCTTCAACGAAGCAGCACGATCGATATCAAATATCTGCACCTCGTTGATCCCCAGCATTTCATGAAAGGCAATGGCCTGGAATTCGCTCTGGGCACCGTTTCCGATAATGGCCATGCGGGTCGAGTTCTTGCGGGCCAGGGACTGTGCCACCAGAGCCGACGTTGCCGCCGTGCGCACCGCCGTGGTCAGGGTGAGTTCGCTGAGGAAAGTGGGGTATCCGCTCCCGACATCGGCCAATACGCCAAAGGCCATGACGGTCGGCAGGTTTCGGATGGCATTGGCAGGATGGCCGTTGACGTATTTGAACGAGTACTGCTTGCCATCATCCGTCGGCATCAACTCAATGACACCGGACTCAGAGTGATTGGCGGTGCGCGGGGATTTATCAAAGTCAGCCCAGCGGCAGTAATCGGCCTTGATATAAAGAGCCATTTGCTGGATGGCATTGCCGACGCCAATATTTGCAAACAGCGTAGCGGCGTGATCAACGTTTATAAATAAAGTCATTGGTATGGATCTCGAAGTTGCGAGGCGTGAAAGTTTTATCGGCTACAGATAATTAGTGTTACTTGCTTTCATACCCGTGAAGTACGTTGACCGCATTGATCCCGATTTCATCGACCATATAACCGCCTTCCATGACAAAGAGCGTGGGGGCGCCAACCGTGGCAATGATTTCACCCATGCCAAAGAAGTCATGACTTTCCAGAAGAAAGTGGCTGATCGGGTCATCCTTGAACGTGTCGACGCCCAACGAGATAACCAACAATTCAGGGGCAAACTCCTTGAGTTTTTTGCAGGCGTGAACCAGAGCATTCTGATAGCTCTGCCAGGTCGTGTTTTTTGGCAAGGGGTAGTTGAGGTTATACCCCTCGCCGGCACCTGCGCCGCATTCGGAACTGAAGCCGGAGTAGTAAGGATAGGAAACCGACGGTTCCCCATGCAGGGAGACAAACATCACATCTTTTCGGTCATAAAAGATGTTCTGTGTTCCATTGCCATGGTGGAAGTCGACATCCAGAACTGCCACGCGCTTTGCACCCTGAGTCACTGCATGCTGAGCGGCAATGGCCGCGTTGTTCAGGTAGCAATAGCCACCCATGTATTCGCGTGCAGCATGGTGTCCGGGCGGACGACACAGGGCAAAGGCGCTGTTCTGGCCTTCGTTGATCAATGACAGGCCAGTGAGTGCAATATCGGCACTGGTTTTAACTGCTTCCCAGGTGGTGCTGGTGATCGGCGAACCGGCATCCATGGCAAAGAAGCCGAGCTTGCCATCGATAAAGTCGGGGACGTGATCATTCGACAAGTCGCGCACGGGCCATACCAAGGGAAGGGCGTCATGGGTCCGGCCGATTGCCGTCCATTCGGACCAGGCGGTTTCCAGAAACGAAACATAGCGCTCGCTGTGAGCGTTGACGTAGCACGCCCGATCGAATGATCGCGGAGCGATGATCTCGCCGAGCCCGACATGCCGGACTCTGTCCCGTACGGTATCGGCCCGGCTTGGCTGTTCGAAAGAAGGCTTGAGCACGCCGTCCTTCAGTTCGGTGCCGTGGTGCAGTCGATGAGAATCACTGAAAACTGTGAACATTTTTTCGCATCCGTTTTTTTTATTCAGGTATCTATTTTGTTCTGGTCTGGATGCGATTTCTTTGCTTTTTTTGTTTGTGTGATTAGTATGTTTAGTAATATTTTCCTTATTAAATAAAAAATATGAAAAAAAATACCAGTCGCGTCGTTCTTGATGAAACCGATCTTTCCATCCTTGCCTTGCTGCAAGAAGACGCAAGCATTTCCAACGCAGAATTGAGCGAACGGCTTTCCTTGAGCCTTACGCCCTGTTGGAGGCGGCGTAAAAGAATGGAAGAAGAGGGCGTGATCAAGGGCTACCAGGCGAACCTGGACCGGCGGATGCTGGGGCTGGATATCATGGCATTCGTGCACATCCGTTTTGCCACGCACACCGACCAGACCCCGGAAGCCTTTGAGGCGGTCATCAAGCAACTTCCCGAGGTCCTGTCGTGCCACAAGATCACGGGTGATGCCGACTACCTTTTACAAGTCCTGGCTCAGGATCTTGACAGTTACAGTGACTTTGTCGAAAGCGTATTGAGGCGACAGCTAGGTATTGCGTCAATTCAGTCAAGCCTGGCATTGCGCGAGGTCAAGAGCACCAGCCGTGTGGCTATCGCGGGGCAGGCCACGAAGTAACACCGGGCAGTTACCGGCGGATACGGATTTTTTGATAAGTGCGGTTGTTATAAAAAGTGCCTGTGTCGCCTCGAAGCGCATACAGCGTTGCTCTGTAGGCAGAGGACAGCGGCGGGCACAACAGGCTGCGCATCTTGCGATATGCCCACATCCAGCCATGTCCGGGTACGTGGGTCATAGAACTGCCTCAATGGGATGGGATTCGCCTGATGCATAATGCGTCAGGTGGCAGGAATGAGGGGTGTTTGCAGAGTCCATAAGCCCGTCCATGGTTGTCGTTGCATTGGCGTTGTTTTTTAGGCGGGTAAAACAGTGTTCATTACGTGGGTGGTCTACTAATAAGGATGTTAATTAATGTCTTGTTTTGTTCGGCGCCATAAAGGCGTGGCGTGCTCTTCGAGTTAACGGTTTTCAGGTAGGCAGGTGTGCAGTGCCGGACAAGAAGCCGGATTGATAATAGTACTAAACTTGCTGATTTGTAACCGGCTTTACTGTTATCTATTGTTATATGTGTTTGAATTGACGGGTTGTTGGCGCCATTTGGATGGCTGGTTGGTTTACCAAGTTTTGATCCTGCTTTATATGGGCTGAGTGGTTGTTCATGTGTTGATTACTGTTTGACGAGTTATTGGCGCCATTCAAATGCCTTATTGCTGTCCCGTGGCTGGATTTTGTTTTATATGGCTTTTCTTTTGTTTTATTTTTTTATAGATTAGCCGTTATGGCACCATGTTTTGTGTGGACTCCTGACCGATTAAGGACTAATTGAACAGCTTTTGCGGGGTGTTGGGCCCCTTGTTAACAATAAAAGCACAGTGGGCAGCCGCTTTTGTGGCTAAATGTCAGGCCATCCTGCAGGGCAGGTTGCTCGATGCTGACGGCGATCATTATTTTTCGTCAGACTACTTGGGGCAGGTGGGTGAAGCGCTGGTTTACCGTGGCATACAGTAAATCCAACTTCACGTCTCAGTGACTAAAGTCGAACTAAGTTAATCAGGGGTATCGGTTAAGCTTATTGGTTATCCCTCGCTTTACAGAGTGTTCATGCTTCACACAAGGAAGGAATGAAGAGAATGGAGGGCGGACATTTTGTACAAGTTATCGCCGTTACAAGCGGCAAGGGGGGCGTAGGCAAGACCGTTGTAGCGGTTAACCTCGGCGGCCGCGAAAACTGAGTGCAACACCTGACCTTTCCGGTACGGTGCTGCCCCTATGTCCTATTCCGAACTCAGCGTTGAAGAGCGCGCGATCATTCAGCTCAGTCAAGCTCAAGGCTTCACCCT
>NZ_JCBCUZ010000003.1:0-326328 GCF_059862735.1 Pseudomonas sp. MF06569 | reverse complement strand
GTAAGCGCTTCGATTTCAAATGCCCGATCGAAGTCATGGGAGAGGTGATGCAGGAAGCCTTGGCTATGCGGCATGATGCTCCGGCTTCAATTCAATAACCGTGTTGCACTCAGCTCCTGCAACCGCCAGGTTATAGACGCTGCCGTCACTATTCTTCAATCCCGAACCTGGCTGGATCACATAAGGGATTTACTGCCGACCGCCGAGCACATCCAGACGCTTTTAACGTCGGCACTGGTTGGAAAAGCAGAGGCGGATGTGGTCGTGGCGGCTCTTGAGCGCCTGACGCAGTACCTTGGCTTTTTTGACGGTGGCTATCGCTTGTTTGCCTTGACTCAGGCACGCAACAAAATAACCGACACGTTATCTGACGTGAGAGTGCTGCAAAACCAAAACGTGATAGATGCTCGGGTATTGAAAGAGCGTGCAGAGAAAATCAGGCGTCACGCTGAACTGGTGAGGCTCGGGCGTACTGGGTTGACAACATGAGGTTGGTTGTCAGGGGGCTTGGGGTGTTTATCAGCCGTGCTCATTCGACCACAGAGGTCAACGCTAACGCGATGCAGCAGGCATCGGCAGAGCTGGCAGGGTTTCAGCGTTTCTTGCGGCGGATCAGTCGCTAGACGGTAATGACAGCCCCCCGGACATTTGGCCGGGGGGCCTGTTTTTACAGGTAGAAAGACTTCAGCGGCGGGAAGCCATTGAACTCAACCGCGCTGTAGCTGGTGGTGTAGGCACCGGTCGATAGCCAGTACAGACGATCACCGATCGCCAGGTTCAGCGGCAGGCCGTACTTGTAGTTTTCGTACATGATGTCGGCGCTGTCGCATGTTGGGCCGGCAATCACGACTTCTTCCATTTCGCCTTTCTTTTCAGTCCAGATCGGGAACTTGATGGCTTCGTCCATGGTTTCGATCAGGCCAGAGAATTTACCCACGTCGGTGTAAACCCAGCGCTCCACGGCGGTGCGGGATTTACGGGCTACCAGTACCACTTCACTGACCAGGATACCGGCGTTGGCAATCAGCGAACGGCCCGGCTCCAGGATGATTTCCGGCAGGTCGTCACCGAAGTCTTCCTTCAGGAAGCGAATGATCTCTTCGGCGTAGGTTTCCAGGCTGTTGGTACGAGTGATGTAGTTGGCCGGGAAGCCGCCGCCCATGTTGATCAGCTTGAGAACGATGCCGTCTTCTTCTTTCAGGCGCTCGAAGATCACTTTGACCTTGGCGATGGCCGCATCCCAGACGCTGATGTCCCGTTGCTGGGAGCCCACGTGGAACGAAATGCCGTACGGCACCAGGCCCAGGTCACGGGCCAGGATCAGCAAGTCCATGGCCATATCGGTCTGGCAGCCGAATTTGCGCGACAAAGGCCAGTCAGCCGTGGTCGAGCCTTCGGTCAGAATACGAACGTAGATCTTCGAGCCTGGAGCCGCCTTGGCGATGTTGCGCAGGTCAGCTTCGGAGTCGGTGGAGAACAGGCGCACGCCTTTGTCGTAGAAGTAGCGAATGTCTTTGGATTTCTTGATGGTGTTGCCGTAGCTGATGCGATCCGGGCTAACACCTCGGTCCATCACTTTGTCCAACTCGTAGATCGAAGCGATGTCGAAGCTCGAACCCTTGTCGCGCAGCAGGTCGATGATTTCGACGGCTGGGTTGGCTTTGACTGCGTAGTACACCTTGGCAAATTCGAAGCCTGCACGCAGGTCATCGTAAGCCTTGCTGATCATGGCGGTGTCGATCACCACGAACGGGGTTTCCTGGGTGTCAGCGAAGGCCTTCATTTTGTTGAAGGTATCGCGCGCGTAATAGTCTTCGACCTTGATCGACATGCTGAGGGACTCCTAGTGGCAAACGTCATAAATAAATGGGCGCAACTGAACATCCTCCGTATCCCCACTTTGGTTCGCCTACTTCCCAAGGCATGTCCGCCGAAAGCAAAAAAGGTAAATGGACCTTGCTGTCTCGTCGTCAGTACTTGAGCCGGATGGATCGTTTCCAGCATGGATGTTCGGCGCGAACTTTAGGGGGTGAGTGCGTTGAGATCAACAAAAAATGTCGCGTTTTTGTACGCGTTCGTCGTGGGGGCGCGGACAGCTATTTAAGTAACCGACCTTTGTGACACTGAGGAGTTCGCGCGCAGCGCTTTTACGGGGGCCGCAAGGGCGGGTAAACAGAGTGACCGAGTCGCCAGTGTCGCGAGCAAGCCCGCTCCCACAGGGGCTTTCGTCCTTGTGGAAGCGTGGCTTGCCCGCGATGGCCTCAACGCGGTCAAGCAGAACGATCGAGTCGCCTGCATCGGGATGCAAGCCGGCGCCGAGAGCAGTTACGCCAACGCAATATCTGCCGGCGAGACAATGCTGGTCTTGGCCCCACGTGAGCGGCCCGAGCTCAGGTAGGCGGCAATCGATTCTTGCGTCACTTCACCCTGGAACACACGCTCGGTGTCCATGACCGGCAACCACGAACGGTTGAACTCATACATGCGCGACAGCAGGATGCGCAAGTGTTCCTCGGACGCGGCAGTGGCGGTGAATTCGCGCAGGTACTGGCCGCACGTACCGCTCTGGCGGTGCAGGTCGCGCCGGCGCACATAGCCCAGGGCCTTGTTGTCGGCACATGTCACGACGACATAGCGACGGTCGAGTTCGTCCATCAGTTCCAGCGCTTCGGCCACCGGGGTTTCCGGGCTCACCGACGGCGCGTTGTCCGCCGCGTCTTCGGCCTTGACCAGCAGCAGGCGCTTGAGCGTGCTGTCCTGGCCCACGAAGTTGCTGACAAAGTCGTCGGCCGGGTGGGCGAGCAGGGTGTCGGGATGATCCATCTGCAACAACTTGCCGCCACGGAAGATCGCAATCTTGTCGCCCAGCTTGATCGCTTCGTCGATGTCGTGGCTGACCATGATCACGGTCTTGTTCAGCGCCCGTTGCATCTCGAAGAATTCGTTCTGGATCATCTCGCGGTTGATCGGGTCGACCGCGCCAAACGGTTCATCCATCAATAGCAGCGGTGCGTCAGCGGCCAGGGCGCGAATCACCCCGATCCGCTGTTGCTGGCCACCCGACAGTTCGCGCGGATAACGGTTGAGGTACTGCTTGGGTTCAAGCTTGATCATGCTCATCAGCTCGCGGGCACGGTCATGGCACTTTTGCTTGTCCCAGCCCAGCAGGCGCGGCACGACGGTGATGTTTTCCTCGATGGTCATGTTGGGGAACAGGCCGATCTGCTGGATCACATAACCGATATTGCGACGCAGGGTCACCGGGTCTAGGTCGGTGGTGTCTTCACCGTTGATCAGGATCTTGCCGGAAGTGGGCTTGATCAGGCGGTTGATCATTTTCAGCGTGGTGCTTTTACCGCAACCCGAAGGCCCGAGGAACACACAGATCTCGCCTTCGTTGACGGTCAGGCTTACCGAGTCCACGGCTTTTACGTCTTTGCCGTTGCTTTGGAATGTTTTGCTGAGGTTTTGAAGTTCGATCATTTGAGCAGTCCTTTTGGAGTCAGCGAGCGTTGCAGCCATTGCAGAAGCAGGTCGGCGATGATGGCCAGAACACTGACCAACACGGCGCCGACGATCAGCATCGACATGTCGCTACGGCTGATTGCAGCAAGAATAAGTACACCCAGACCGCCAGCACCGATGGTGGCGGCGATGGTCATGACGCCGATGTTCATCACCACGGCGGTGCGTACGCCGGCGAGAATCACGGGTACCGCGATGGGCAGTTCAACCATGCGCAGGCGCTGGCCAAAGGTCATGCCGATGCCGCGGGCGGCTTCGCGAATGCCCGGTTCCACGCCGGTGAGGGCCAGGAACGTGTTGCGCATGATGGGCAGCAGTGAGTAAAGAAACACCGCCGTGATGGCCGGCATCGGGCCCAGGCCCTGGCCGAACTTGGAGTAGAACGGCAACAGCAGGCCGAACAGGGCAATGGACGGAATGGTCAGCAGCACGGTGGCGCTGGCTTGCAGAGGGCCGGCCAGTGTCGGGAAGCGTGTCATCAACACACCCAGCGGCACGCCGATCAGGATCGCCAGAATCACGGCGATGCCGACCAGGCTGATGTGCTGAAGGGTCAGTTGTAAGACTAGCGACCAGTCCATATGGGAAAAGGCGTTCAAAAATTCCATGTCTTTTCCTTAGTTGAGTGGATGTTGGCGCAGGAAATCTGCGGCCACCGTGGAGGGGCTTTCGTGGTTCACGTCGACCCGCGCGTTGAGCTGGCGCATGGTTTCGTCGTCAAACAGATCGGCCAGGGGTTTGAGCAGCGCTTCCAGGTCCGGGTGGGCATCGAGATAGGCTTTGCTCACGACCGGCGCGGCGGTGTAGTCCGGGAAATAATGCAGGTCGTCGTCCAGCAACTTGAGGTTGAAGGCACTCAAGCGGCCGTCCGTGGTGTACACCAGCCCGGCAAATACCTGGCCGTTTTTCAGCGCGGTGTAGACCAGGCCTGCGTCCATCTGACGGATATTGCGGCGGGTCAGGTCCATGTCGTAGAGCTTGACCATGCCCAGCAAACCATCGGAGCGGTTGGCGAACTCGGTGTCCAGTGCCACCAGTGCGCTTTTGTTTTCCGGGTCACGCAGAGCCTTGTTCAGGTCACTGATGCTGTTGATGTCCGGAAACGCCTCGGCCACTTTCTGTGGCAGGGCCAGTGCGTAGGTGTTGCTGAACTTGGACGGATGCAGCCAGATCAGTCCTTTTTTTGCATCGACCTCTTTAACCCGGTCGTAGGATTGCTGGCTGTCGAGTTTGTCGGTGATGTGGTTGTAAGCCACCAGCGATACTCCGGTGTATTCCCACACCATGTCCAGTTGCCCCGACTCTTGGGCCGAGCGCGCCAGACTGCTGCCCAGCCCGCCAGTCACCTTGGCGTTGTAACCTTTGCTGTTGAGGTATTGGGACGTGATTTCAGCGAGCAGGGTTTGCTCGGTAAACACTCGCGCCCCGATACGAATCAGGGGTTTTTCTGCGGCCTGGACAATTCCTGCGCACAGCAGGATGCAGCCTAGTAAGAAGCTTATTTTTTTCATGGGTATTCCTTTGCTCAGCCGGACCTTAAACAGGTCGCAGACCGCGTTCCAACCATCGGCGGCTGATGAGTATCACCAGGCCATCGAGCAGCAATGCCAGCAGCGCGGTACAGGCTGCGCCGAGGATCAGTTGCGGCTGATTGTTGAGGGCGATGCCGGGGAAAATCAGGCTGCCCAGGCTATTGGCGCCGATCAGGAACGCCAGGGGTGCCGTACCGACGTTGATCGCCAGTGCGACCCGTACACCGCCCATGATGATGGGCACGGCGTTGGGCAATTCGACTCGCCACAGCACCTGGCGTGGGGTCATGCCGATGCCGACGGCGGCTTCCTTGAGCGAACCCTGTACGTTTTTCAAGCCTTCATAGGTGTTGCGCACGATGGGCAGCAACGAGGCCAGAAACAGGGCGAAGATGGCAGGACCGCTACCGATCCCCAGAAAACCCAGGGCAATGGCCAGTACGGCCAGCGGAGGGACGGTGTTGCCGATGTTGAAGACTTGCATGAAGCGTTCCGCACGTCCGGCCATGTTCGGTCGGCTGAGGAAAATGCCGGCGGGTATCCCTACAAGGAGGGCGGCGAGCATTGAAGCGAGTACCAGGTACAGGTGGGCTTGCAGGTAGAACAACAAATCATCTTGATAGTGTTCGATAGTGCTGATGCCGATCCAGTGGACCAACAGGGCCAGGAGCGCGATCACAACCGCACCTCCAATAAGCCCTTTTCCATAGCGATTTGCCACAGACGGACTCCTTTTTTTCAGTCGGCGAACACATCGTCTCGTGGCATTACCATTTCTGGCTGCCGACAATCATGTTCGCGAAGAGCAACAGGGGAGTGCGAAAAGCGCCCTCATCACCTGTCATTAGCGCAGCCTCGTCAGGCTAACTTGCTGATATTTCAGCCCCTGACGGTTTGTCGTATCAGGAGAGTGGACGCCTCCACTGTTTAAAAGGTTCACATTATTTACGGCACATTGCCACCCTTGTCCGACGGGCAAGGGTACCAACGGTGGCTGTAGTGCCCGGTTTTAGGCTATAATCCGCGCCCTTTTTTGAATCAATCGTCAGGCGATTTCCCATGACCAACCAGGCCGCCGAAGTCGCGAAACGCCGCACTTTCGCTATTATTTCCCACCCCGATGCGGGTAAGACCACCATCACCGAAAAGCTCTTGCTGATGGGTAAGGCGATTGCTGTCGCCGGTACGGTGAAATCGCGAAAGTCCGACCGCCATGCCACCTCCGACTGGATGGAAATGGAGAAGCAACGGGGTATTTCGATTACCACGTCGGTCATGCAGTTCCCGTATCGCGACCACATGATCAACCTGCTCGACACCCCGGGCCACGAAGATTTCTCCGAAGACACCTATCGCACCCTGACCGCGGTCGACTCGGCCCTGATGGTGCTCGATGGCGGTAAGGGCGTAGAGCCACGGACCATCGCCCTGATGGACGTCTGCCGTCTGCGTGACACGCCCATCGTCAGCTTTATCAACAAACTCGACCGCGATATCCGCGACCCGATCGAGTTGTTGGACGAGATCGAGGCGGTCCTGAAAATCAAGGCGGCGCCGATCACCTGGCCGATTGGTTGCTACCGTGACTTCAAGGGTGTTTACCACCTGGCAGACGACTACATCATCGTCTACACCGCCGGTCACGGTCATGAGCGCACCGAAACCAAAATCATCGAAAAACTTGATTCCGATGAAGCCCGCGCCCACCTGGGTGACGAGTACCAGCGCTTCGTCGATCAACTGGAACTGGTTCAGGGCGCCTGCCATGAATTCAACCAGCAGGAGTTCCTCGATGGCCAGTTGACCCCGGTGTTCTTTGGTACTGCATTGGGCAACTTTGGTGTCGACCACGTGCTTGATGCCGTTGTGAACTGGGCGCCCAAGCCATTGGCCCGTGTTGCCAACGAGCGCACCGTAGAGCCTGTTGAAGAGAAGTTCACCGGCTTCGTGTTCAAGATCCAGGCAAACATGGACCCAAAACACCGTGACCGTATCGCCTTTATGCGCATTTGCTCGGGCAAGTACGAAAAGGGCATGAAAATGCGTCACGTGCGTACCGGCAAGGACGTACGAATCGGCGACGCGCTGACTTTCTTCTCTTCGGAGCGTGAACAGCTCGAAGAGGCGTTTGCGGGCGACATCATTGGTTTGCACAACCACGGCACGATCCAGATCGGCGACACCTTCACCGAAGGCGAGAGCCTGAGCTTTACCGGTATCCCGCACTTCGCCCCGGAATTGTTCCGTCGCGTTCGACTGCGCGATCCGCTCAAGTCCAAGCAACTGCGTCAGGGGCTGCAGCAACTGGCCGAAGAGGGCGCCACTCAGGTGTTCTTCCCGGAGCGCAGCAACGACATCATCCTGGGCGCTGTGGGTGTGTTGCAGTTCGATGTGGTCGCGAGCCGCTTGAAAGGCGAATACAAAGTGGAATGCTCCTACGAGCCGATCACCGTTTGGTCGGCACGCTGGATCGATTGCAGCGATAAGAAAAAGCTCGAAGAGTTCAAGATCAAGGCTGTGGAAAACCTAGCCATTGATGGCGGTGGTCACCTGACCTACCTGGCGCCGACGCGCGTAAACCTGGCGTTGATGGAAGAGCGCTGGCCGGATGTGAAGTTCCGTGCGACCCGTGAGCACCACTAAGGGCTCAGGCGTCTGGTTGAAAAAAAGCGAAGCCCTTGGGCTTCGCTTTTTTTTGGCCTGCGTCAGGTAGTGAATACACGGCCAGAAAAGTGTCTGTAGCAGTTGACGAGCAGTGCGAGGCTACGTCCGACGATGCAATCGTCGTAAATCCGGTAAGTACGATGCACCTGACACATCACTGCTGATTGGTTTTACGACTGCTACGCAGCCGGACGTAGCCTCGCGCTGCTCGTCAACGGCTACAAGGGGGAGAAGCCCCGCCACAAAGTATCGATAAACGCGGCTGCGTAACTCCGAATGGGTATATCGCAACCTGTGTGTTTCTGGAAAAGCTGAAGGGGGCGGACTAGGTTTAAAGGGTGTTTTTCCCACAACTGGATGGAAATCGCCATGAAGCTTTTTCAACGCATAGTGTTGTTGCTCAAAGTGCTGGTGTTGTTGTCGATGAGTGCTTCTGCAGCTTGGGCCAGTTATCCGGCCGGGTATTCGGCGACTGGCGTGCCGGGACCGACGGTTCATGCCATCTACAAATCGGACTCGGAGCCGGGTGATCAGGGGCAGGGCGGCAGTTCGGGGGATGACGACCAGACGGATGGTGACGGCGGCGCGGATGGCGGTGGCAGCGGTGATAACGGCGATGACGGTGAAGAGGGCGACGAAGGCGATAGCCAGACGTAGTTTCTGAACGGTGGGAGCGAGCAAGCCCGCTCCCACATAAGCGTCAGTCAGTTAGAAACTGCTCCGCGTGATGGCAGGCAACCTGGCGGTTGTCGAGCAGACGCAAGATGGGTTCGTCAGTGCTGCACACGTCAGTGGCATACGGGCAGCGCTTGTGGAAGGCGCAGCCTGATGGCGGGTTCAGCGGGTTGGGCAACTCGCCCACGATCTTGATTTTAGGCTTGAGCGGGTCCGGGTGGATGGTAGGTGTCGCCGACAGCAACGCCTGGGTGTAGGGGTGCAGCGGTCGGGTATAGATCTCTTCCTTGGGGCCCATTTCTACCGGGCGGCCCAGGTACATCACCAATACCGTGTCGGCCACGTGCCGCACCACCGCCAGGTTGTGGGAAATAAACACGTAGGCGGTGTTGAATTCCTGCTGCAGATCCATGAACAGGTTGAGTACCTGCGCCTGAATCGATACGTCCAGTGCGGAAGTCGGTTCGTCCGCCACCAGCACTTTGGGTTGCAGCATCATGGCCCGTGCCAGGGCAATTCGCTGGCGCTGGCCGCCCGAGAACATGTGCGGGTAGCGATGGTAATGCTCAGGTCGCAGACCCACCTGTTTCATCATGGCCTGGACTTTTTCGCGGCGTTCGCTAGCGCTCAGTGTGGTGTTGATCAGCAGCGGCTCAGCCAGTTGATCACCCACTTTCTGCCGCGGGTTGAGCGAGGCGTAAGGGCTCTGGAACACCATCTGCACGTCTTTGCGCAGTTGCTTGCGCTCGGCCTTGTTGGCCCCCGTGACTTCTTGACCGGCAATTTTCAATGAGCCGGAGGATGGCTCTTCGATCAGGGTCAGGGCGCGGGCCAGGGTGGACTTGCCACAACCTGATTCGCCCACCACGGCCAGGGTTTTGCCCGCTTCAAGTTCAAACGATACACCGTTGAGTGCGCGCACCAGCGCATGGCCTTTGAACAGGCCACGGGATACTTCGTAGTGACGGGTTAGGTCACGGGCGGTCAGAACAACAGTCATTACGCCACCTCCTGATTCAAGGGGAAGAAGCAGCGCACCTGACTGTGAGCCTTTTGCTCCAGCTCAGGACGTTGTTGACGGCATTGTTCTTGTACGTAGGGGCAGCGTGGCGACAACAGGCAGCCTTTCGGGCGGTCGTAACGTCCCGGCACGATGCCGGGCAAGGTGGCCAGGCGGGCGGCGCCCATGCTGTGTTCAGGGATCGCGGCCAGTAGGGCTTCGCTGTAGGGATGCGCCGGCACGTCAAACAGCCCTGGCACGTTGCCGACCTCTACCGCTTGGCCGGCGTACATGACGCACACGCGCTGGGCCGTTTCGGCGACCACGGCCAGGTCGTGAGTGATCAGTACCAGCCCCATGTTTTGTTCGCGCTGCAGGTTGAGCAACAGGTCCATGATCTGGGCCTGGATGGTTACGTCCAGTGCGGTGGTCGGTTCGTCAGCGATCAGCAGTTTGGGTTCGCCGGCAATCGCCATGGCAATGGCCACGCGCTGGCTCATGCCTCCTGACAATTGGTGCGGATAGGCGTCCATGCGGCTGGCGGCGCCAGGGATTTCGACTTTTTCCAGCAGTTCGATGGCCCGTTTGCGTGCTTCTTTTTTCGACATCTTCAGGTGCAGACGCAGCACTTCCTCAATCTGGAAACCCACGGTGTAGCTGGGGTTCAGCGCGGTCATCGGGTCCTGGAAGACCATCGCCATGTCTTTGCCGACGATCTGGCGGCGTTGACGGGCGCTGAGGGTCAGCATGTTCTTGCCGTCGAAGTTCAGCGCATCGGCGGTCACGATACCGGGATGCTCGATCAGGCCCATCAGCGCCATCATGGTGACCGATTTACCGGACCCCGATTCGCCAACAATGGCCAGGACTTCGCCTTTATCCACAGACAGACTCAGGCCATCGACGACCGGCACGGCCGTCGCGTCGCCAAAGCGGACGTTGAGATTCTTGATTTCTAACAGTGACATTGGAATCTCCTCAGGCGGCGTTCTTGAGTTTCGGGTCCAGCGCATCGCGCAGGCCGTCGCCCATCAGGTTGATTGCCAGCACGCTGAGCAAAATGGTCAGGCCGGGCAGGCTCACGACCCACCAGGCACGTTCGATGTAGTCACGGGCCGAAGCCAGCATGGTGCCCCACTCAGGGGTTGGCGGTTGTACGCCAAGGCCCAGGAAGCCCAGTGCAGCGGCGTCGAGAATCGCCGAGGAAAAGCTCAAGGTGGCCTGAACGATCAGTGGTGCCATGCAGTTGGGCAGCACGGTGATGAACATCAGGCGCGGCAAGCTGGCGCCCGCCAGGCGGGCAGCGGTCACGTAGTCGCGGTTCAGTTCGCCCATGACGGCGGCACGGGTCAGTCGCACATAGGACGGCAACGAAACCACAGCAATGGCGATGACGGTGTTGATCAGGCCAGGGCCGAGGATGGCAACAATCGCCACCGCCAGCAGCAGGGACGGCAGGGCCAGCATGATGTCCATCAGACGCATGATGCCCGGGCCGAGCAGGCGCGGGAAAAACCCGGCAAACAGGCCCAGGATCACGCCCGGAATCAGGGAGATGACCACGGACGACAAACCGATCAGCAGCGACAGGCGCGAACCTTCGATCAGGCGTGACAGCAGGTCACGGCCCAGCTCGTCGGTACCGAGCAGGAACTGCCACTGGCCGCCTTCAAGCCAGACCGGCGGGGTCAGCAGGAAGTCACGGTATTGCTCGCTCGGATTGTGGGGGGCAACCCACGGGGCAAAGATCGCGCAGAACACGATGATGATCATGAAGATCAGGCCCGCAACGGCGCCCTTGTTTCTGGAGAAGGCATGCCAGAATTCTTTGTAGGGCGATGGATAAAGCAGGCTTTGATCCAGTTCGGTGGTGCTTGGAGTAGTGCTCATGGTCAGGATCTCAGCGCTGGTGACGGATGCGTGGGTTGGCAAAGCCGTAGAGGATGTCGACTACGAAGTTGACCAGAATCACCAGGCAGGCGATTAGCAGGATGCCGTTTTGCACCACGGGATAGTCCCGGGCACCGATGGCTTCGATCAGCCATTTACCGATACCGGGCCACGAGAAGATGGTTTCGGTCAGTACGGCACCGGCCAGCAGGGTGCCGACTTGCAGGCCCACCACGGTCAGTACCGGGATCAGGGCGTTGCGCAGGCCGTGCACGAACACCACACGAGCCGGGGACAGGCCTTTGGCGCGGGCGGTGCGGATGTAGTCTTCGCGCAGCACTTCGAGCATCGATGAACGGGTCATCCGCGCGATCACGGCCAGCGGGATGGTGCCCAGCACAATGGCCGGCAGAATCAAGTGGTGCAGTGCGTCCCAGAAGGCTTCGGGCTGGTCGCTGAGCAGGGTGTCGATCAGCATGAAACCGGTTTTTGGCTCGATGTCGTACAAAAGATCGATACGCCCGGACACCGGGGTCCAGCCCAGGCCTACGGAGAAGAACATGATTAGGATCAGGCCCCACCAGAAGATCGGCATCGAGTAACCCGCCAGGGAGATCCCCATCACCCCGTGGTCAAACAATGACCCTCGCTTGAGTGCCGCGATAACCCCGGCCAGCAACCCAAGGACACCCGCGAACAACAACGCGGCGGTGGCCAGTTCCAGAGTGGCGGGGAACAGCGCGGAAAACTCGGTCCACACGCTTTCGCGTGTACGCAATGACTCGCCAAGATCACCATGGGCGAGCTTGGTGACGTAGTCGATGTACTGCTCATGCAGTGGTTTGTTCAGACCCAGACGCTCCATGGCCTGGGCGTGCATTTCAGGGTCTACCCGACGCTCACCCATCATGACTTCGACCGGATCACCCGGGATCATGCGAATGAGGGCAAAGGTCAGCAGGGTGATGCCGAAGAAGGTGGGTATCAACAACCCTATTCGGCGGGCAATAAAACTAAACATCGTGTGGTGTTCCTTATCAGCCGGTTAGGCAGGTCCGCCAGGGTTCAGGTAGATCCTGGCGGGTTTTTTATTGTTCTACTTCACCTGGGTGGTGGCGAAGTTGTTGTTGGTCAGGGGGCTCAGGGTATAGCCCTCGACATTTTTGCGCATCGCAGTAAACAGCATAGGATGGGTTACGTTTATCCAGGGTTGATCCTGATTAAAAATCACCTGTGCCTGTTGATAGAGTTCTGCGCGTTGCGAGGGTTCAGTGATGCTGCGGGCCTTGGTGATCAGGGCTTCGAAATCCTCGTTGCACCAGCGTGAGTAGTTCTCGCCGTTTTTGGCGGCCTCGCAGCTGAGCAACGGGGTCAGGAAATTGTCCGGGTCGCCGTTGTCGCCGCCCCAGCCGGTCGAGACCAGATCATGTTCGCCATTTTTGGCGCGCTTGAGCATTTCGCCCCACTCGATGACCCGGATATCCAGTTTCAGACCGATCTTTGCCAGGTCGGACTGTAACAACTGCGCGCCCAGCATCGGGTTGGGATTGGTCGGTCCGCCGCCGTTACGGGTGAACAGGGTCAGCACCGTGCCCTCGGGCACGCCTGCTTCCTTGAGCAGTGCGCGAGCCTTGTCCAGGTCCCGGGGCGGGCTTTGAATAGTGGTGTTGTAGCCCAGCATGGTGGGCGGGTACGGGTTGATCGCAATCAGGGCATTGCCTTCACCGTGCACAGTGTTGAGGTAGGTTTGCTTGTCGAAGGCCATGTCGATGGCTTTGCGCACGCGCACATCGTTCAGGTACTTGTGGCTGGAGTTCATGGCGATGTAGCTGGTCATCAGGGCTGCCAGTTCATCGACCTTGAGGTTAGGGTCTTTGCGGATGTTTTTCACGTCATCGGGCTTGGGGTACAACGCGATCTGGCATTCGTTGGCCTTGAGTTTTTGCAGGCGCACGTTGTTGTCGGTGGTGATGGCGAAGATCAGGGCATCACTCGGTGGCTTGCCGCGAAAGTACTCCGGATTGGCCTTGAAGCGTACCTGGGCATCTTTGTTGTAGCGCACGAAAATAAACGGGCCGGTGCCGATGGGCTTGGTGTTCAGGTCGGCGGTTTTGCCGGACTTGAGCAACTGGTCGGCGTACTCAGCGGAATAGATGGACATAAAGGGCATTGCCACGTCGCGCAGGAACGGTGCTTCAGGGTGGTTGAGGGTAACTTTTACCGTCAGGTCGTCAATTTTCTCGACGCTTTTGAGCAGGTCCTTGAAGCCCATGCTTTCAAAGTAGGGGTAACCGACCAACGAGAGTTTGTGCCACGGGTGGTTCGGGTCCAGCTGGCGCTGAAAACTCCAGACCACGTCGTCGGCGTTGAGGGTTCGGGTCGGTTTGAAATAGTCGGTGGTGTGAAACTTGACGCCGGGGCGCAGGTGAAACGTGTATTCAAGCCCGTCCGGGCTGATGTCCCAGCGTTCGGCCAGGGCAGGTTCCACATCCGTGGTGCCGGGTGCAAAGTCGGCCAGGCGGTTGAGGATGGTTTCAGCCGACGCATCGGCGGAAACGGCGGTGGTGAATTGGACGATGTCGAACCCTTCAGGGCTGGCTTCGGTGCAGACCACCAGATTTTTGGCCGAAACACTGACTGCTGTACTCAGCAGTGCCACAGCGATGGCGGTGCGTAGCGGGAGTCTTTTCATGGCAATCATCTCCAATGGGTTGTACCTGCGTAACGACTACGGCTGATTCATGGAATCAGCCGTAGTCGTGATGTGTAAAAGGTGTGTTTACAGAATGTTGAACGGAATGGTGGTGACCACGCGGAACTCGTTGATGTTGCCGTCAGACTGGTTTTTGCTGGCGCGGTGCGTGGTGTACGTGGCACGAATCGCGGTGGCTTTGAGTGGGCCACTCTGGATTGCATAGGACGTGCCAACGCTGTACTCGTAATGGGTTTCGCCGTCCATGTTCTTCACGTCGTAGGCGGTGCCCGTGTACTTGGTGCCGTCAATGTCCCAACCGCGAGCGTGGTAGGCGTTGAACTTCAGGCCCGGAATCCCGTACTGCGCCATGTTGATGCTGTAGGCCAGTTGCAGGGACTTCTCGTTCGGGCCGTTGAAGTCCGAAAGCAGGGAGTTGGCCAGGTAAATGCCGTTGGTTTCGTGCAGGTAGTCGAAGTACTCGTCGCCGCTGACTTGCTGATACGACAGTGTCAGGGTGTGAGCCAGATGGCTCAGGCCGAAGGCCAGGCTGAAGGTGTCGTTGTTGATATTGCCCAGGGCCTTGCTGCCGGTGTCGAGGGTCTTGTAGTAGTTGAAGTTGGTGTTCAGGCCCAGGGTGGCGTTGTCGCCCATGTCGTGTACTGCACCGAAGTAGTACTGGTTCCAGAAGTCTTCAACGTGGGTGGCGTACAGCGTGGTCTTCAGGTTTTTGAGCGGCTGGTAGTTGAGGCCGGCAACGCTGGCGCGGTCAGTCTCCGCCCCGGTTGCGCCGTATTCGCTGCGAAACTTGCTCAGACTGGCTTCGGTACGCGGGGACACGCGGTCAAAGGAGCCGGCATCGAAGGACAGGTTGTTGAACTCTTCGCTGTGCAAACCCACCCCTTGAAAGCTTGAGGGCAGTGCACGGTTACCGATCACATCGATGGTCGGGCTGCTGAAGTTCTGTCGGCCTACGGTCAGCGTGGTGTTGGAGATGCGGGCGCTGAGATTGGCCAGGCCCAGCTTGCTCCACTGGCCAACGGCATCGCCATCGCTGTGGGTCAGGGTCCGGTTGTTTGGCCCGGCAATGTCCTTGGCGTCGCGGTCCAGAGCTACCGCGTTGTAAGCGGCCACTTGGGTGCTGAAACCGACGGTGCCTTCTGTGAAGCCCGAGGTGTAGTTGAGGATCGTGCCCTGTACCCAGTTGATCCGGCGCGGGGTGGATTCACGGGTGCCGTGGTTGTTGTAGCTGAAGCGATCATCGCGACGCTTGAGCTCATTGGCGTACCAGTTGCGGGTGGTGCCGCCCAGGGTCTGATCTTCGAGAAAGCCCTTGGTCTCGCTTTGAGCACTGGTGGCTTTCAATTCGGTGGGCATGAATTCATCGGCATTGGCCATCGCGGTGAGGCTGCTGATGGACAAGGCTAACAACGCGCTGCTGGTAAGTTTCATGGTTGAGGCTCCTCTTTGGTTTCTTTTTTATTGCCGGTCTTTATTTGTTCTGACTCGGCTGTTGTGAAACGTTTTAAAGCGTTGCAAACGTTTGCCTGCTACCCGATAGGCGAAGTTTCAGCGGGCCACCTGAAAAGTGGCCTGCTGATAGCGCACTGTTGTTCGCTGAAGCGACTTCTGCCTCTGTGGGAGCGGGCTTGCTCGCGATGGTCGTTACGATGACGCGTATTTACTGAGTAAATGCGGCGCTCTGAAGACCATCGCGAGCAATCCCGATCCCACCTTTGAGCAGCGTTACTGCTGTCGGGGGGAGTTAGTCCTTGAGGCTGACGCCTGAGAACGCGTTACGCCCAAAGGGACTGACCTGGAAACCTTCGACCTTGACACTAAGCGGCTGGTTGACCGTGGAGTGCGCAATGGGAGTGATCGGCACCTGTTGCTTGAGCAACTGCTGGGCCTGTTTGTAGAGCACCGTACGCTGGTCGCGATCGGTGATGACCTTGGCGTTCTTGACCAGCGTGTCGTACTCCTTGTTGCACCACATGGAGTAGTTGTTGCCGCCGATCGCGTCGCAGCTGTACAGCGTGCCGAGCCAGTTGTCCGGGTCACCGTTGTCGCCCGTCCAGCCAATCAGGCTGATGTCATGCTCGCCGTTCTTGGTGCGCTTGATGTACTCGCCCCATTCATAGCTGACGATCTTGACCTTGAGCCCGATTTTGGCCCAGTCCGACTGGAGCATTTCGGCCATGAGCTTGGCGTTCGGGTTGTAAGGGCGCTGTACGGGCATGGCCCACAGGGTGATTTCAGTGCCGTCCTTGACCCCGGCTGCCTTGAGCAGTTCTTTGGCTTTTTCGGGATTGTAGGGGGCGTCGGTGATGGTCTCATCGTAGGACCACTGCGTTGGCGGCATGGCGTTGACCGCTTTCTGGCCAGCGCCCTGGTACACGGCCTTGAGGATCTCGTCCTTGTTGACGGCCATGTCCAGTGCCTGACGCACCTCTAGCTGATCGAACGGTTTGTGCTGGACGTTGTAGGCAATGTAGCCAAGGTTGAAACCGGGCTTTTCGATGACCTGCAATTTCGGGTCGGCCTTGAGGCCGGCAACGTCGGCAGGACGCGGGTTCAGTGAGACCTGGCACTCGTTTTTACGCAGCTTTTGCATGCGCGCCGAGGCGTCGACGCTGATCGAGAAGATCAGGTTGTCGAGCTTGACCTGGCTTGGGTTCCAGTAGTCCTTGTTGGCGGCGTAACGGATGTTGGAGTCTTTTTGATAGCGCTGGAACACGTACGGGCCGGTGCCGACGGGTTTCTGGTTGATATCGCTGGGCTTGCCGGTCTTGAGCAACTGGTCGGCGTACTCGGCCGACAGGATGGCGGCGAAGCTCATGGCCAGGTTTTGAATAAAGGCGGCGTCGACCGAGTTGAGTTTCATGACCACGGTCTGCGGGTCGGTTTTTTCGACGCTGGCGATGTTCTTGTCCAGGCTCATCCCGGTGAAATACGGGAATTCGGTGGGGTAGGCCTTACGGAACGGGTGGTCGGGGTTGAGCATGCGGTTGAAAGTGAAGAGCACGTCATCGGCGTTGAAGTTGCGTGTCGGGGTGAACCACTTGGTGGTGTGGAACTTCACATCGTCGCGCAGGTGGAACGTCCAGGTCAGACCGTCTTCAGACACATCCCAGCTTTTTGCCAGGGCCGGGCCTGCGGCGGTGCCGCCTTTTTCGAATTCGGCGAGGCGGTTGTAGATGGGTTCGGCCGCGTCGTTATCGGTAGCGGTGGTGTACTGCGCGGTATCAAAGCCGGCCGGGCTGCCTTCAGAACAAAACACCAGGCTGTTGGCGGCGCTTGCGATCGGGCTGCCGGCAAGTACGCCAGCACTGAGTAATACAGATAAAACCAGAGGGTTGCCCATGGCGTTCCCTATCCTTTTTCTTGTTTTTGAGTCCTGAGCGCGGCCCTGGATAAAGGCGTGCGGTTCAGGGCGTCGATTTCATCAGCTACGGTGCTTCACCCGGCGCAATAGACTGGCGGTGTGTCGACGTTATGACGTCGATACCCCCGCAGTAAATGCGTCAGGCCTGACAACCTTGTAGGAATTGTCTTAGCGTCCTATAGCCTCTGATGTAGTCAGAAGTGGCTTTAGGCTGTAGGTGATTTCCACCGTCCTGGTAGATAAGTGAATGCGGCCTTGTAGCCGCATTCACCGGTCCTTTTATTTGCCGACGCTGACCCCGTAGAAGGAGTTCAGGCCAAACGGGCTGATCTTGAAGTCCTCTACGTTCTTGCGCATGGGTTGATACACCGTCGAGTGTGCGATGGGTGTCATCGGAACCTGGCTTTTGAGTCGTTGCTGCGCCTGTTGATACAGTTTTGTGCGCTCAGCAACATCGGTGGTGGCCTTGGCGGCCTTCACCAGCTTGTCGAACTCGGGGTCACACCACTTGGAGAAGTTGTTGCCTTCCAGTGAGTCGCAGCCAAACAGGGTGCCGAGCCAGTTGTCCGGGTCACCGTTGTCGCCGCTCCAGCCAATCAGCATCGCGCCGTTCTCACCGCCTTTGGAACGCTTGATGTACTCGCCCCATTCGTAGCTCATGATCTTGGCCTTGAGGCCGATCTTGCTCCAGTCCGACTGGAGCATTTCAGCCATCAGCTTGGCATTGGGGTTGTACGGGCGTTGAACCGGCATGGCCCACAGGGTGACTTCGGTGCCTTCCTTGATCCCTGCTTCCTTGAGCAGTTCCTTGGCTTTTACCGGGTCGAACGGTGCGTCCTTGATGCTGGTGTCATAGGACCATTGGGTCGGCGGCATGGCGCCAACGGCCAACTGGCCTGCGCCCTGATACACAGAGTCGATGATTTGCTGCTTGTTGACCGACATGTCCATTGCCTGACGGACCTTGAGCTGGGCCATCGGGTTGGGTTCGTTGCTGCCCTTGATCTTGTCCATCACGTTGTAGGCGATGTAACCCAGGTTGAAGCCTGCCTGGTGGGGCATCTTCAGGTTCGGGTCTTCGCCAAGGGCCTTGAGGTCAGCCGGACGCGGGAAGAGGGTGACCTGGCACTCGTTCTTCTTGAGCTTCTGGATGCGCACCGACGGGTCGGTGGTGATGGCGAAGATCAGGTTGTCGATCTTGACGTCTTCAGGCTTCCAGTAGTCCTTGTTGCCGGTGTAACGGATGTTCGAGTCTTTCTGGTAGCTCTTGAATACAAACGGTCCGGTGCCGATCGGCTTCTGGTTGATATCGGCAGGCTTGCCTTCCTTGAGCAGCTTGTCGGCGTACTCGGCGGACTGGATGGAAGCGAAGCTCATGGCCAGGTTCTGGATAAACGCGGCATCGACCGTATTCAGGGTGAAACGGACGGTCTTGTCATCGATCTTTTCCACCTTGGCGATGTTTTTATCCATGCCCATGTCGGTGAAATAAGGGAATTCGGTGGGGTAGGCCTTACGGAACGGCTGGTTGATGTCGAGCATGCGGTTGAAGGTGAAGAGCACGTCGTCGGCATTGAAGTCGCGGGTTGGCTTGAAGTACGGCGTGGTGTGGAACTTGACGCCATCACGCAGATGGAAGGTCCACGTCAGGTTGTCGGGCGAGACATCCCAGCTGGTTGCCAGGCCCGGCTCTACCTTGGTGCCGCCACGTTCAAACTGGCTCAGGCGGTTGAACATGGTTTCGGCCGACGCATCGAAGTCAGTACCGGTGGTGTACTGGCCCGGGTCAAAACCCGCCGGGCTGCCTTCAGAACAGAACACCAGGTTGGTCGCTGCGTGGGCGAAAGGTGCGCTTGCCAGCAGGCTCGCGCCTACTAAGAACGGAATGACCGCGTGTTTGAACATGGTGGCCTCATGATTTTTGTCATTTTTGGTTTGAGGGCGACCTTATGAGTCGACCCGGCGATACTTATGCACAGCCCATACCCATTGCAATATGTGTAAGCGGCTGAAGACTGAAAATGTGGAACGATCGTACAAGAATGTCGCTTATCTATAAGTTATGACGCATTTGATCGTTTGCGTCGGGATTTTTGACTCATTTGCTTACGTGTTTTGGAAAGTTAAAGGACCTGCACGCACTGTTTTGGTACGGCGTTGTTACTTATCTAGACTCTCGCGTTGGAAAGATGTAAGTCGGTGCTGACAGCGTCTGTAGGCTTTTGCTTTTTAATACTAGGACGGTCTGTAGGTATTTTCCTGAGGGCAAAAAAAACCCCTGAAGCTTCAAGGCTTCAGGGGTTTGTAGGACGTAAAGGCTTACTGCATCTGAACTTCAATCACGCCATCGGCGCTCATGCTGACTTCGCTGGTGCCGGCCTCGATTTCCGGCGTCGGTGCAGAGTCCATTGCCGGCGCGGCGGCTTTCATCATCATTTCGCTGCGCATGTAAGGCTGCGGGTAGCCATTGGTGTTGAGGTTCAGGTTAACGATTTTGTAGCCCTTACCGCCCAGTGCGTCGGTGGCCAGTTGAGCGCGGGCCTTGAATGCGTTGACGGCATCCTTGAGCAGCGCGTCTTCGCTGGTTTTGCGGGTGGCACTGGCGACGGTGAATTGCATGCTGCCCATTTTCAGGGTTTGCATCAGGTCCCCGGTGAGTTTGGACAGTGCGGCGAAATCGGTGCTTTCCAGTCGCAATTCGGCGCGCTCGCGCCAGCCGGTGATCTTCTGGGTTTTGTTGTCGTAAATCGGGTAGCTGTTGCGGTTGCCCTGGCGCAGGGTGACTTCCTTGACGGACTTGGCCTGGCCGATGGCCTTGTTCATCGAGGTGGTGATTTCTGCGGCCAGCTTGGCGGCATCGGTATTTTGCGCCTCGGTGTAGAGCGTCACGATCATCAAGTCGCGGGCTACTTCCTGGCTGGCCTCGGCACGCAGGGAAATCTGGTTGTAATGAATGTCGTCGGCCAGGGCTGGCAGGCTGGCAAGTGCACCGATGCTCAGGGTCAAAAGGGCCGCGGTGCGTTGAAAGTTGGACATGGAAGCTCCTTGAATGAGGACAATAATGGCTATATGACTCTAATCAGTGGCCATCAGTTCGCCCGATTACATTTTCGATACATTTGGCGGCTACTTCTTTGTCCACTGTGGGAGCGGGCTTGCTCGCGAAGCAGGCACCAGTGTCGGTCAGCCAGACCGCGTCCAAGTCATCGCGAGCAAGCCCGCTCCCACACAGTTTGCCCAGATGCAGGCCATTAGCCGCTTTTTCACAAAAAACACTGTGGCTCTTTGCCGCACTTTTGCCTGTGGGGCTGCCCGCTTGGTTATACTCTCGGCGATCCGCCTGGAGCGCTCATCAGGAGAGCTCATGCTCGCCCCCGTTCAGTTACTGTCCGCCACTCGCCAGAACCTGTGGCGTCTTACGTTTATCCGCATGTTGGTGCTGGCCGCGCAAGCGGGTTCAGTGGGCTTTGCCTATCTGTTCAATTTGCTGCCGCTGCCCTGGTTTCAGTTGAGCATCACCCTTGGATTTTCCATGCTGTTGTGTGCTTTTACCGCGATCCGGTTGCGCACAACCTGGCCGGTGACAGAGCTTGAGTACGCGCTGCAACTGGCCTGCGACCTGTTTATCCACAGCGCCTTACTGTACTTCTCCGGTGGCTCGGCCAACCCTTTTGTTTCGTACTATCTGGTACCGCTGACCATCGCTGCGGTCACGCTGCCCTGGCGCTATTCGCTGGTATTGACCGGCATTGCGCTGGCGCTCTACACGCTGTTGTTGATGCAGTTCTACCCCATAGACACCGTGCCGTTTTTCCGCGAAAAACTGCAGATTTACGGGATGTGGCTGAGTTTTGCGCTGTCTGCGGCAGTGATTACCTTCTTCGCGGCCAAGATGGGCGAAGAGCTGCGCCGTCAGGAAGAACTGCGCGCCTTGCGTCGTGAGGAAGGCCTGCGTGACCAGCAGTTGCTGGCGGTGGCAACCCAGGCTGCCGGGGCGGCTCATGAGCTGGGTACGCCGTTGTCGACCATGAGTGTGCTGCTTAAAGAGATGCGCCGCGATCACCAGGACCCTGAGTTGCAGGATGATCTGAGCGTGCTTCAGGATCAGGTCAAGCTGTGCAAGGAAACCCTGCAGCAATTGGTGCGTGCCGCCGAGGCCAATCGTCGCCTGGCGATTGAGGTCCAGGATGTCACCCAGTGGCTGGATGAGGCCTTGAACCGCTGGCACTTGATGCGCCCTGAAGCCACTTACCGCTTCCAGTGTCTGGGCCATGCACCGGTTCCGCGCCTGGCGCCGGCTCCGGATTTGACTCAGGCGCTGCTCAATCTGCTCAACAATGCAGCCGATGCCTGCCCTGAAGGGCTGGAAGTGACTGTCGACTGGGATGCAGTGGACCTGACGATCAGTATTCGTGACCACGGTCCGGGTGTACCGTTGGCCATCGCCGAGCAAATCGGCAAACCCTTTTTTACCACCAAGGGCAAAGGCTTCGGTCTGGGCCTATTCTTGAGTAAAGCCAGCGTGACCCGCGCTGGCGGCTCGGTAAAACTCTACAGTCATGAGGATGGCGGAACGCTCACTGAGCTGCGCCTGCCACGTGTCGCCCGAGGAAATGAAAATGAGTGAAGAAATTCAGGTCGAAGGCGAAGAACTGCCGCATTTGTTGTTGGTAGATGACGACGCCA
The DNA here is from genome assembly GCF_059862735.1 of Pseudomonas sp. MF06569. Lineage (NCBI taxonomy): Bacteria > Pseudomonadati > Pseudomonadota > Gammaproteobacteria > Pseudomonadales > Pseudomonadaceae > Pseudomonas > Pseudomonas sp. MF06569. The sequence continues at coordinate 304,279 of NZ_JCBCUZ010000003.1, read as the reverse complement.
CCTTTACCCGTGTCATGGCTCGCGCCATGAGCCGTCGCGGTTTTCGCGTCAGCACGGCGGGTTCTGCCGAAGAAGGGCTGATCCTGGCTCAACAGGATCTGCCCGATTATGCGGCGCTGGATCTGAAAATGGACGGCGATTCGGGCCTGGTCCTGCTGCCCAAGCTGCTGGAACTCGACCCGGAGATGCGGGTGGTGATCCTCACCGGTTATTCCAGCATCGCCACCGCCGTCGAGGCGATCAAGCGCGGCGCCTGCAACTACCTGTGCAAACCTGCCGATGCCGATGACGTGCTCGCCGCCTTGCTGTCCCAGCATGCCGACCTCGAAACGCTGGTGCCGGACAACCCGATGTCGGTTGACCGCCTGCAGTGGGAACACATCCAGCGCGTGCTGGGTGAGCATGAAGGCAATATCTCGGCCACAGCCCGTGCCTTGGGCATGCATCGCCGTACCTTGCAGCGTAAATTGCAGAAGCGTCCGGTGCGACGCTGAACGGGAGCTGTAGCGTTTGCAGTGCGCCTTGCACGTAAGCGCTAACAGCTTCTAACCTGTATCAAGACGCGTCCTTGCGTCGTGGGCCGGTCGTCCTGACCGGCTTACAGGTTGCTCTTTACTCCCAACGAGCCTGAACCATGAATCAGAACGCTGAGCCTTCTGTAGTGAATGATGCTGTGCGTGGGGATTTCATACCTCGGGTCTGGGGGCTCATAACGCCCTACTGGCGCAGTGAAGAACGCCTCCGGGCGTGGTTGCTGTTGATCGCAGTGATTGCCTTGTCGCTGGTGAGCGTGGGCATCTCCGTGTGGATCAACCATTGGTACAAGGACTTCTACAACGCCCTGGAAAACAAGGACGCCACGGCATTCTGGAGCCTGATCGGCTACTTCGGGATCATTGCGGCGGCAGGCATTGTGGGCGCGGTGTACCGGCTTTACCTGACCCAGATGCTGACCATTCGCTGGCGACGCTGGCTGACCGAGCAGCATTTCGCGCGCTGGCTGGCCCATAAAAACTATTACCAGCTGGAGCAGGGCGGTTACACCGACAACCCTGACCAGCGCATCAGTGAAGACCTCAATTCGTTCACCGACAATACCCTGACCCTGGGCCTGGGCTTGATTCGAAACCTGGTCAGCCTGGTGTCGTTCTCGATCATCCTGTGGGGCGTATCGGGCAGCATCGAAGTCTTTGGCATCACCATTCCCGGCTACATGTTCTGGTGTGCGCTGTTGTACGCCGCGGTCGGCAGTTGGCTGGCCCACTTGATTGGCCGACGCCTGATTGGCTTGAGCAACCAGCAGCAGCGCTTCGAAGCAGACCTGCGCTTTTCGATGGTGCGGGTGCGCGAAAATGCCGAGAGCATTGCGCTGTACAACGGCGAGCCCAATGAGCATGAGCGGTTGAGCGCGCGCTTCAATAAGGTCTGGAAGAATTTCTGGACGCAAATGAAGGTGCAAAAACGCCTGACGTTCTTCACGGCGGGCTACTCGCAAATCGCCATCATCTTTCCGTTTGTCGTCGCGGCCCCGCGTTACTTTGCGGGCAAGATCGAGTTGGGTGGGCTGATGCAAATCAACTCGGCATTCAGCAATGTACAAGAGAACTTCAGCTGGTTTATCGATGCCTACGTCACCCTGGCGTCGTGGCGCGCCACCTGTGATCGTCTGCTGAGCTTTCGCCAGGCCATGACCGAAAACGAACAGCGTCTGCCAGCGATCGATGTGCAACACGTGGGCGAGGACTTGAAGATCAATGACCTGAGCCTGGAACTGGCCGATGGTCGCCCGCTGCTGCACAACGCCAATTTGCAGGTGCAACCGGGCGAGCGACTGATGCTCAGCGGTCGTTCCGGCAGCGGCAAAAGTACGTTGCTGCGCGCCATGGGCGAGCTTTGGCCGCAAGGGGGCGGGGCCATTCGTTTGCCCCGCGAACGGTCGCTTTTTTTGCCGCAAAAACCGTACTTGCCCATCGGCACTTTGCGTGACGCATTGAGTTATCCACAGACCGGCGATGCCTACGCCCCCGAACGTTATGAACAGGTCCTGCGTACCTGCCGTCTGGAGCAACTGATTCCCAGGCTTGATGAGGTCGATCACTGGCAACGTGTGTTGTCGGGTGGTGAACAACAACGGCTGGCCTTTGCCCGTGTGCTGCTGTTTCGACCACAGTGGCTTTATATGGATGAATCGACCTCGGCAATGGACGAGGAAGATGAGGCCATGTTGTACCAGGCCCTGATTGACCAGTTGCCGGGCTTGAGCATTCTCAGCGTGGGCCATCGCAGCAGTCTTGCGCGGTTTCATCCGCGTCATGTGCGTATTGTCGAGGGGCAGTTGATGGCGCAGTAAGTGAGGCGGGCGGGCATCATGCTAGAGTGCGGCTTCCCGCTTTCTGGAACCTGACATGAGCCTTCTATTTCGCAGCGCAGCGTTGAGCCTGCTGCTGGCCAGCCTGCCTCTGGCGGCGGCACCGGTTGCAACACCGCTGTTGCACGGGCAGTTTCTGCCTGCCGATGACTTGCAGTTACGCAGCGAAGTACCGGAGCAACAGCAATTGATGCTGGTCACCTCCTATTCGGTGGTGGTGGGGAGCCAGCGTCAATCCAATCAGCAGCCGATCCCGGTGACATCGCCTTTATTGGTGCGCCTCAAAGGCAAGCCCATGAGCCAGGGCGCGACGGTGCGTCAGGTGCTGATTTCATTTGATGGCGAAAGCAAAAGCCTGAAAAAGCCCGCGTTTGACAGTAAAACGCGAACCCTGAGCCTTTCTTATCCGCTGTCCCAATACCGCGTCGTGATTGATTTGCTGCGCAACGACACGCTCTATGTACAGTTTCTGACCTATGCCAATGGCCACATTTGGGCCGACTTGCACACCGGTAGCGTGCGCGCACGTTGAGCCTTGGGTAAACTGCGGGCCCGTGAAGTATCAGCAGGCTGGAGCCGGACATGCGTAAAGACAAGAAGCAGTTGATTGGTGATGAGATCGGCGACGAGCAGATCAAGTTGTTCCTGGATTTTGAGCCTGTGGATGCTACTTCGCCTTCGCTGCACAAACTGATCAAAGCCTATCGTGGCCTGCGTATCGATGACTTTGGGCGTTTCCTGACATTCTTCAAGGAAGCCGGTTTTGACCTGGATGGCAAAGACGAGCACGGCCAGACGTTCGTGGACATCATCAAGGATCAGCGCAACGCCGACGAATACATTGAACTGATCAACCAGGCCCGCGGCTGATCAACTCTGTGGGAGCGAGCAAGCCCGCTCCCACACAGAACAACAAAAAAGCCCCTCGGCCTGAAACAGGACGAGGGGCTTTTTTTGACGTATCACTACGCCGGTGTTGCGTTACGCGATGCTGGTGTTGGCGCTCTGTGGCTCAACCAGTTCCAGCAACTCGGAGTTGCGGGTGCTGATTTCGCGGTACAGCTCGGCGTCGGTTTCAAGGACGTTTTCCCGTGCCGGGAAGATTTCCTTGAGCTTGGTCGCCCACTCGCCAGTGGCTTTTTGCGCGAAGCAACGCTCGATCAGGTCCAGCATGATCGAAACGGTTACCGAAGCGCCCGGTGAGGCACCCAGCAGAGCGGCCAGCGAGCCGTCCTTGGCCGCAACCAGTTCGGTACCGAACTGCAACACGCCGCCTTTTTTCGGGTCTTTCTTGATGATCTGAACCCGTTGCCCGGCAATCTCAAGACGCCAGTCTTCGGCTTTGGCCTGTGGATAGAAACGACGCAGGGAGTCCAGGCGTTGCTCCATCGATTGGCGCACTTCGCTGACCAGGTACTTGGTCAGGTCCATGTTGTCGCGAGCAACGGCCAGCATTGGCCCGATATTGCCCAGACGGATCGACATCGGCAGGTCAAGGAACGAACCGTGCTTGAGGAACTTGGTGGTGAAACCGGCATAAGGTCCGAACAGCAGCGACTTCTTGCCATCCACCACACGGGTGTCCAGATGGGGTACCGACATCGGCGGCGAACCCACTGCGGCCTGGCTGTAAACCTTGGCCTGGTGCAGTTTGACCACTTCCGGGTTGTCGCAACGCAGCCACTGGCCACTGACCGGGAAGCCGCCATAGCCTTTGCTTTCTTCAATGCCCGAAGCTTGCAGCAGCGGCAAGGCCGCGCCACCAGCGCCCAGGAACACGAACTTGGCATCAACGTGGCGGGTGTTGCCGCTGTTGGTGTCCTTGATGCTCACCGTCCAGCCGCTGCCATTGCGCTTGAGGCCAGTGACCTTCTTGCTGTACTTGATCTGGGTGTCTGCCGCGCTGGCCAAATGCTTGAGCAGTTGCTTGGTCAGGGCGCCGAAGTTCACGTCAGTGCCGTGCAGTACACGGGTGGCCGAGATGTGCTGGTCCGCAGGGCGGCCCGGCATCATCAGGGGCATCCACTCGGTCATTTTGGCTTTGTCTTCGGTGTATTCCATGTCTGCAAACGCATGGTGCTTGCTCAGCACTTCAAAGCGTTTTTTCAGGAAGGACACGCCTTTTTCGCCTTCAACGTAGCTCAGGTGAGGCACCGGGCTGATGAAGGATTTGCACGAACCGAAAGTCCCTTTCTGTGCCAGATAGGCCCAGAACTGCTTCGACACTTCGAACTGGGCATTGATATGCACAGCTTTTTTGATGTCGATCGAACCATCAGCCGCTTGCGGCGTGTAGTTCAGCTCACAAAGGCCAGCGTGACCGGTGCCTGCGTTGTTCCACGGGTTGGAACTTTCCGCAGCACCTGAGTCCATCTGCTCAACAACTTCCAGCTTGAGGCCGGGGTCGAGCTCTTTGAGCAGTACGGCGAGGGTGGCACTCATGATGCCCGCTCCAACCAGTACTACGTCGACTGCTTCGTTATGCGCCATTAACGCGTCTCCAAAATCTACGGCACCAAATTGACGGCATAGCTGCCAGGTGTTCCGGGGGCGTGGTTCTGATTGGCCCCGGGTCACTCATGGCCAGGATCGCCATGTCCGATTCTTCGCAATTTCTTGCAACTTGAGCGCACGCTCCGACCGGGCCTTCGAGGTTCATATGAACGCATTTCAGTACTCGGGAGGCAATTCGACTTAAGGTCTAGAGCGTCCGTTTGTGCAACCAAATCCGTAAGCGGACAGGCTTCAGTCTTGTGCTGTGGAGCCGACTTCGGTCCTGCTTGGTGGGGCAATATCAGACGCTAATGGTGCATGTTCAGACGCAAAACTTTTCATTTGCTCGCCACACTCTTGTGAAGTTGTGAAACCCGTTTTTTTTCACGCTCTCTTGAAGACGTGAACCTCAAAAAAGGGCTGCCGCAAGCCTGGCACCGAACCCGGTGACCGAGCGTTATGGCAGCTCTGGCAGACCATGTAAAAAGTGGGGATTACGCAAAAAAATTCAAGCGCGCCAGCTTCACATGATCTGTGTGGGCGGCTCTCTGTGGGCGGTGCGGGGGAGCTAATACAAGCGCATTAGCGATGCTGCGAGGCCCGATCAGGAGACGTCCTTATAATCGGGGGGAGATTGTAGCGAAGAAACGCGGGCAATTGATCCTGTTAAATGACTTTTATTGGTGCGTTGGTCAAAGTCCCAGCAGGGGTTGCACTGCCGAACGTGGTGCGGGCGAGGCAATACGGGCGGTCGCGGGTAGTACCTGGTGCAACCAGTTGAGGCGGATTTCTTCGATTTCGACCCAGCTGTCGCCGACCGGCGGTTGTTTGCATTGCTTGAAAGCCTGGCAGCGACCCGTCGGGTCGAGGCGGGCGAAGCAGCGGTGAGGGCGATTGAGGCCGAGCAACGATAAGAACATGTTCATGGCAGCTCCTGTTGAGTCAGTCATTCAGACAATGCCCTGTTGACGTGACATCACGATGTAATGGCGATGACAGGGTGGTGACAGCAAGCGGCTAGTTAGCAGGCGCACAGCACCCTATACTGACGGCCTGTGTTACCCAGTCCTGGAGAGATGAGCATGTTGCAACGCCTGTTGTTCGGTTTGATTACTGTGACCAGTTTGACTCTGGTCGGCTGCGCCCACAGCCCGCAACAACTCAGCCCGCAACCCAAACTGACCACCCAGCTTGCGCCAGTGGGTCGTGGCCAGCCGGTAGTGGTACGTGTAGTGGACGGTCGTCCTTCGCCAACCCTGGGCACCCGTGGTGGCATGTACCCTGAGACCAGCGCGATCAGCGTCAGCAGTGCCGACGTGATTCCCAAGCTGCAAGCCCAGGCTGAAGCCGCCGTGCGTTTGCTGGGCTACACGCCGACATCCAACGCAATGAATGCCCCGACATTGACCGTGACCCTGGCCGAACTGAAGTATCAGTCGCCCAAGGACACCATGTACGTGACCGAAGCGACCATTGGCGCGACCTTCCGCTCTGACGTGAAGAACGGTGGCCGTTCTTACAGCGGTCGTTATGGCGCGTCCCTTGATCAGCGCTTCGGCATGGCGCCGAATCAGGAAACCAACACCAAGCTGGTGAGCGATGTGCTCAGTGACGCACTGACCCGTGTGTTCAAGGACCCGACCATCGGTCGTTTGCTCGGCGAGTAAGCGCTGTAAACCAAAAAGCCCGAACTCGGTGAGTTCGGGCTTTTTTGTGTTTGAAGACTTCAGGCGGCTTCGGCATACAGCTCAAGGCGGCTGACGCCGGTGAGCAGGTCCAGCTCAGGCAAATCGGCATGGGTATGGCCGCTCAGGGCGCAATAGACCAGCCAGTGGTGATCCTGAACGTTAAAGGCCAAGCCCTCGATCAGTGCCTGCTGTTCGTCGCTGGGGGCGATCAGGTAAAGGCGGTCCTGGTTTTCTGCGTGCAGCATGACAAGCTCCGTGTCGGTGTCGAGGGGCCACAGAGTGGCCTCTCTTCATGACGATACGGTGACAGCAGAATTTAACGGCCCTTTGTAGTCGCTGACGAGGGACGAGGCTGCGATGGGTTGCGCAGCAGTCCTGGCAATCTGAAGGCCCTGCGGGCCTTATCGCAGCCTCGTCCCTCGTCAGCGACTACAGAGATTTTTACAACGCCAGCCCCGCCTTGATCCGATACTGATTGCGCACCGGCATCGCATATTGCAGCACCAGGAACGGGCGATGCTCGGCCGGGCAGGCCTCCAGGCGGCGCTGCCACTCCTGCTGGGCCTTGGCCAGCTCTTCGGCACCGAAGACCTCGGCAGCCGTCGGCACTTGCAACTCGGGCTCGGCATCAGCCCACTGCGCATACGCCAGGTAGTGCGCCGGGAACAGGCGGTAACCGCTGAGGATATGGCGATCCATTTCTGCGGCCAGCAGTTTGCTGTCCTCGAACAACTCGGTAATGGGGGCGGCAAAGTTCACGTGTACGCGTCCTTTGTAGCCCGTAATGCCGTTGGCGATACTGGTGTCGTCTTCGCCCGGGGCCTTGCTGTAAGTGCCCGTGGTGGCGCGGATATACAGCTCGCGAGCCTTGGCCTGATCACAGGGGTCGTATTCGTAGCTGATCGATACCGGGGTCAGATTCAGTGACTGAATGACCTCGGCAAACGGCTCGTTTTTACGGCTCATGTGGAACATCTTCAGGATCGCCGAGTCGGTACGGTCATCACCGTCCTTGGCCCGGCCTTCAGCCTGGGCGATCCAGATCGACTGGCAGTCGTTGCGGATCGAGTGGTTGATGTAGGCCGACAACAGCTGATAAGCCGCCAGCTTTTCACGGCGTCCGGTGATCGAGCGGTGAACGATGAAGCTCTTGTTCAGGCGCATCAAATCGCTGACAAAAGGCTTTTGCAGCAGGTTGTCACCAATGGCGATCCGCGGCGTTGGCAGGCCCGCGTGATAAACCGCGTAGTTGACGAACGCCGGGTCCATCACGATATCGCGGTGGTTGGCCAAAAACAGATAGGCGCTGCCAGCCTTCAACTGCTCGACGCCGGTATAGGTCACGCCGTCAGTGGCATGTTCGATGGTGCGGTCGACGTAAACCTCGACCTTGTCCTGCAAAGTGGCGACCGAAGTCACGCTGGCGAACTCTTTGCGCAGGCGATGAGCTATAAGTGGTTTTAACAGCCAGCCGAAAGCGCCTGCCAGGCGCGGGAAGCGAAAGTGGGTCAGGATATCTAGAAACGCCTTGTCGCTGAGCAGCCGGGCCAGCACTGCTGGGACTTCGGCGTCGTCGTAAGGTCGGATGGTATCGAATTCGCCCATCATGCTCTCTTGTTGGAAACGGCTAGGGTTGGTACGCAGGGCAGGGCACAAAAATAGCCCTGCTAATAGACAGGCGATTATACGCACAAGTCACTCAGGAGACCGCGATGCTTGAAACTGAGCACTATGAATGCCCCTATTGTGGCGAGCAGGCAGAAGCTGTGCTCGACCTTTCCGGTGGCGATCAGAGCTACATTGAAGATTGCCCGGTGTGCTGTCGGCCGATTCTTTTCCATCTTCAGACCGATGGCCATGAGTGGATGCTTGATGTGCACACCGAGAATGAGTAGCGAGTGACGATCATGCAGCGCATCTACGAGCCCGAAAACCTGATGGAAGCCGAGCTGTTGCTGGGCATGCTTGCCAGTGAAGGGGTGGAGGCGCGGCTTGAGGGACGCGACCTGATCGGTGCCACCGGCGAGCTGCCCGTGTTCGGCCTGCTCGGTTTGGCGGTTGCCAATGATCGCGCGCAATACGCGCGGGAGTTGATCGATGCGTACAATGCCGCGTCACCGGTGGCGGGCGATGAGCCCGAGAGTTTCCCCGATGTGCTGGACTGCTGAAGCTGGCGACGTTATTTCACTGATCTATAGATGAAGAGTTGTGCTGCCCCATGTGTGGACGTTTTGCCCTGTTTCGTTGGAACCCTGCGTTTGCAGCCTTGCCCGGTTTTCCGGAGGATCAGCAGGCCCAGTGGAATATTTCACCCAATGATTCGGTATTGATCCTGCGTGCAGGTGCGGAGCCTGGCCAGCGCGAACTGGCACGGGCCCGCTGGGGCCTGACCCCGGCCTGGCTGACCGACCTGTCGCGCACTCCTGCCCATGCCCGGGCTGAAACCGTGGCCGAGCAGCCGATGTTTCGCGATGCCTTGCGCCAGCGGCGCTGCCTGATCCCGGCCAACGGTTTTTACGAATGGCGCGGCACCACCCGCAAACGTCCTTACTGGCTGACTCCGGGAGAGGGTGCTTCGCTGTTTTTTGCCGGTATCTGGGAGGCTTACCCGGTTGAGGGGCATGTGTGGCTGAGTACGGCGGTGATTACCCAGGCCGCGGCCAGCCAGCGCCGTCCATTGATTCTCGATGAGGCGGGCCAGCAGGCCTGGCTTGACCCTGAAACTCCTCTTCATGTGCTGCAGGCGCTGCTGGCCAGCCCGCAGACGCCGCTGCGCGAACGACCATTGGCCAATCTGGTCAATGATCCAAAGCTCAATGCGCCCGAGTGCCTGACGCCGGGTTGAGATACGATGCGCACCCTCTTTATGGAGATCTTCGATGGGTAAGTTAGCGGTAGTGTGCGCGATGGGGGCCGGGTTATTGCTCGGCGGTTGCCAGGCGGTGAATACCACCAATGGTGGTGCGGTCGGTGTCGAGCGCAAGCAGTACATGTTCAGCATGCTGTCGAGCCAGCAGGTTGACCAGATGTACGCGCAGTCTTATCAGCAGACAGTCAGCGAGGCGAGCACCAAGGGCGCCCTGGACAAGACCAGCGCCAACGCCAAGCGTTTGCAGGCAATCGCCAACCGACTGATTGCCCAGGCCCCGGCCTTTCGCCCGGATTCCGCGCAATGGAACTGGGAAGTCAATCTGATCAAGAGTGACGAGCTCAATGCCAACTGTGGCCCTGGCGGCAAGATCATCTTTTACAGCGGGATCATCGATCAGCTCAAACTCAGTGATGATGAAATCGCCGCGATCATGGGCCATGAAATTGCCCACGCCTTGCGTGAGCACGGGCGTGAATCCATGTCCAAGGCTTATGGCATCGAGATAGCCAAGCAAGGTGCTGGCGCATTGCTGGGGTTGGGGCAAGACAGCCTGGGGCTGGCCGACACGGTGGTGAACTACAGCCTGACCCTGCCAAACAGTCGCAGCAATGAAAACGAAGCAGACCTGATCGGCCTGGAGCTGGCAGCACGTGCGGGTTACAACCCGAATGCAGCGATCACCCTGTGGCAGAAAATGGCTCAGCAATCACAGGATGCACCGCCTGAGTTCATGAGCACTCACCCGGCCTCCAGCAGCCGGATTGCAGCGCTGCAAGGGGCGATTCCGAAGGTGATGCCGCTTTACCAGCAAGCCCCGAAATCGTAATCCCCTCGTGGGAGCGGGCTACACCCAGCCGCTGATCTGCATCGCCTTGTACACAGCCACGATGGCCAGTACGACAAACGCGGTGGCTGCCAGGCGGCGGATCAGGGTCAGCGGCAGTTTGTCAGCGGCAAAGTTACCCGCAAGAACCACCGGCACGTTGGCAATCAGCATGCCCAGGGTGGTGCCGATAATGACCAGCCACAAGTCCGGGTATTGGGCCGCGAGCATCACGGTTGCCACTTGGGTCTTGTCGCCGATTTCGGCAATGAAGAATGTAATCAGGGTGGTAACGAAAGGCCCGTACTTGCGCGCGGTGCTGGCTTCGTCGTCGTCCATCTTGTCGGGCACCAGGGTCCACAACGCAGTAGCGGTAAAGCTTGCCGCGAGGATCCAGTGCAGCATGGCGTCACTGAAGAAGGTGCTGAACCAGGCGCCTACGGCACCGGCCGCGGCATGGTTGGCCAGGGTCGCGACCACGATGCCGGCGATAATCGGCCAGGGTTTGCGAAAGCGAGCGGCAAGAATGAGGGCGAGCAGCTGCGTCTTGTCGCCGATTTCGGCCAAGGCAACAATTGCGGTAGGAACGAGTAAGGAGTCGAGCATCATCAGGTGGCTTCCAGGGGCGGGTCGACACGGCTATGACACGTACAGCCTTCCCGCCCCGGGTAAGGTGTTCGTGTCATAGGTCTTGTCAAACCCCGGTCCGTCTGTGCGGACACCTGGGTCGCATACGCCATGGTCTGTTGACCAAGTATGTTGACGTATGCCGGACGAGCATGGCGCTCGTGGGAGACTACTCCCCTAGGACGGAGCGGATTCTGCCTAGGCAAATCCGATCCGGCAAGCCCTTATTTCACAATGTGTTTAACGGCGCTTGGCGCTGTAAATCCGGAAACCCTGACCTTCAGCCTTGACCGCGCAGGCACCGAAATGCTCTTCGATCAGCGGTTGGTAGCGCAGGAAGCTGTTGGCCACAATCCGAAGTTCGCCACCTGTTTTCAGATGTTTGACTGCTTTTTGCAGCAGGTTTTCGGTAGCGTGGTAATCGGTGTGCACCCCGACATGGAACGGCGGGTTGCTCAGGATCGAGTTCAAGCCCATGGGCGCAGCGTCGATACCGTTACCTGTAATCACGTCGCCTTCCAGGCCGTTGGCCGCAAGGGTCAGGCGGCTGCTGGCAGTGGCGAAGGCATCCACGTCGAGCAAGGTGACGGTGTTGTGCGGGTAACGCCGCTTGACTGCAGCGCCGAGCACGCCCGCGCCGCAGCCGAAGTCCAGCACGTGGCCGCTGGGCAGTTTGTCCAGATGCTCAAGCAGCAAGGCGCTGCCGCGATCCAGGCGCCCGTGGCTGAACACGCCCGGCAGGCTGACGACTTTCAGCGGGCCTTCGGCCAGGGGCAGTTCGTAATGTTGCGCCAGCTCTTGCAGAACGGGCACTGGCGGAGCGTTGTCCACCGTCACTTGCCACAGCTGGCAGTGCCGTGCGCTGTCGAGTTTGCGCGGCTTGCCGAACGGGATCAGTTGTTTGGAGGCGCCTTCAATGCCGCCCTTTTTTTCGCCAACCAGAAACACATCGGCATTGGGCAAGCGAGCGGCCACGGCCTTGAGCACGTAGTCGCTCAGTTCCTTGGACTTGGGCAGAAACACCACGGCGGTGTCGAATGCCCGTTCAGGGATTTCGACACCAAACTGCACACGGCCTTCAAAGCGGGCGTCGAGCACGGCCTGGTCACCGGCATGCCAGCACCAGCCGTGGGCATCGGGCAATTCGCCGAGTAGTTCGTCAGCCGGCAAGCCGACCAACAGCACCGAACCTTGAAAGTATTCAGGCTGACGAAGCAGTACTTCACTGCGCGGATCCATAATCTGCTCCTCAAAAAGGGGCGCAGTCTATCAACTGACGACCCGCAGCGCTGTACCGTTGAAGAACGCTTCGGCGTTTTGTGCCAGTTGGCCGACGATGCGCTGGCGCGCCTCGCGGCTGCCCCATGCGCTGTGCGGGGTAATGATCAGGCGCGGGATGTCGGCTGACAGCAGCACGTTGCCGTCGCGAGGAGGTTCGACGCTCAGCACGTCGGTCGCCGCACCACCCAGATGGCCGCTGCGCAGGGCGTCGGCCAGTGCCTGTTCGTCGATGATGCCGCCGCGTGCGGTGTTGACCACAAAGGCTCCGGGCTTGAGCAATGCCAGCTCGCGGGCACCGATAAAGTTGCGCGTGTGTTCAGTGAGCGGGCAGTGGAAGGTCAGGGCGTCGACCTGGGGCAGCAGTTCGTCCAGCGGCAGGCGGTCGGCATGGGCCGGGCGGCCCGGGATCTGGCCGATCAATACGCGCATGCCGAAGGTTTCGGCCAGCCTGGCCACCGCACTGCCCAGCTCGCCATGGCCGAACAGGCCCAGGGTCTTGCCTTCCAGCTCCACAATCGGGAAGTCCAGCAGGCAGAACTGTTTGGCTTGCTGCCACTGGCCGTCGGCTACGGCCTTGTTGTAGTCGACCAGGCGTGTCGCCAGTGCCAGCAGCAGGCCCAGGGTGTGCTGTGCCACCGAGGGCGTGCCGTATCCCTGGCAGTTGGCGACGGTAATCCCCTGGGCGCGGGCGGCTTCAAGGTCGACGTTGTTGGTGCCGGTGGCGGCTACCAGAATCAGCTTCAGCTCCGGGCACGCGGCGAGGGTGTGGGCGTTGAGCTGGACTTTGTTGCTGATGGCTACACTGGCGCCTTGCAGACGCTCGATCACATTCCCGGGGGTGGTGTCCGACCACACCTGCAGATCGCCGAAGCTTCGACGCAGCGGGTCAAGATCGAGGTCGCCCAGATCCAGTGAGGTGTAATCAAGGAATACGGCGCGCTGAGTGTTAGTCATCAACTGTACCTTTTGTGCTGTGAAATGAAGGCGTAATGTGGCGAGCCTAACAGAAGAAACAATTTGTAATGGAGCCGTGCATGTACTGGACAGAATTTTTGACCGTTGCCCTGATTCACCTGTTGGCTGTGGCCAGCCCCGGGCCGGATTTTGCCGTGGTGGTTCGCGAGAGCGTGACCCACGGTCGCCGCGCCGGCATCTTTACCGCCTTTGGTGTTGGCACGGCGATTTTCGTCCATGTCGGTTATTCGCTATTGGGCATCGGGATCATTGTGTCGCAATCCATTGTGCTGTTTAACGCCCTGAAGTGGCTGGCAGCGGCTTACCTGCTGTACATCGGCTTCAAGGCGCTGCGGGCCAAGCCGGCCGATCCGGCAGCACTGGCCGCCGCCTTGCCGGTGGGCGAGCGTACGGCTCGCGGTGCGTTCACTTCGGGTTTTGTGACCAATGGCCTGAACCCCAAGGCGACACTGTTTTTCCTGTCGTTGTTCACCGTGGTGATCAACCCGCATACGCCGCTGTCGATCCAGGCGGGCTACGGCGTGTACCTCGCGGTTGCCACCGGGCTGTGGTTTTGCATGGTCGCCATGCTGTTCAGCCATCAGCGCGTACGCACCGGCTTTGCCCGCATGGGCCATTGGTTTGATCGCACCATGGGCGCAGTGCTGGTGGCGCTGGGCGTGAAGCTGGCGTTTACCGAGATGCACTGATCTCCCAAAAAACCGTAGCAGCTGCCGAGGAACGAAGGCTGCGTCCGGCGGCGTAGCCGTCGTAAAACCGTAGTTCGCGGCCCACCTGTCAAACCGTGTACACAGGTTTACGATTGCTTCGCAATCGAACGCAGCCTTCGTTCCTCGGCAGCTGCTACGGAGAGATGGTTGTGTTCTTGTCAAAATCTGGATTTGCTTCATCCTTGCGGGCTTATTGCAGTGTGCCCACGGAGAAGTATCGATGTCCTCAGTCAACCGGTCCTGGCGCCGCGCCAAGCTGGCGCTGGCAGTCAGCCTCGCGTCGACGTCCGCCTGGGGCGTAAGCTTCAATATCGGCCCGGTCGAGGGCCAGATCGATTCCGAGTTGTCCATCGGGGCCAGTTGGTCCACTGCCAAGGCCGACCGTAACTTGATTGGCGCCAACAATGGCGGCAAGGGGCAATCCGAAATCTCGGATGATGGCCGCCTCAACTTCAAGCGCGGCGAAACCTTCTCAAAGATTTTTACCGGCATGCACGCGCTGGAGCTGAAGTACGGTGACAGTGGCCTGTACGTGCGCGGCAAGTATTGGTACGACTTCGAACTGCAAGACGACAGTCGCCCCTTCAAAGCCATCAGTGATCGCGGACGAAAAGCCAGTGCCCAATCTGCCGGTACACAGCTGCTGGATGCCTTCGTGTATCACAACTACGCAATTGCCGATCAGCCTGGCGCGGTACGTCTGGGCAAGCAGGTGGTCAGTTGGGGCGAAAGCGAATTTATCGGTGGCGGGATCAATGGGATCAACCCCACTGACGCGTCTGCCTATCGGCGTCCCGGTACTGAATACAAAGACGGCCTGGTGCCGGTCAACCTGTTCTATATCTCGCAAAACCTGACCGACAACCTGTCGGCCGACGCTTTTTATCAACTGGATTGGGAGCAATCGGAAGCGGATAACTGCGGGACGTTTTTCTCCCGGTCCGACGTGATGGCTGACGGTTGCAGCGGTAACTATCGCGTGATGAGCAAGCGCTCGGCGCTCGATGTGGCGGACCTCGCGGCCCTCACCGGCGCGGGTGTCGACGTGAACGGCGAGGGCGTGCTGGTGCGTCGCGGAGCCGATCGCAATGCGCGCAACAGCGGCCAGTTTGGCGTGGCCATGCACTATGTGTTTGAGCCGCTGGACACCGAGTTTGGTGCCTACTTCATGAATTACCACAGCCGCGACCCGATCCTCAGCGCGGGCGCTGCGCCGCAGTCGGCCTACAATGCGGCATCGGGTGCAGGGGCGCTGGCGCCGATGATCGTCGCCGGTCACTCCAGCTACTACGTCGAATACCCCGAAGATATCCGTCTGTATGGTTTGAGCTTCGCCACGACGTTATCCACAGGCACGCGCTGGAAAGGCGAGTTGAGCTATCGCCCCAATGCGCCGGTGCAACTCAACAGCAATGACCTGCTTTATGCCAATGTCACGCTGCTGCCCGGGCTTGCAGACGCATCGCCATTGACCGTGACTCCCGGCGCGGATGTGCAGGGCTATCGGCGCAAGGAAATTACCCAGTTCCAGACCTCGCTCAGCCATGTTTTCGACAACGCCATGGGGGCCAATCGCCTGACCGTGACCGGTGAAGTGGGTGTGACGTATGTGGGCGGACTGGATAGCCCCTCAGACCTGCGTTATGGCCGTGACCCGGTGTTCGGTTCAGGCGGCAACGACGGCTTCACCACTGCCACTTCCTGGGGCTACCGTGGCCGGGCGGTGTGGGAATACAACAGCGTCCTGCCCGGTGTGAACCTCAAGCCCAATCTGGGCTGGTCCCATGACATCAGCGGCTATTCCCCTGGCCCCAATGCCAACTTCGAAGAGGGTCGCAAGGCCATCACCTTCGGTCTGGACGGCGAATACCAAAGCACTTACACCAGCAGCCTGTCGTACACCAATTTCTTTGGCGGGCGCTACAACACCCTCAGTGACCGGGATTTTGTAGCGTTGACGCTGGGCGTGAAGTTCTGACACCCCCTCTCTCTTTTGTGTGTGAGCGGGCTTGCTCGTGATTCAGACGACGCGGTCTGCCTGCATGACTGCGTGATGTCATCGCGAGCAAGCCCGTTCCCACAAGGAGAGATGTTGTCTGTGGGTGATATATTTATTTTCACGATATTGATTTCTGAAATAATACGTGTCACTTATAGGCGCACACCCTCATGGGTTTTAACCACCGAGCCAGCCCGGATGGCGCCCCTTCAGGAGTCAATAATTTGAAAAAGACAGAACTTCTAGGTGTATTGGCACTTTGCGCTGCGAGCCTTATGGCTCACGCCGATGAAGCGCCGCTGCGCATCGGCATCGAGGCGGCCTATCCGCCATTCTCCTTCAGAACCCCTGAGGGTGAAGTCAGTGGTTTTGACTACGACATCGGCAATGCGCTGTGTGAAGAAATGAAGGCCAAGTGCACCTGGGTCGTCCAGGAGTTCGACGGCATGATCCCTTCACTTAAAGTGCGCAAGGTTGATGCGGTGCTGTCTTCGATGTCGATTACCGAAGACCGCCTCAAGTCGGTGGATTTCAGCAAAAAGTACTACCACACCCCCGGCAAGTTCGCGATGAAGGCGGGCAATGTGCTCACCGACCCCAAGGTCGACCTCAAGGGCAAGCGTCTCGGCGTGCAGCGTTCTTCGACGTATGACCGCTTTGCAACCGAACAGCTGGAGCCGGCGGGCGTCGTGGTCGTGCGCTACTCCACCCAGAATGAAGCCTTCCTCGACCTGGCCTCGGGCCGTCTGGACGCCACCCTGGCGGACATCGTCTACACCGACGAGAGTTTTATCAAAACCCCGGCTGGCAAGGATTACGCCCTGGTTGGCCCGGACATCAACGACCCGAAATACTTCGGACGTGGTGCCGGTATTGCGGTGCGCAAAGGCGACACCGCCAACGCTGCACGCCTGAGCGCAGCCATTGATGCGATACGCGCCAACGGTAAATACGACCAGGTCATGGCCAAGTACTTTACGTACGACATCTACGGCCAACGCTAAGTAACCCCGCAACCCTCAAGTCGCCTCCTTTCAGGGGGCGGCAGGGGTTGGTCTCGCGCTTTTTTTGGCGCTCGCCTGAGGAATTTCATCATGCTCCACGGCTACGGATCGAGCATTCTCGATGGTGCCTGGCTGACCGTGAACCTTGCCCTGACGTCCATGGCCCTGGCGATTGCCCTGGGTCTGGTGGGTGCGGCCTTTCGCTTGTCTCCGGTCAAATGGCTGGCGCGGCTGGGGGAGGGCTATACCACGGTGATTCGGGGTATCCCTGATCTGGTGCTGATCCTGCTGATCTTTTATGGCGGCCAGGACCTGATCAACCGCATCGCGCTGGCGCTGGGCTACACCGGCTACATCGATATCAATCCCTTTATCGCCGGTGTCTGCACGATGGGCTTCATTTTCGGCGCCTATCTGTCGGAAACCTTTCGGGGTGCCTTCATGGCCATCCCCGCAGGTCAGGCCGAGGCGGGACAGGCGTATGGCATGAGCCGTTCACAGGTGTTCTGGCGAATTCTGGTGCCGCAGATGATCCGCTTCGCCCTGCCGGGGTTCACCAACAACTGGCTGGTGCTGACCAAGTCCACGGCGTTGATTTCGGTTATCGGCTTGCAGGACATGATGTTCAAAGCCAAGAACGCAGCGGATGCGACCCACGAACCGTTTACGTTTTTCCTCGCCGTGGCGGTGTTGTATCTGATGCTGACCAGCGTGTCCTTGCTGGTGCTGCGTTATCTGGAAAGACACTTTTCGGTCGGCATAAAAGCCGCCGAACTGTGATTGGGAGCCCCTCATGATGCTCGACTACAACCTGATCTGGGAAAGCCTGCCGCTGTATTTCAGTGGCGCCCTGGTGACTCTCAAAGTTCTGCTGATTTCACTGTTCTTCGGGCTGATGCTGGCTATTCCGCTGGCCTTGATGCGGGTTTCACGCTCGCCCCTGATCAACTTTCCGGCCTGGGTTTACACCTACGTTATCCGTGGCACGCCGATGCTGGTGCAGTTGTTTTTGATCTATTTCGGCCTGGCGCAGTTTGAGGCAGTACGCCAAAGCGTGCTGTGGCCCTACCTTTCCAGTGCCACCTTTTGCGCGTGCCTGGCCTTTGCAATCAATACCAGTGCCTACAGCGCTGAACTGTTGGCGGGCAGCTTGAAATCAACCCCCCACGGCGAGATCGAGGCCGGTAAAGCCATGGGCATGTCACGGGCTACCCTGTTTCGCAGGATTCTCCTGCCGTCGGCCCTGCGCCGCGTGTTGCCGCAGTACAGCAACGAAGTGCTGATGATGCTGCAGACCACCAGCCTGGCGTCGATTGTCACCCTGGTCGACATCACTGGCGCCGCGCGTACGGTCAGTGCGCGCTACTACCTGCCGTTTGAGGCCTTTGTGACCGCGGCCATTTTTTATCTGGTCCTGACCTTCATTCTGGTTCGTCTGTTCAAGCTCGCCGAGCGCCGCTGGTTGGCGTATCTGGCACCGCGCAAGCACTAAGGAATATTCATGGAACACATCAAGTACCTTTTGCCGTGGACTGCTTCGGGCACAGAACGCCATTTGTCCCTGTTTCGTTTTGGTCAGGGGCAGCGCAAGGCTTATATCCAGGCCTCTTTGCATGCCGACGAGTTGCCGGGGATGCGGGTTGCCGTTGAGCTCAAGCGCCGTCTGCTAGAGCTTGAAGAGCAGGGCCGTCTGAATGGGGTGGTCGAATTGGTGCCCATGGCCAATCCCATCGGTATTGGCCAGATGTTCCAGGCCACCCATCAGGGGCGTTTCGAGTTTTCCAGTGGCAAGAATTTCAATCGTGACTTTCCGGCCCTGGCCGACGCCGTGGCAGACAGGCTGGAGGGGCAGTTAGGTGCGGATGCTGGCACCAATATCGCGCGGGTGCGCAGCGCCATGCTCGCTGTCCTGGATGAGTTGCCGGCTCCGGCTTCTGAGCTGGATGCCTTGCGTTGCCTGCTGATGCGCCATGCCTGTGACGCTGATGTGGTGCTGGACCTGCACTGTGACTTCGAGTCGATCATGCTGCTGTACGCCATGCCGCAAAACTGGCCGCGCCTGCAGTCACTGGCTGCCCGGCTGCAGGCCGGTGCCGCATTACTGGCGGAAGATGCAGGCGGCAGCGCGTTTGATGAGGCGTGTGCGATCCCCTGGCTGCAGCTCGCCGGGCGCTTTCCCGAGGCGGATATTCCGTTGGCGTGTGTGGCTGCAACCATTGAGTTGCGTGGCATGGCGGATACCGAGGCCGAGCCGTGTGCACAGAGCGCCGAGGCAATTTTGGGGTATCTCGCTGATCAGGGTTTGATCAATGGCGATTGGTCGACGGCTCCGACCGACTGTTGCGAGGCGACGCCGTTTGCAGGCGCGCAGTACGCCTATGCACCCCATCCCGGGGTGGTGAGTTTTATTCAGCCACTGGGGGCTCGGGTCACGGTGGGCGATCCACTGTTTGAAGTGATCGACCCGATCACTGACCGTCACAGCGTGGTGCGTGCCGACACTGACGGCATCCTCTATGCCCGCGAGCGCCTGCGCTTTGCCCAGCCCGGGTTGTGGCTGGCCAAGGTCGCTGGCAGCACCCTTATTCGCCAAGGCCGCCTGCTGAGCGACTGATCCTGGAGAGTGGACATCATGTACAAACTTGAAGTGCGCGATTTGCACAAAAGCTACGGTTCCCATGAAGTGCTCAAGGGCGTGTCTCTGGAGGCAAAGGCGGGGGATGTGATCAGCATCATTGGCTCCAGCGGCTCGGGCAAGAGTACTTTTTTGCGCTGCATCAACCTGCTGGAACAACCCGACTCGGGCAGCATCGTGCTCAATGGCGAAGCGCTGAAACTGGTAGCCAGCAAGAGCGCAGGGCTGAAGGCTGCCGATCCCAAGCAGTTGCAGCGTTTGCGTTCAAGGCTGTCGATGGTGTTTCAGCATTTCAACCTGTGGTCGCACATGACGGCCCTTGAAAATGTGATGGAGGCTCCGGTGCATGTGCTGGGCATGGGCAAGCGCGAGGCGCGGGAAAAGGCCGAGCACTACTTGAACAAAGTCGGGGTGGCGCACCGCATGAGCGCCTGGCCGGCGCACATGTCCGGCGGCGAACAACAGCGTGTGGCCATTGCCCGGGCGCTGGCAATGGAGCCGGAAGTGATGCTGTTTGATGAACCGACTTCCGCGCTCGACCCCGAGTTGGTGGGCGACGTGCTCAAGGTCATGCAGGACCTGGCGCAGGAAGGGCGCACCATGGTGGTTGTCACCCATGAAATGGGGTTTGCCCGCGAAGTTTCGAACCAACTGGTGTTCTTGCACCAGGGTGTTGTTGAGGAGCGTGGCGACCCGCGAAAAGTGCTGCTTGACCCTCAGTCCCTGCGGCTGCAGCAGTTTCTTTCGGGCAGTCTGAAATAGGTTTCAGGCCCCGGCTTGCGGTCTGCGCACCCGGGGTGGGCTTGGGATACACTCGGTCGGCCCACGCAAGCCCGCTCGCACCATTGATTGGGCACAGCCCCTTCTTTTATCCACAGGAAATGTTGAGCCGGACATGCCAAGCCCATCAAAAAACACCACTATTTATGCGGCTCCGGTCATGCGCAAGCTGGCAGAGGTCGCGCCCCACTTGCAGCCTTCATTGCGCAAGGTCGCGGACTTTATCCTGCGTCACCCGCTGCGGGCCGCAACGTTGACGATTGAGGAAATGGCCCAGGAAACGGCCACATCCCCGGCCGCGGTCAACCGGTTGGCCAAGGCCATGAACCTGGGGGGGTACACCGGCATGAAGGCCGAGCTGGTGGCGACGTTGCAGCAAGTGGTGTCGCCGGTAGACAAGCTTCGCAACGAGCTGGCCCATCGTCCTGACGGCGCATTTGGCCTGCATGAGCAAATCCAGAGCGCCAGCAGCAACCTCGCCACCGCGGCGACCAACAATCATCCGGATACGTTTGAAGCCTTTGTCACGAGCCTGATCAAGGCGCGCAAGATCTACATCCTGGGCTTTGGCAATAGCGTCTACTTCGCGGGCCTGGCAGCTTCGACCCTGATGCCGTTCTGTGCCGATGCGACGGCCATCAGCATGGAGGGCGGTAATGAAAACGCCGCGTATCGCCTGGCTGCGATCACCGATCAGGACGTCATGCTGGCTATTTCCTTGCCGCGCTACTCCATCGACACCCTGCAGCTTTCACGCTTTGCCAGGGAGCGGGGCGCCTGTGTGCTGGCGATCACCGACTCACCGGCCTCGCCGCTGGCCAGTATTGCCGAGCACGTACTGTTTGCGCCTGCCGATCATCCGGTAATGACCAGCTCCAGCATTGCGGTGCTCGCTTTGATCGAAGGGCTGGTTGCAGGGGTGATGGCGCGTAATAAAGAAGCCGTCAAACTGGCAACCGAACTGACCGAAAGCGTGATGTCTTACCTGCATATTCCGGTGAGCAGCAAAGCGTCGAAAAAGTAACTGCAAGTGCGGGTACATGGATTTGTGAGGTGGCGTTCGGGCGGCTATTGTTCGTTGAGTGCGAATGTTTGCGGCCAAAGGAATTTTTACCGTTGGTCGTGTTCCAAGGCTTATAAAGGTCTAACGCCAATGGCCTTTGCCCCCTCAGAAAGTTTGATCAGGAGCGTCACCATGTTCATCTCGCGTCGTTTGATTGTTGCAGCAAGCGCTGTTGCCTTGCTGGCCGGCTGCGCTACGCCTAACCCGTATGACAATCAGGGCCAGGCCTCTTCGGGGACGGGCTTGAGCAAAACGGCCACCTACGGCGGCCTGGGGGCCTTGGCCGGTGCTGTGGCAGGTGCTGCCATCGACCACAACAACCGTGGCAAGGGTGCGCTGATCGGCGCCGCCGTGGCGGGTCTGGGTGCTGCGGGTTATGGCTATTACGCTGACAAGCAAGAAGCGGCACTGCGTGCAAGCATGGCCAATACGGGCGTAGAAGTTCAGCGTCAGGGTGACAACATCACACTGGTGATGCCGGGCAACATTACCTTCGCCACCAACTCCGCCAACATCGCCCCAAGCTTCTATCAGCCGCTGAACAACCTGGCGAACTCGTTGAAGCAGTTCAACAACCAGAACCAGATTCAGATCGTGGGCTATACCGACAGCACCGGTAACTACAACTACAACATGCAGCTTTCGCAGCAGCGTGCGCAAAGCGTGGCGAGCTACCTGACGTCCCAGGGTGTCAGCGGCCAGTACCTGTCGGTACGTGGCGCAGGCCCTGCCGACCCGATTGCCAGCAACGCAACGGCTGACGGCCGTGCGCAAAACCGCCGTGTTCAAGTCACCCTGGCGCCGATCCCGGGCATGCAATACCAGCAGCCAGGCCAGGTGCAGCAGTACCCGTAAAGACAAGGCACTTCGTAGCAGCTGCTACGGGTTAGTCGCAAGCCGTACAAAAAAAGCCCCGTGATCCTTGCAGATCGCGGGGCTTTTTATTGAGCGCACTGTTTACTTTTTCAGACCGTAATGCTCATCGAGCATGCCCGGGCCGTTGGGGCTTTTTGGGGCGTAATCCAATGGCGGCTCGGTGCTGTGCGGCGGGGTGATGCGCTCGCGATGCGGTTGTGGCACATCGGAGTGCAAGGCAGCCAGCAGGCGTTGGCGAGTTTGCTCGTCCAGGGCCAGACGGTTGGCGCCCTCGGCGAGGTGTTCTTGCACTTCCTGATAGCTCTGGGTGAGCTTTTTCACCAGATTGGCGGTGGTGTTGAAGTGGGTAACCACTTCACTTTGGTAACTGTCAAAACGTTCCTGGATGTCGTCCAGCTGACGCTGCGTGCGGTTAGGCACGGCATTTGGCAACAGACGGGCAACCAGAAAACCAATGGCGACACCGGCAACCAGGGCTAGAGTCGGCAACAACCAAATCAAGAGCGAGTGTTCCACGAGTCCTTCCTCTATAAACGGCTTTGCTTTACGTTAACGGCTCGGACCTGCGCTGTATACCGCGATGCACTCGCAAATATGTCAGACAGAATCTATCAGCTAGACGAGTCGACCCAATTTGAGGTCACGGAGTTCCTTCTTGCTTACCCGCGAAACCCCCGTAGTAATTGATGGCCCGGTCGGCCAACTGGAAGCCTTGTACCTTGATTCTGCTGAGCCACGGGGCCTTGCGCTGCTGTGCCACCCTAATCCGGTGCAGGGCGGAACGATGATGAATAAAGTGGTTTCGACCCTGCAACGCACTGCCCGTGATGCTGGCCTGATTACCTTGCGATTTAATTACCGTGGTGTCGGCGCGAGCGCTGGCAGTCACGATATGGGCACTGGCGAAATCGACGACGCACTGGCGGCGGCTCATTGGTTGCGCGCCAAACACCCTGAATTGCCCATCACTCTGATCGGTTTTTCGTTTGGCGGCTTTGTCGCGGCCAGCCTGGGCGGGCGACTTGAGGCCGAGGGCGAAAAGCTGTCGCATCTGTTCATGATCGCTACAGCGGTCTCGCGTTTGCGTGACGACTACCCCTTGCCGCAAGGGTGCCCCTTGACGGTTATCCAGCCTGAAGCCGACGAAGTGATTGATCCGCAGTTGGTCTATAACTGGTCAAACCACCTGTCGCGCCCCCATGAGCTGCTGAAAGTGGCAGAATGCGGACACTTTTTTCACGGCAAGCTGCCCGAGCTCAAAGAGTTGGTAGCGCCACGCCTTTCGAATTGATTGCAGCCTGATAAGCGATTACCCATGACCTCTCGTACTCGTATCCTCACCGGTATCACCACCACCGGTACGCCGCACCTGGGCAACTACGCCGGGGCCATTCGCCCTGCGATCGTGGCCAGCCGCGACCTCAATGCCGACTCGTTCTACTTTCTGGCCGACTATCACGCCCTGATCAAATGCGATGACCCGCTGCGCATCCAGCGCTCGCGTCAGGAAATCGCTGCGACCTGGCTGGCCGCCGGTCTTGATGTTGATCGTGTGACGTTCTATCGCCAGTCAGATATCCCGGAAATCCCGGAACTGACCTGGCTGCTGACCTGCGTCGCTGCCAAAGGCCTGCTCAACCGTGCCCATGCCTACAAGGCTTCGGTCGACAAGAACCTGGAAAATGGCGAAGACCCGGATGCGGGCATCACCATGGGGCTGTACAGCTATCCGGTGTTGATGGCGGCGGACATCCTGATGTTCAACGCCAACAAGGTGCCGGTCGGTCGTGATCAGATCCAGCACGTTGAAATGGCCCGTGACATTGGCCAGCGCTTTAACCATCTGTTCGGCAATGGCAAAGAGTTTTTCGCCATGCCTGAAGCGCTGATCGAAGAAAGCGTGGCCACCTTGCCGGGCCTTGATGGTCGCAAGATGTCCAAAAGCTACGACAACACCATTCCGTTGTTCAGCAGCGCCAAAGACATGAAAAGCGCTATCTCGCGCATCGTTACCGACTCCCGTGCGCCGGGCGAGCCGAAAGATCCGGACAACTCGCACCTGTTCACCCTGTACCAGGCATTCTCCACGCCTGAGCAGGCGGCAGAGTTGCGCAGCGAGCTGTTGCAGGGCCTGGGCTGGGGCGAGGCGAAAGAGCGCCTGTTCAAGCAGCTGGACGCCGAACTGGGTGAGTCCCGCGAGCGTTATCATGACTTGATGTCGCGACCTGCCGATATGGAAGACATTCTTCTGGCTGGCGCGCAAAAAGCCCGTAAAACCGCGAGTCCATTCCTTGAGCAACTGCGTGAGGCGGTGGGTCTGCGTTCATTTGTCAGCGTGGCTCAGACCGCCACCGCCAGCAAAAAGAAAGCCGTCAAGGGCCCGCGCTTTGTCAGCTTTCGCGACGAAGACGGCAGTTTCCGTTTCCGCTTGCTGGCCGCAGATGGCGAGCAATTGTTGCTGTCACGCAGTTTTGCCGATGGTAAAGCCGCAGGTCAGGTGACCAAGCAGTTGCAATCCGGTGAGCCGCTGGATGTGCGCACTGATGAACTGAGCTTCAGCGTCTGGCTGGACGACGCCTGTGTGGCCGACAGCCCGGCGTTTGCCGACAGTTCGTCACGTGATGGGGCAATCGAAGCACTGCGAGTGGCACTGCTGCCCGCGCAAGACTGAGAAAGTGCGACGTTTCGTCTCAGGTTTGATTGCCATTCCCAAGGGCCGTCGCTACAGTGTCGGCCCGTTTTTGTTGCCTTGCTAACGAATTATGACGCCTCTAGAACGATATCAAGTTGATCTGAAACGCCCGGACTTCTTTCACGATGCCGCGCAGGAAAACGCCGTGCGCCATCTGCAGCGCCTGTACGACGACCTGGTGGCGGCTTCCCAAAGCAAGCCGGGCCTGTTCGGCAAGCTGTTCGGCAAAAAAGAGCTGACGCCGGTCAAGGGCATCTACTTCTGGGGTGGCGTAGGCCGGGGCAAGACGTATCTGGTCGACACGTTCTTCGACGCGTTGCCGTTCAAGCAGAAGATGCGTACTCACTTCCACCGCTTCATGAAGCGCGTGCACGAAGAGATGCGTACCCTCAATGGCGAAAAGAACCCGTTGACCATCATTGCCAAGCGCTTCTCGGATGAAGCACGGGTGATCTGCTTTGACGAATTCTTTGTGTCGGACATTACCGATGCAATGATTCTGGGCACCTTGATGGAAGAGCTGTTCAAAAACGGCGTTACCCTGGTTGCGACGTCGAACATCGTGCCGGACGGTTTGTACAAGGACGGCTTGCAGCGCGCGCGCTTCTTGCCTGCCATTGCTCTGATCAAGCAAAACACCGAGATCGTCAACGTCGACAGCGGCGTCGACTACCGTCTGCGTCATCTGGAGCAGGCCGAACTGTTCCACTTCCCGCTGGACGAGGCTTCCGAGAAAAGTTTGCGCGAGAGCTTCAAGGCGCTGACGCACAACTCTACCCGGGCGATTGAAGGCGATGACCTGATCATCGAAAACCGCACCATTCGCGCCCTTCGCACTTGCGATGACGTGGCCTGGTTCGATTTTCGCGAGTTGTGCGACGGCCCGCGTAGCCAGAATGACTACATCGAGCTGGGTAAAATCTTCAACGCTGTGATCATCAGCGGTGTGGAGCAGATGGACGTTAAAACCGACGACATCGCCCGACGCTTTATCAACATGGTCGACGAGTTCTATGACCGCAACGTCAAGCTGATCATCTCGGCTGAAGTCGAACTCAAGGACTTGTACACCGGCGGGCGCCTGAACTTCGAGTTCCAGCGTACCCTCAGCCGTTTGCTGGAAATGCAGTCTCACGAATACCTGACCAGGGCGCACAAACCCTAGTCGAAAAAAAAGGCCTGCATTGCAGGCCTTTTTTTTGCTCTCCAGAACCCGGAAGGCGTCTTCAGCATCGGGCTATCAAGCCCGTCACCTGGAATTCAAGCCACCTGTTTTACGCCCGCCTGCAAGAACTGCTGCCGATATTGGTTCGGTGACAACTCAGTGTGCTGGCGAAACAGTCGCGCAAAGAAACTCGCGTCGTCATAGCCCACGTCGTAGCTGATGGTCTTGATGCTTTTGCGCGAGGCCGAAAGCAGTCCCTTGGCCGTTTCTATGCGCAGGCGTTGCAGGTAGTGCAGGGGTTTGTCACCCGTGGCCAACTGAAAGCGACGCATGAAGTTGCGGATGCTCATGCCATGATCGCGAGCGACGTCTTCAAAGCGAAACTTGTCGGCAAAGTGGTCTTCGAGCCATTGCTGGATTTGCAGAATGATCACGTCCTGGTGCAGCTTCTGGCCGCCAAAGCCAATGCGTCCGGGGGTGTAGTTGCGCTGCACCTCGTAAAGAATGTCGCGGGCCACGGCCTGGGCAATGTTGGCACCGCAGAAACGTTCGATCATGTAGATGTAGAGGTCGCAGGCAGAGGTCGGCCCGCCGGCGCAGTAGAGATTGTCTGCGTCAGTGAGGTGCTTGTCCTGATTGAGGTGAACCTCAGGATAGCGCTGGGCAAACGTGTCGAAAAAGCGCCAGTACGTGGTGGCTTCCTTGCCATCCAGCAGCCCGGCTTCTGCGAGCCAGAATACCCCGGTGGCCTCCGCGCACAAGACTGCACCGCGAGCATGCTGCTCGCGCAGCCACGGCAGGACTTGCGGGTAGCGCTGGCAGATTGTGTCGAAGTCTTCCCCGAAAGCCGGGAGGATGATGATGTCGGAGTCCTCCAGGCCGCCATCGACGGGGAGCACTACATTGCTGAAGCTGACTGCGGGTTTGCCGTCGGGGCTCACCAGGCGTGTCTCGAAGGTGGGGGTAAGGCCGCGGCCCAATTGCTTGCCATGACGCAGGCTGGCGAGGTGAAAAAAGTCCTTGGCATGCATCAGGGTCGAGGCGAATACCCGATCGATGGCCAGGATGCTGACGCGCCGCAAGGGCGTTGAGAGTTGATTAGACATAGACATATTTTGATTATTCTTATAGGTGAAATTGGTCAACTTACGGCTGGATCGTCTTATTTTTTTTCCTGTGTGTCTAGGGGGAGGTTGCGCCGCCCCTGTAGCAGCTGCCGCAGGCTGCGTCCGGCAGCGTAGCCGTCGTAAGGTCGGAGGTTGCGCACTGACAGTTAGTCGGCGCTCTCAGGTTTACGATTGCTTCGCAATCGGACGTCGCCTTCGGCAACTGCTACGAAAACGGTTTACAGCAGGATCAAGGCGCCGGGTTTGGCTGGTCCTTGTGAATCGCTTCGATGCCCGCCAGCACCTCATCCGACAATTTCAGGTCGTGGCTGGCGATGTTGCTTCGCAACTGCTCCATCGTCGTCGCCCCAATGATGTTGCTGGTAACGAACGGTTGTTGGGTAACGTAGGCCAGTGCCATTTGTGCCGGATCCAGGCCGTGTTCGCGGGCCAGAGCCACGTAGCGCTCACTGACAGCCACCGCTTGCGGGTTTGAATAGCGCGAGAAGCGGCTGTAGAGGCTCAGGCGACCTTTTGGCGGTTGGGCGCCGCCACTGTACTTGCCCGACAGCATGCCGAACGCCAGGGGCGAGTAGGCAAGCAGGCCGCACTGTTCGCGAATGGCAATTTCCGCCAGGCCCACTTCAAAGCTGCGGTTGAGCAGGTTGTAGGGGTTCTGGATCGATACCGCACGTGGCCAGCCACGGCTCTCGGCCAGTTGCAGGAACTTCATGGTGGCCCACGGCGTTTCGTTGGACAGGCCTATGTGGCGGATCTTGCCGGCCTTGACCTGCTCGTCCAGCGCCTGGAGGGTGTCCTCCAGTGGCGTGAAATCCTCGTCGGCGTTGTGCTTGTAGCCAAGCTGGCCGAAAAAGTTGGTGCTGCGCTCGGGCCAGTGCAGCTGGTAGAGGTCGATCCAGTCGGTTTGCAGGCGTTTGAGGCTGGCGTCCAGGGCTTGCACGATGTGGGTGCGGTTGTGCTTGAGGTTGCCGTCGCGGATGTAGTCGATACCGTTGCCGGGACCGGCGATCTTGCTCGCCAGCACCCAGTCGGCGCGATCCCCGCGTTCCTTGAACCAGTTGCCGATGTAGCGCTCGGTGCTGGCGTAGGTTTCGGCCTTTGGCGGCACCGGATACATCTCGGCGGTGTCGATGAAATTGATGCCGGCATTTTTTGCGTATTCGATTTGCTCGAAGGCTTCAGCCTGGGTGTTCTGCTCGCCCCAGGTCATGGTTCCGAGGGCGATTTCGCTTACTTTCAGATCGGTTCGGCCTAGCTTGCGGTAGTCCATCGGGTGCTCCTTCGGGTAAACAAACATAAAAGCAGGTTGTAATTTTTTGCGCAATCTGGATAATTGCCGACCTCTTTCTGCAGTGGAAGTGATGCGCCGCCTGCCGAAGAATCTTGCCGTTGAACGGACGCGCTGACCCGAGCCCCCGATAGCGTCTGTATCCGGCTGCCTTTGACTTGTCAAAGTACGCACTATTCAGTAAGATCTGCCGTCTAATTTACAGGGCGGCCCCTGAGGCTATAAAGAATGAAAACTTTTACTGCTAAACCAGAAACAGTAAAGCGCGACTGGTTTGTCGTCGACGCTGCTGGTCAGACCCTGGGTCGTCTGGCCACCGAGATCGCGAGCCGTCTGCGTGGCAAGCACAAGCCGGAATACACTCCGCACGTTGACACCGGTGACTACATCGTTGTTATCAATGCTGAGCAGATCCGTGTCACTGGTGCTAAAACCACTGACAAAATGTACTACTCTCACTCCGGTTTCCCGGGCGGGATTAAGTCGATCAACTTCGAAAAGCTGATCGCCAAAGCTCCTGAGCGCGTGATCGAGACCGCGGTTAAAGGCATGCTGCCTAAAAACCCACTGGGTCGCGACATGTACCGTAAGCTGAAAGTCTATGCGGGCGCTGCTCACCCTCATACTGCTCAGCAGCCCCAAGAACTGAAGTTTTAACGGAATAGTTCATTATGTCGGCGACTCAAAACTACGGCACTGGCCGTCGTAAAACCGCAACTGCACGCGTTTTCCTGCGTCCAGGTACCGGTAACATCTCGATCAACAACCGCACTCTGGAGAATTTCTTCGGTCGCGAAACTGCCCGCATGGTAGTTCGTCAGCCGTTGGAACTGACTGAGACTGTCGAGAAATTCGACATCTACGTCACCGTGATCGGTGGTGGTGTAAGTGGTCAAGCTGGCGCAATCCGCCACGGTATCACTCGCGCACTGATGCAGTACGACGAAACCCTGCGTGGCGCTCTGCGCAAAGCTGGCTTCGTAACTCGCGATGCTCGTGAAGTTGAACGTAAGAAAGTCGGTCTGCGTAAAGCGCGTAAGCGTCCGCAGTACTCGAAGCGTTAATTCGCAGCTTCGTTCAAAAAAGCCCAGTCTCCTTCGGAGCTGGGCTTTTTTTATGGGTGATGAATTATTGGTGTGACAACTTGCCACATCCAGCAAACGCCTATACTACAAGGCTTGTAGCCGCCCGAGAGCGGTAATTACCTTGTCAGAGTAGGGGCTTTTCATTACCATTCTGCAAAATTTTTATAAGTTCAGATGCAAATTTAGTAGATGCCTGATTTAACAGGCCACAAAGCTGATGGGAGAGGACTGAATGAGCAATGACGGCGTAAATGTCGGCCGGCGTCGCTTCCTCGTAGCAGCCACATCCGTGGTGGGTGCTGCAGGAGCGGTGGGGGCGGCGGTCCCGTTCGTGGGGTCGTGGTTTCCCAGTGCCAAGGCGAAAGCCGCTGGCGCACCGGTGAAAGTGAATATTGCAAAGGTCGAGCCAGGTCAGCAAATGATTGCTGAATGGCGTGGTCAGCCAGTATTCATCGTACGTCGCACCGAGGAAATCCTGGCAAATCTGAAGAAGATTGAAGGGCAGCTTGCTGACCCTGATTCCAAGCAATCTGATCAGCCTGCTTATGTGAATCCGGAGTTGCGGTCGATCAAACCAGAAATTCTGTTGTTGATCGGTATTTGCACCCACTTGGGTTGCTCGCCTACGTTCCGTCCTGAGGTCGCGCCTGTTGATCTTGGCAAGGATTGGGTAGGTGGATATTTCTGCCCTTGTCATGGTTCGCACTATGATCTGGCCGGCCGCGTTTACAAGTCGCAGCCAGCCCCGCTGAACCTGCCAGTACCGCCCTACTATTATGAGTCGGACAACATTGTTGTCGTTGGCCTCGATGGGGAGAACGCGTAATGAGCAAGTTCATGGATTGGGTAGATGCCCGCTTCCCTGCCACCAAGATGTGGGAAGACCACCTCAGCAAGTATTACGCCCCGAAGAACTTCAACTTCTTCTATTTCTTTGGCTCCCTCGCATTGCTCGTTCTGGTTAACCAGATCGTGACCGGCGTGTGGCTGACCATGAGTTACACGCCATCGGCAGAAGAAGCCTTTGCTTCTGTCGAATACATCATGCGTGACGTCGAATACGGCTCCATCTTGCGTTATTTGCACTCAACAGGTGCATCGGCGTTCTTTGTTGTCGTCTATCTGCACATGTTCCGCGGCTTGCTCTACGGCTCGTATCAGAAGCCCCGTGAGCTGGTGTGGCTGTTCGGCATGATGATTTACCTGGCCCTGATGGCAGAAGCCTTCATGGGTTATTTGTTGCCTTGGGGTCAAATGTCCTATTGGGGCGCCCAGGTGATCATTTCGCTGTTTGGTGCGATTCCGGTTATCGGTAACGACCTGACCCAGTGGATTCGTGGTGACTACCTGATCTCCGGGATTACCCTGAACCGCTTCTTCGCCTTGCACGTAGTGGCCTTGCCGATCGTGATTCTGGGTCTGGTGGTGCTGCACATTCTGGCGTTGCACGAAGTCGGGTCCAACAACCCGGACGGTGTGGACATCAAGAAGCACAAAGACGAAAACGGCATACCGCTGGACGGCATTCCCTTCCATCCGTATTACACCGTGAAAGATATCGTCGGCGTCGTGGTGTTCCTGTTCATCTTCTGCTCGATTGTCTTCTTCTTCCCGGAAATGGGTGGTTACTTCCTGGAAAAACCGAACTTTGAACAGGCTAACGCCTTTAAAACGCCGGAGCACATTGCCCCTGTCTGGTACTTCACACCGTTCTACGCGATCTTGCGTGCAATTCCGGACAAGCTGCTTGGCGTGATTGCCATGGGTGCCGCGATTGCAATGCTGTTCGTGCTGCCGTGGCTTGACCGCAGCCCTGTTAAATCCATGCGCTACAAGGGCTGGATGAGCAAGGTGTGGCTGTGGGTGTTCTGCATCTCCTTCGTGATTCTGGGTGTGCTGGGTGTATTGGCACCGACCCCGGGCCGCACGCTGCTGTCGCAGGTGTGTACGTTCCTGTACTTCGCCTACTTCATTCTGATGCCGTTCTACACCAGGCTTGAGAAGACCAAACCGGTTCCGGAAAGGGTGACTGGCTGATGAAAAAGCTATTTGCTGTATTGATGCTCGCAGTTATGCCTGTGTTTTCCTTTGCGGCTGAACAAGGTGTGCAGCTCGACAAGGTCGACATCGATGTTTCTGACAAGGCTGCCATGCAGGATGGCGCGCGCACGTTCGCCAACTACTGTATGGGCTGTCACAGTGCCAAGTTCCAGCGTTACGAGCGCGTGGCGGACGATCTGGGGATTCCCCATGACGTCATGCTCGACAATCTGGTGTTCACCGGAGCCAAGATTGGCGACCACATGAACATCGGCATGCAGCCTGCTGATGCCAAGGCATGGTTCGGTGCTGCACCGCCAGACCTGACGCTGGTAGCCCGTGTCCGTGGTACTGACTGGCTGTACAGCTACCTGCGCGCCTTCTACGAAGACCCGTCTCGCCCTTGGGGTGTGAACAACAAGGTCTTCCCGAACGTGGGTATGCCTAACGTTCTGGCGCCGCTGCAAGGCCGTCAGGTTGTGGGTTGCAAGCAAGTACAGATCGTCGAAGACGGCAAGAAGCAGTATGATCCGCTCACCGGCACGCCTTTGACGCATGAAGCGTGCGACCAACTGACAGTGCTGCCAAAAACCGGCGCACTGACTGAAGAGCAGTTCGATGAGAAGATCAAGAACCTTGTGACCTTCCTGGCCTACTCGGCCAACCCGGTGAAGCTGGAGCATCAGCGCATCGGTACTTACGTGCTGATCTACCTGGCCTTCCTCTTTGTATTCGCTTATCTGCTCAAGCGCGAATACTGGAAGGATGTGCACTGATATAGTTACACGCAATGCTGTTAATCGTGCGCGCCCGAGGGTGTCTCTGAAAAGGTAACAGTGCAGGACGGGTGGCAAGCGGGGTCCAACGACCCGGCTTGCCCAGGTTCTGCGGTTATCAGAGGCGTTCCTTGGGCGCGTTCGTTTTTCCGCTCCCGATAATTTCAACAAGCGAGGAGGACCGCCATGGGCGTGACCAATCGGTTGGCCTGTTACTCCGACCCCGCCGACCACTATTCCCATCGAGTACGCATTGTGCTCGCAGAGAAAGGTGTCAGCGCCGAGATCATCAGTGTGGAGGCGGGCCGTCAGCCGCCGAAGCTGATCGAAGTGAACCCTTACGGCAGCCTGCCAACCCTGGTCGATCGTGACCTGGCGTTGTGGGAGTCGACTGTGGTGATGGAATATCTGGATGAGCGTTACCCGCATCCGCCGCTGTTGCCGGTTTATCCGGTGGCGCGGGCCAATAGCCGTCTGCTGATTCATCGTATTCAGCGTGACTGGTGTGCGTTGGTTGATTTGATCCTTGATTCACGGACCAAGGAGCCTGCGCGTGTACAGGCCCGCAAGGAATTGCGCGAGAGCTTGACGGGTGTTTCTGCATTGTTTGCCGACAAACCTTTTTTCCTCAGTGATGAGCAAAGTCTGGTCGACTGCTGCCTATTGCCGATACTCTGGCGCTTGCCTGTTTTGGGTATTGAATTGCCGCGGCCAGCCAAGCCGCTGCTCGACTATATGGAGCGCCAATTTGCGCGTGAGGCTTTCCAGGCGAGTTTGTCTGGTGTCGAACGCGACATGCGCTAAGGCTTTAGGAGCCCTCGATGAATTCAAGTCGACCTTATCTGGTGCGTGCGCTCTATGAGTGGATCGTTGATAACGACTGCACTCCGCACATGCTGGTTAACTCTGACTACCCGAAGGTGCAAGTGCCTGCGGGTTTTGCCAGTGACGGGCAGATTGTCCTGAATGTTTCGCCAACCGCCGTGCGTCAATTGCACATGGACAACGAAGCAGTAAGCTTTGAAGGGCGTTTTGGTGGTGTACCTCACACGTTGTACGTGCCTATTGCAGCAATCCTGGGCGTTTACGCCCGCGAGAACGGCCAGGGCATGGTGTTCGACCTGGAAGAGTCTCTTGAGGCTGATGACGAGGTTGAGCCGGATGACGATGGGCCACCGCCAGGCACCGAGCCGCCGCGTCCTACGGGCCGGCCAAGCCTGAAAGTGGTGAAGTGATAAAAAAGGCGACCTGAGAAGGTCGCCTTTTTTGTGTCTGGCAGTTGGGAGCTGTCAGTCGATGTACTCGAACAGTTTGACGATTTTCTGCACCCCGGAAACCCCTTGCACCAGGCTGGTGGCGCGGGCGGCTTCCTGCTTGGTCACGAGGCCGAGCATGTAGACGATGCCGTTTTCCGTGACGATTTTGATCCGTGAGCCAGGAATCGCGTTGTCGGTCAGCATCTGGGTCTTGATCTTGGTGGTCAGCCAAGCGTCGTTGTTGCGCGCAAGGATCGATGACGGTGCCATGACTTGCAGTTCGTTGTTGACCTTCTTCACGCGTTGAACGGCGGCGGCAGCTTGTTCGGCCTGGGCCTTGAGGTCTGCGCGCGGGGTCTGGCCGGCCAGCAGCACGATGCCGTTGTAGCTGGTGACAACGATATGCGAGCCGGTGTCCAGGTCCGGGTTGGCCTTGGCCACGTTCACGGCGACTTTGGTTTCAATCAGGGAGTCATCGATTTTGCTGCCGAAGGTGCGGGTGCCGCGATCATCCTCAATGGGCTTGTCGCGGGTGGCGGTCAGTACCGAACTGCAACCGGCAGTCAGACCAAGACACAGGGTCAGGGCTATCAGGCCAAGGCGATTAAAAGTCATTCTTCACTCCCGAACAGTTGGCTGTCGATCAGATCGCACAAGCAGTGGATCGCCAGCAGGTGGACTTCTTGAATTCGTGCTGTGACATTGGAAGGTACGCGAATTTCCACGTCCTCGGGCAGCAGCAGTGAGGCCATGCCGCCGCCATCACGGCCAGTCATTGCGACGACGATCATCTCGCGATCGTGGGCGGCTTGAATGGCCTGGATGATATTGGCCGAGTTGCCGCTGGTGGAAATAGCCAGCAGCACATCGCCAGGTTGGCCGAGTGCGCGGATCTGCTTGGAGAAAATCTCGTTGAAGCTGTAATCGTTGGCGATCGAGGTGATCGTTGACGAGTCGGTGGTCAGTGCAATGGCCGGCAGGCTCGGGCGCTCTCGCTCGAAGCGGTTGAGCAGTTCGGACGAAAAGTGCTGGGCGTCACCTGCCGACCCGCCATTGCCGCACGAAAGCATTTTGCCCTCATTGAGCAGGGCATTGACCATGACCTGGCTGGCTTGCTCGATGTGAGGGGCAAGCACTTCCATCGCCTGCTGCTTGGTGTCGATGCTGGCTTGGAAAAGCTGGCGAATACGGGATTGCATGTCCATCTATGTGACCTTAAGTAGGGCGGCTGGTCGGGCGTGATCCAGGTGTTCCTGAGTGACTTCCCGGCACAAGAATGTGCAGCCAGCAAAGCAAAGCAAAATCGTTTAAAAAAGGGTGCTGGAATCGGTCTGGCAGCGTTATTGGCTGTCAAAGGCATTCCGTAGCCAGTTCAATTGGGGTGTTGCGCTGTCCATTGTCACCACGTCAAACCGGCACGGGTGCTCGGCCCAGCGTGCCTGGCGCTGCAAAAAATGCTGGGCGGCAAGTATCAGCTTTTGACGCTTGCGTGCGTCAATGCTGGCCAGTGCGCCACCCCATTGCGCGTGTTGTCGGTAACGAACTTCGACGAATACTACTGTATCGCCGTCAAGCATGACCAGATCCAGCTCGCCGCGCTTGCATGACCAGTTTTGCGCCAGCAGGCGCAAACCCTGTTGCTCAAGATGCCGTAGCGCCATGCGCTCGGCATCCTTGCCAATGTCTTGGCTTGAGCGCTCGGGCATCAGTTGGGGGTAGCAGGCAGGCGTTGAGGCTGGCCATTGACGAACTCGGCCCACGGCAGCTGACGCTCGACACGCTGTGCCGGGCTCATGCTCAGGCTGCCGGACAAGCCGTCAATCCGGGTGTCGGGCAGTGCTTTCAACTGACCCAGGCTCGGTGCCAGGCGATAGGCGTCGATGCCCATCGCGTACAGGCGCCCCAGGCTGCCACCCGCTTGTGGCCATTGTGCGGTGACTTGTTGGCGCAGCGGGTTGGTTGTATCGAGCAACCAGGGTGTTTCACAAAAACGGATGCCGTTCATGTCGTTGTACTGATTCTGGTCGCCACTGGCGCTGAATACGTGGGAAGTCGCGTAAACCGGGAGATCACCGGCGTACTGGTAGTTCAGGGTCGGTTTGATCTGCTGTGCCTGCTGAGGGGTCGCGGCCAGGAAGATGAACTCCATGTCCTGGCGGCGCGTCGGTTGTGCAGAGCCGCCGCCTTTGCGCAATTGAACCAGGTCTGCGACTTGCTGGGCCAGTGCTACGGGCTTGTCGATGTGTTCCGTGCCGACAATGGTGCCGCCGTGTGCTTCCCACTCCTGGCGGAATGCCTTGAGCACCCGGTCGCCCCATTCGCCGACTGGCACCATGGCGCCAGCACGGGTCAGGCCGTCGGCGCGTGCGCGTCGTGCCACTTCGCGGGCTTCATCTTCCGCTGCCAGACCAAACTGGAACAGTTGCGCCGGGCCTTGAGCGCCCTCGTTATAGTTCAGGGCCAGCGTCGTGATCGGTAATTGCGGGCGAGCACTGAGTTGTTTGACCAGGTTTTTTTCCAGTGGTCCAACGACCAGTTGCACGCCGTCGGCTTGTGCCTGGCGATAGAACTCGTCCAGGGACGTCAGGCGCGAGCTGTTGTAGAACTGAATGCTTGGCGGGTTTTGCCCTGCTTGCTGGGCCTGATAGTGCGCAGCCATAAAGCCGTCGCGCAGTGCTTTGCTCACGGAGGCCAACTGGCCGTCCTGCGGCAGTAGCAAGGCAATTTTGGTCAGGGGTTGGCTGGCCAGTTCCTTGAGCTTGATCAGGGGTGCTGGCAACTGGATGGCGGCAGGGTGAGCTGGGTTCTGCGCGCGCCACTGATCAATGGCGTTCTGCTGATCCTGCAGGGTGCCCGCGCTCTTGACGGCCAGGGCCAGGGACATCCAGCCACCCAGCACGTCGTTGTTTTGTGCGTGCAACTGATCGACCGGCAAGGCGGCCACCAGTGCCCAAATGGCTTCATTGTTGCTATTGGCAGCGTCGCCGGTCAGGTTCGGGCTCATTGCTGTACGTTCGCGTGCGGCCGCCAGCGTTTGGCCGTCAGCTTCGAGGGCAAGGGCATGGACGGTATGCGTGCGCACCTGCAGGTCGGCTGGTAGCTGGCCCAGGATCGACAGGCTTGGGTGGTTCAAGGCGGCCAGCGCGGACTTGTGGTCATTGCGGCTCATCGCCAGCTCGGCTGCCAGCGTGCTGGCAAACACTTGCTGGGCAGGCTTGAGTTGATCCATTGGCACCAGAGCCAAAATTTGCGCTGCACGCGCAGTATTCTGCTGGCGCTGGGCGAGGTCGGCTGCCGAAAGGCGCAACAGGGCGGCCTTTTCCGGATTGGTGGTTTCGGATGCCTGCTGGAGCAACTGCTCGAGACTGGCGTCCGGGGTCCGTGGAAGTTCGCCAAGGCTGGACGAGGGCGAGCTGGCGCAAGCCGCCAACAGGGCAGCGAGGCAGAGGGCAGTGAACAGCCGCAGGCAAGCGATCATGTAGTGTTCCTGATACTCGATCAAATGAGTGGGGAAGTGTACCCAAGCACTGGCCGGGGCGCGATGTTAGAGGCAATAAAGCCTGAATTTAGATGTGATCTGTACGTTGTGCAGGTGAAAGTTTGCCTGCATGGCGTTCTGCGGCCTGCAGGGTGGGTGCGTTCAAGAGGGCTCTACGCGCTACAATGGCGCCTTTAACTCTTATGAGGTGTGCGTTTTGACTGCTCCAGGTGATTTGAATTCCGTTCTTGGCTCACTTTATGTGGTGGCCACGCCCATCGGTAACCTGGACGACATCAGTGCGCGTGCGCTCAAGGTATTGCGTGACGTGTCATTGATTGCGGCCGAAGACACGCGCCACTCCCTGCGCCTGCTGCAGCATTTTGGTATTTCAACGCCGCTGGGCGCCTGTCACGAGCACAACGAACGTGATGAGGGCAGCCGCTTTATCCAGCGTTTGCTGGCCGGTGAAGATGTTGCACTGATTTCTGATGCGGGTACGCCGCTGATCTCCGACCCGGGTTATCACCTGGTGCGTCAGGCGCGAGCGGCGGGGGTCAAGGTTGTGCCTGTACCGGGTGCCTGCGCCTTGATCGCGGCCCTGTCTGCGGCGGGGCTGCCCTCAGATCGCTTTATTTTCGAAGGGTTCCTTCCTGCCAAGGCTGTCGGACGTCGTTCGCGTCTGGAGCTGCTCAAGGAAGAACCCCGCACGCTGATCTTTTACGAAGCGCCGCACCGCATTCTTGAGTGCCTGCAAGATCTTGAGCTGGTATTCGGGCCAGAGCGCCCGGCATTGCTGGCGCGCGAGTTGACTAAAACGTTCGAAACACTCAAGGGTTTGCCCCTGTCCGAGTTGCGTGCATTTGTTGAAGGCGACACTAATCAGCAGCGCGGCGAGTGCGTAGTTCTGGTTGCCGGCTGGACTGCGCCAGAAACAGATGAAGTGGTCAGTAGCGAGGCGATGCGTATTCTCGACTTGCTGCTTAAAGAAATGCCACTCAAGCGTGCGGCTGCACTTGCCGCTGAAATAACCGGTGAACGCAAAAACGTCTTGTACCAAGTTGCACTTGAAAAGCAGAAGGCGGAGTAACAATTGATATCGAATGATGGCGTTTTGATGTCTTTGTATGTATTGCCCCGTGACTAAAGGCCGCAACTCAGGCAATTCAACCTGCCTTGCGGCGTTTAACGCTTGTTCTATACGCTCTGTACAGTTAATCTTCGCGCCGGAGAGTCGATTGGACAGTCGCTGCCCTCTATGAAAATTAGGGGGGGGAGGAAAGTCCGGGCTCCATAGGGCGAAGTGCCAGGTAATGCCTGGGAGGCGTGAGCCTACGGAAAGTGCCACAGAAAATAACCGCCTAAGCGCTTCGGCGCCGGTAAGGGTGAAAAGGTGCGGTAAGAGCGCACCGCACGACTGGCAACAGTTCGTGGCTAGGTAAACCCCACTTGGAGCAAGACCAAATAGGGTCCCAAGGCGTGGCCCGCGCTGGGACCGGGTAGGTTGCTAAAGATGTCCAGTGATGGCCATCGTAGACGAATGACTGTTCACGACAGAACCCGGCTTACAGATCGACTCTCCACCTTTTTTCTCTTCTGCTTGCCCTGCAAGCAGATTGCTACACTCGCAATCGGTTTATCCCCCGCTATTTTTCGTAAGACAATTTTCCGACGTAATGCAGAAAAGTTCTCGCTCTTAACAAACTACTTTAAGTTTGAAGTCCAGGGCTTTGAATTTGCAGCGCGTCGCTAGTCAAAATACCTCTCCGCTTACTGTTCTACGTCTATTTACCCTCCTAAATCTCAGTTATGTAAGGCTTTTCCTGTGGGCCGCTCCTTGACGGTGTGGTGGGCGCATTCCTATAGTGTGCATAAGTGGTGGAAAGTGGCATAAAGTGGGTTTTCTAGACGTAAAACGCTAATATTTGGAGATGCGATCAGTGTTTCGCGGAGCCAACGCAATCAGTCTCGATGCAAAGGGCCGTCTCGCAATGCCGAGCCGGTACCGTGACGAGCTGATTTCGCGAAGTTCCGGGCAACTGATCGTGACCATTGATGCGGTAGATCCCTGCTTATGTGTGTACCCGCTTGATGAGTGGGAATTGATTGAAACCAAGCTTCGGGCGCTGCCTTCGTTGCGTGAAGAAAACCGCCGTTTGCAACGTCTGTTGATTGGTAATGCCGTCGATCTTGAGCTCGATGGCAGTGGTCGTTTTCTGGTGCCGCCACGTTTGCGTGAATATGCCAAGTTGGATAAGCGCGCGATGTTGGTAGGCCAGCTAAACAAGTTTCAACTGTGGGACGAGGATGCCTGGGAAGCTGTTTCTGCCGCTGACCTTGCAGCCATTCAACAACCGGGCGCGATGCCTGACGAACTGCGTGATTTAATCCTGTGACTATAGATAGCGGCTTCAACCACATCACCGTACTGCTTGACGAAGCCGTAGAGGCTCTCGCCGTACGTCCTGATGGATGCTATCTGGATGGCACCTTCGGTCGCGGCGGACATAGCCGCCTGATACTCCAGAAGCTGGGCCCCGAGGGGCAATTGCTCGGGTTCGATAAAGATCCACAGGCGATTGCCACAGGGCAAGCGCTAGCGGCCGAAGACGGCCGCTTTGTTATTGTGCAGCGTAGTTTTGCTGAAATGGGATCCGAAATCGCCGATCGCGGTCTGGCCGGCAAGGTCGACGGTGTACTGCTCGACCTGGGCGTGTCTTCGCCTCAGCTTGATGATCCGGAGCGCGGTTTCAGCTTCATGAATGACGGCCCGCTGGACATGCGTATGGACCCGGACCGCGGCATCAGCGCTGCCGAGTTCGTCAACACGGCATCCCAGGAAGAAATTGCCCGCGTATTTAAGGAATATGGCGAAGAGCGCTTTTCCGGTCGTATGGCTCGCGCGGTGGTAGAGCGTCGAGACATCAAGCCGTTTGAGCGCACCGGTGATCTGGCTGAAGTCTTGAAAGTGGCCAATCCGGCCTGGGAAAAGGGCAAACACCCTGCAACCCGTACCTTCCAGGGTTTGCGTATTCACGTGAACAACGAACTGGGTGACCTTGAGGCTGGCCTTGAGGCTGCATTGGAGTCCCTGGCAATCGGCGGCCGTCTGGTGGTGATCAGCTTTCACTCCCTGGAAGACCGTATCGTCAAATTGTTCATGCGCAAACTGGTCAAGGGTGAGCCTGACAACCTGCCGCGCGGCTTGCCCGTTCAGCACGTCGCTTTTGTTCCGAAAATCAAAATTCACGGCAAGGCCCAGACCGCGTCCGATGCCGAACTCAAAGCCAATCCACGTTCGCGCAGCGCTGTAATGCGCGTCGCGGAGAAGCTTCGTTGAACAAGCTCTTCGCCAAACCACTTCCCGGCGGAAGTTTTTTCATGCTGCTGCTATTTCTTGGCGTGCTGGTTTCGGCTGTGGGCGTTTCTTACAGTGCCCACTGGAACCGTCAGTTGCTCAACACCCTGTACGGGGAGCTGAGTGTGCGGGACAAGGCGCAGGCAGAATGGGGGCGTTTGATTCTCGAACAAAGCACCTGGACCGCCCATAGCCGTATCGAGTCATTGGCCAGCGAACAACTGAAGATGCGCATTCCAGGCGCAGCAGAAGTTCGAATGGTGGCGCCATGATCAAACTCGAAGGCGCGCTCTACCCGTGGCGTTTTCGTGTGGTGCTGGCATTGCTGGCACTGCTGGTAGGCGCGATCGCGTGCCAGATCGTTTACCTGCAAGTGATCGACCATGACTTCCTCAAGGGGCAGGGCGATGCACGCAGCCTGCGGCATATCCCGATTCCTGCACACCGTGGCCTGATTACCGACCGCAATGGTGAGCCGCTGGCCGTGAGTACGCCGGTGACGACCCTGTGGGCCAACGCCAAGGAAATGCAGGTTGCCAAAGACCGTTGGCCAGCCTTGGCACACGCGCTTGGGCAAGACCCCAAAGTGCTGACGGCCCGCCTGGAGCAGCAAGCCAATAAAGAATTTATCTATCTGGTTCGGGGCCTGACCCCAGAGCAGGGCCAGGTTGTGCTCGACCTCAAGGTGCCGGGTGTTTATGGCATTGAAGAGTTCCGCCGCTTTTACCCTGCCGGTGAAGTGACGGCGCACATGGTCGGCTTTACCGATATCGACGATAAAGGTCGTGAAGGCGTCGAACTGGCCTATGACGAGTGGCTGGCCGGGGTTCCGGGCAAGCGGCAAGTGATCAAGGACAGGCGCGGGCGTCTGATCAAAGACGTGCAAGTGACTAAAAACGCCAAGGCAGGTAAGACCTTGGCGTTGTCGATTGACCTGCGCCTGCAGTATCTGGCCAACCGCGAACTGCGCAATGCGCTGGTCGAGAACGGCGCCAAGGCTGGCAGCCTGGTGATCATGGATGTGAAGACCGGCGAGATTCTGGCGATGGTCAACCAGCCCACCTACAACCCCAACAACCGTCGCAACCTGCAACCGGC
Source organism: Pseudomonas sp. MF06569 (assembly GCF_059862735.1). NCBI lineage: Bacteria > Pseudomonadati > Pseudomonadota > Gammaproteobacteria > Pseudomonadales > Pseudomonadaceae > Pseudomonas > Pseudomonas sp. MF06569. The sequence goes on along the minus strand of NZ_JCBCUZ010000003.1, from coordinate 262,722 downwards.
GATGATGCGTAACCGCGCCATGATCGACGTGTTCGAGCCGGGCTCGACGGTCAAGCCGATCTCCATGAGTGCGGCGCTGGAAACCGGGCGCTGGAAGCCTACCGACAAGGTAGAGGTTTATCCGGGCACCCTGCAGTTGGGCAAGTACACCATTCGTGACGTATCCCGTTCCGAAGGTCCGGTCCTCGACCTGACCGGCATCCTGATCAACTCCAGTAACGTGGGCATGAGCAAGGTTGCCTTCGATATCGGTGGTGAAGCGATCTTCCGCCAGATGGCCAAGATGGGCCTGGGGCAAGACACCGGCCTGGGTTTCCCGGGTGAGCGTGTCGGCAACCTGCCCAACTACCGCGAGTGGCGCAAGGCTGAAACCGCGACCCTGTCTTACGGCTACGGCGTGTCCGTCACCGCTATCCAGCTGGTTCACGCGTTTTCGGCACTGGCCAACAACGGCAAGCTTGCCCCGCTGACCCTGCTCAAGACTGACAAGGACAAGCCTGTAGATGCGACTCAAGTCATGCCCGAACAAGTCGCCAAAACGGTGCAGGGCATGCTCCAGGAAGTGATCGAAAACCCTCGCGGTGTATGGCGTGCCAAGGTGCCGGCGTATCACGTTGGCGGCAAGTCGGGTACAGCGCGTAAAACATCTTCCGGCGGCGTCAAAGGCTACGCAGTGAACTCTTATCGTTCCCTGTTCGCCGGCTTCGGCCCCATGAGCGACCCGCGTTACGCGATCGTTGTAGTGATCGATGAACCGAGCAAGGCGGGCTACTTCGGTGGTCTGGTTTCCGCTCCGGTATTCAGCAAAGTCATGTCCGGCACGCTGCGTCTGATGAACGTGACCCCGGATAACCTGCCGACGGCAGCGGAGCAACAAGCAGCCGCTACTGCGGCAGCAGCCAAAGGAGGGCGCGGCTAATGTCCCTGAGCCTGAACAAGATTTTTCCTCACGCCGGCCACGATCTGCTGATTCGTGAACTGACTCTCGACAGTCGCAATGTACGCGCAGGTGATCTGTTCCTTGCGGTACCCGGCGGCAAGCTCGATGGTCGTGAGCATATCGCTGACGCGTTGAAACGCGGCGCAGCTGCCGTTGCCTATGAAGTAGAGGGGGCAGATGTACTGCCAATCACTTCGGTTCCACTGATTCCGGTCAAGGGTCTGGCGGCTCAGCTATCTGATATCGCCGGGCGTTTTTATGGTGAGCCGAGCCGTCACCTCAATCTGGTTGGCGTGACCGGCACCAACGGTAAAACCAGCGTCACCCAGTTGGTCGCGCAAGCACTGGACCTGCTGGGCCAGCACTGCGGCATCGTTGGTACGCTGGGCACGGGCTTTTATGGCGCGCTGCAAAGCGGTCGCCACACCACGCCAGACCCTATTGCCGTTCAGGCCATGTTGGCCGACCTGAAAAAGGCCGGTGCCAAGGCTGTCGCGATGGAAGTTTCCTCCCATGGCCTGGATCAGGGGCGTGTCAGCGCATTGGCGTTCGACGTTGCCGTGCTGACCAACCTGTCCCGTGATCACCTGGATTACCACGGCACGATGGAGGCTTATGCCGCTGCCAAGGCCAAGCTGTTTGCCTGGTCGGACCTGCGTTGCCGCGTACTGAACCTGGATGATGAGTTCGGTCGCCAGCTGGCCGCTGAAAAGCACGGTTCGCGCCTGATCACTTATAGCCTTGAAGACAGCAGTGCCACGCTGTATTGCCGCGATGCGACCTTCGATGACGACGGCGTTCGCGCCACCGTGGTGACGGCCCAAGGCGAGCACCTTCTGCGCAGTTCCTTGCTCGGGCGCTTCAACCTGAGCAACGTACTGGCCGCTGTAGGTGCCTTGCTGGGTCTGGATTACGCGCTGGATGAAATTCTGGCCGTGCTGCCGAAACTTGAAGGTCCGGTCGGGCGCATGCAGCGCCTGGGCGGCGGCACCAAACCGCTGGTGGTGGTCGACTACGCCCATACCCCGGACGCTCTGGAAAAAGTACTGCTGGCTCTGCGCCCACACGCCAAAGGCAAATTGCTGTGCCTGTTCGGCTGCGGCGGCGATCGCGATCGCGGCAAGCGTCCATTGATGGCGCAAGTGGTTGAGCGTCTGGCTGACGGTGTGTTGGTCACAGACGACAACCCGCGCACAGAAGCGCCCGCGCAGATCTTTGATGACATTCGTGTTGGTTTTACCGCGCCACAAAGCGTCACCTTTGTCGCTGGCCGCGGTGATGCCATTGCTCAATTGATCGCCGCTGCCAGCGCCGAAGACGTGATCGTGCTGGCCGGTAAAGGCCATGAGGACTATCAGGAAATCAACGGCGAACGCCATGATTTTTCTGACCTGGTAGAAGCCGAGAAAGCCCTGAATACCTGGGAGGCTGCCCATGCTTAAGCCTCTGTTGCTGAGTGAAGTGGCTGCTGCCCTGCAGGGGCGACTGGTTGAAGCGGACTGCCGCTTCAATGGCGTCAGCATCGACAGTCGTGCAATTACCAAGGGGCAGCTGTTTATTGCCCTGACCGGTCCACGCTTTGATGGTCACGATTATTTGAATGAAGTGGCTGCCAAGGGCGCCGTTGCCGCCCTGGTCGAGCGCGAAGTGCCTGAGTCGGCACTGCCTCAGCTGGTGGTCAAAGACACGCGAGAAGCGCTGGGTCAGTTGGGCGCGCTCAATCGTACCGGCTTTGACAAACCGGTTGCGGCCATTACCGGCTCCAGTGGCAAGACCACCGTCAAGGAAATGCTCGCCTGCATTCTGCGTACCCGTGGTCCGGTACTGGCGACCAAAGGTAACCTGAACAACGATCTGGGCGTGCCGCTGACGCTGCTTGAACTGAGCACCGAACATACGGCTGCAGTCATTGAACTGGGCGCTTCGCGTGTTGGCGAAATCGCCTACAGCGTGGCCTTGACCAAACCTCATGTCGCCGTGCTCAACAATGCCGGCACAGCCCATGTGGGCGAGTTTGGCGGTCCGGAAAAAATCGTTGAAGCCAAGGGCGAGATCATTGAAGGCCTGGATGCTGACGGTATCGCTGTTCTGAACCTGGATGACAAGGCATTCGCCATCTGGAAGAACCGTGCCGCGGGGCGCAAAGTGCTGAGCTTTGCCCTGGAAAACCCCCAGGCCGACTTCCATGCCAGCGATCTGACCCGTGACCCACGGGGGTGCCCGGGCTTCAAGTTGCACAGTCCGCTGGGTGTCGAACCGGTTCAACTCAACCTGCTGGGCAACCATAACGTGGCCAACGCATTGGCGGCCGCAGCGGCAGCCCATGCCCTGGGTGTCTCGTTGTTTGGCATCAAAACCGGCCTTGAAGCCGTGTTGCCGGTCAAAGGTCGCGCGGTTGCGCAACTGACCGCTGATGGCCTGCGAATTATTGATGACACTTACAACGCAAACCCCACCTCAATGTGCGCTGCCGTTGATATACTCGCCGCCTTTTCCGGCCGCACCGTCCTGGTGCTCGGAGATATTGGCGAACTGGGTGAGTGGGCGGAGCAAGGACATCGTGAAGTAGGCGCTTATGCCGCCGACAAAGTTTCAGCGCTCTATGCGGTGGGACCCATGATGGCTCATGCCGTCACAGCATTTGGACACCAGGCTCGTCACTTCGCCAATCAGGCTGACCTGATCAAGGCGCTTCGCGCTGAGCACGAAACAAACACCACTATTTTGATCAAGGGCTCGCGCAGCGCTGCGATGGAAAACGTCGTTGCGGCTTTGTGCGGTTCCAGCGGGGAGAAACATTAATGCTGCTGCTGCTAGCGGAGTATCTGCAACAGTTCTACAAAGGCTTCGCGGTCTTCCAGTACCTGTCCCTGCGGGGGATTTTCGGGGTGCTGACCGCGCTGACCTTGTCGCTGTGCCTGGGGCCGTGGATGATCCGCACCCTGCAAAACCGTCAGATCGGCCAATCGGTCCGTAACGACGGTCCGCAATCCCATTTGTCCAAATCCGGCACCCCGACCATGGGTGGCGCGTTGATTCTGTCTGCAATCACTGTCAGTACCCTGCTGTGGGCTGACCTGAGCAACCGTTATGTGTGGGTCGTGATGATCGTGACCCTGCTGTTCGGCGCCATTGGCTGGGTCGATGACTATCGCAAGGTCATCGAGAAAAACTCCCGGGGCCTTCCGAGCCGCTGGAAGTATTTCTGGCAGTCGGTGTTTGGCCTGGGTGCAGCGATCTTCTTGTACGTGACGGCACCAAGCGCAGTCGAAACCACCCTGATCCTGCCTATCCTCAAGGACGCCAGTATCCCGCTGGGTATCGGCTTTGTTGTACTGACCTATTTCGTGATCGTGGGGTCCAGCAACGCGGTCAACCTGACTGACGGCCTGGATGGCCTGGCGATCATGCCGACCGTGATGGTGGGCGGTGCGCTGGGTATCTTCTGCTACCTGTCGGGCAACGTGAAATTTGCCGACTACCTGCTGATCCCGTATGTCCCGGGCGCCGGTGAGTTGATCGTATTCTGCGGTGCGCTGATTGGCGCCGGTCTCGGATTTCTGTGGTTCAACACCTACCCGGCACAAGTGTTCATGGGTGACGTCGGCGCACTGGCGCTGGGCGCGGCCCTGGGCACCATCGCGGTGATCGTGCGTCAGGAAATCGTGCTGTTCATCATGGGCGGTGTGTTCGTGATGGAAACCCTGTCCGTGGTGATCCAGGTAGCGTCCTTCAAGTTGACCGGCAAGCGGGTGTTCCGCATGGCGCCGATTCATCACCACTTTGAACTCAAGGGCTGGCCCGAGCCTCGCGTGATCGTCCGCTTCTGGATTATCACCGTGATCCTCGTGTTGATCGGTCTTGCCACGTTGAAGCTGAGGTAGAACCTGTGTCTCTGATCGCTTCTGACCACTTCCGCATCGTTGTCGGCCTCGGCAAGAGCGGCATGTCCCTGGTGCGCTTTCTAGCGCAGCGGGGCGTGTCGTTTGCCGTGTCAGACACGCGGGAAAATCCACCGGAGCTGGCCACGCTGCGCCGTGACTACCCGCAAGTGGAAGTGCGTTGTGGCGAACTGGATGTCGAATTCCTGTGCCGTGCCGACGAGCTTTACGTGAGCCCCGGCCTGGCACTGGCGACCCCGGCCCTGCAGGCAGCGGCGGCCCGTGGCGTGAAACTGTCGGGTGACATCGACCTGTTCGCGCGTAACGCAAAGGCGCCGATCGTTGCAATAAGCGGTTCCAACGCCAAAAGCACTGTGACCACGCTGGTTGGCGAAATGGCTGCGGCAGCCGGCAAGCGCGTGGCGGTCGGTGGCAACCTCGGCACGCCGGCCCTGGATCTTCTGAGCGATGACATCGAGCTGTACGTGATGGAGCTGTCGAGCTTCCAGCTGGAAACCACCAACCAGCTGGGCGCTGAAGTGGCCACCGTGCTCAACGTCAGCGAAGACCACATGGACCGTTACAGCGGCCTGCCTGCCTATCACCTGGCCAAGCACCGGATTTTCCGTGGTGCCAGGCAAGTGGTGGTCAATCGTCAGGACGCGTTGACGCGCCCACTGATGAGTGAAGGTCAGCCGTGCTGGACCTTCGGCCTCAGTGCGCCGGATTTCAAGGCTTTTGGCCTGCGTGAAGAAAACGGCGAAAAATACCTCGCCTTTGAATTTCAGAACCTGATGCCAGTTCGCGAACTGAAGGTGCGTGGCGCTCACAACCAGGCCAATGCACTCGCGGCATTGGCACTGGGTCATGCCGTGGGCTTGCCGTTCGATGCCATGCTGGAAAGCCTGCGCAATTTCACCGGCCTTGAACACCGCTGCCAGTGGATCCGCGAGCTCGATGGCGTGAGCTACTACAACGACTCCAAAGCCACCAACGTCGGTGCAGCACTGGCTGCCATCGATGGCTTGGGCATGGACATGGACGGCAAGCTGATCCTGATCGCTGGCGGTGACGGCAAGGGTGCCGACTTCAGCGGCCTGCGTGATTCGGTCGCCAAATACTGCCGTGCCGTCGTGCTGATGGGCCGGGATGCCGACTTGATCGCAGAGGCGGTGGGCGACTCGGTGCCACAAGTGCGGGTCAGTTCGCTTGACGAAGCGATCGAGCAAAGCCGTGCGCTGGCTCAGCCTGGCGATGCGGTACTGCTGTCGCCTGCCTGCGCCAGTTTTGACATGTTCAAGAACTATGAAGAGCGCGGCCAGTTGTTTGCCCGTGCCGTGGAGGTGCTGGCATGATTTTCGGCATCCTCAAGCCTTATCCTTCGCCGCTGATCACGGGCCGTGGCATCGATCTCGACTTCCCGTTGCTGGCCGGTTGCCTGGCACTGCTGGGCCTTGGGCTGGTGATGATTACTTCGGCATCGTCCGAAGTTGCCGCTTTGCAGTCGGGCAACACGCTGTACCACATGATCCGCCACCTGTTTTACATCGTCCTCGGTCTGGGCGCGTGCATCATGACCATGATGGTGCCGATTGCGACCTGGCAACGCCTGGGTTGGTTGTTGCTGATCGGTGCGTTTGGCTTGCTGGTGATGGTGCTGATTCCAGGTATCGGGCGTGAAGTGAACGGCTCCATGCGCTGGATCGGGTTCAGCTTCTTTAACGTGCAGCCTTCCGAAATCGCCAAGGTGTTCGTGGTGATCTACCTCGCGGGCTACCTGGTGCGCCAGCAGAAGGAAGTTCGCGAGAGCTGGATGGGCTTCTTCAAGCCTTTCATTGTTTTACTGCCTATGGCTGGCCTGCTGCTCATGGAGCCGGACTTCGGTGCCACCGTTGTAATGATGGGCGCGGCGGCTGCCATGTTGTTCCTGGGTGGTGTCGGCCTGTTCCGCTTCGCCCTGATGGTGGCGCTGGCGGTGGGTGCGGTGTTTGTTCTGGTCCAGGCGCAGCCTTACCGGATGGCGCGCTTGATCACGTTCACCGACCCGTGGTCCGACCAGTTCGGTTCCGGCTACCAACTGACCCAAGCCCTGATCGCGTTCGGTCGCGGGGAGTGGCTTGGCGTCGGTTTGGGTAACAGCGTGCAAAAACAGTTCTACCTGCCTGAAGCGCACACCGACTTCGTGTTCTCGGTGCTGGCTGAAGAACTGGGCGTAGTCGGCTCGTTGCTGACCGTGGGCCTGTTTGTATTCGTCTGTGTTCGCGGCATGTACATCGGCTTGTGGGCCGAGCGCGCCAAACAGTATTTCGCGGCCTATATGGCGTATGGCTTGTCGTTCCTGTGGATCGGCCAGTTCCTGATCAATATCGGGGTAAACGTCGGTTTGCTGCCCACCAAGGGCCTGACCCTGCCATTCCTCAGTTATGGCGGCAGCTCGCTGGTGATTTGCTGTGTGTGCATGGGCTTGTTGCTGCGCATCGAGTGGGAGAGTCGAACCCACCTGGGCAGCGAAGAGACCGATTTCAAAGAAAGCGACTTCGATGAGGAGCCGACCCATGGGCGCTAATGTGCTGATCATGGCGGGCGGCACCGGCGGCCACGTGTTCCCGGCGCTGGCCTGCGCACGCGAGTTCGAAGCTCGGGGCTACACCGTGCACTGGCTCGGTACTCCCCGTGGTATCGAGAACGAACTGGTTGAACCTGCTGGTTTCAAACTGCACCTGATCAATGTCGCGGGCTTGCGGGGCAAGAGCAAACTGTCGCTGATCAAAGCGCCCTTTGTGCTGCTCAATGCGCTGTTTCAGGCGCGCAAGATCATTCGCCAGCTCAAGCCGGTGTGTGTGCTGGGATTTGGTGGCTACGTGACCGGACCTGGCGGTCTGGCAGCCAAAATCTGCGGTGTGCCGGTGATCATTCACGAGCAGAACGCGGTAGCCGGCACGGCCAATCGTCTGCTTGTGCCCATGACCCGTCGCGTGTGCGAAGCCTTCCCTGAAACCTTCGCGGCCTGCGACAAACTGCGTACCACCGGCAACCCGGTACGCCCTGAACTGTTCACCCTTGCGCCACGGGCCGCACTGGAAGGGCGCAAGGCGCGCCTGCTGGTGCTGGGTGGCAGCCTGGGCGCTGAACCGCTGAACAAATTGTTGCCTGAAGCCTTGGCCAAGGTGCCGGCTGACGTTCGTCCTGACGTGTTTCATCAGGCAGGCAAACAGCATGACCAGATTACAGCCGAGCGCTACACCGCGGTCGGTGTCGAGGCTGACGTGCAGCCTTTTATCAAAGACATGGCCCATGCCTATGGCTGGGCCGACCTGGTGGTTTGTCGCGCAGGCGCGCTGACCGTCAGTGAACTGGCTGCGGCCGGTCTGCCTTCGCTGCTGGTGCCTTTGCCCCACGCGATTGACGACCATCAGAGCCGTAATGCCGACTTTTTGGCACGCGAGGGCGCAGCCTTCCTGATGCCGCAAGCGACAACTGGCGCAGCCGAACTGGCTGCACGCCTGACAGAGGTTTTGATGCAACCGGAACGACTGAACAGCATGGCGGCCAATGCCCGCCGCCTGGCCAAACCTGATGCGACCCGCAACGTAGTAGATATCTGCCTGGAGGTGGCCAATGGTTGAGAATCAAAAAGCTATGCCACAACCCGAGATGCGTCGCATCCGTCGTATCCACTTTGTCGGTATCGGCGGTGTGGGCATGTGCGGCATTGCCGAGGTGTTGCTGAACCTGGGTTATGACGTGTCGGGTTCGGACTTGAATGCATCACCTGTGACCGAGCGTCTTGAGTCGTTCGGCGCGCACATCTTTATCGGGCACCGCGCCGAAAACGCCGCCAACGCCGATGTGCTGGTGGTGTCGAGTGCTGTTAATACCTCCAACCCTGAGGTCGCGACTGCCCTGGAGCGCCGTATTCCGGTAGTGCCTCGGGCCGAGATGCTGGCTGAGCTGATGCGCTATCGCCACGGCATCGCCGTTGCCGGTACACACGGTAAAACCACCACGACCAGCCTGCTGGCTTCGGTGTTCGCGGCCGGTGGCCTGGACCCGACGTTCGTGATCGGTGGTCGCCTGAATGCAGCTGGCACCAATGCACAGCTGGGCACCAGCCGTTACCTGATTGCCGAAGCTGACGAGAGCGATGCCAGCTTCCTGCACCTGCAGCCAATGGTTGCAGTGGTCACCAACATCGACGCCGACCACATGGCGACCTATGAAGGTGACTTCAACAAGCTGAAGAAGACCTTCGTAGAGTTCCTGCACAACCTGCCGTTCTACGGTTTGGCCGTGCTGTGCCTGGACGATCCGGTGGTGCGTGAAATCCTGCCGCTGGTCAAGCGTCCGACCGTCACCTACGGCTTCAGTGAAGCGGCTGACGTGCGCGCGATCAATGTTCGCCAGCAAGGCATGCAGACGTTCTTCACTGTGCTGCGCCCGGACCGCGAGCCGCTGGACGTGTCGGTGAACATGCCGGGTAACCACAACGTACTCAATGCCCTGGCAACCATCTGCATTGCCAGCGATGAAGGCATCAGCGATGAAGCCATCGTTCAGGGCTTGTCGGGTTTTGAGGGTGTGGGTCGTCGCTTCCAGGTGTACGGCGAGCTGCCTGTTGAAGGCGGCAGCGTGATGCTGGTCGATGATTACGGTCATCACCCGACGGAAGTCGCAGCGGTCATCAAGGCCGTACGCGGTGGCTGGCCGGAGCGCCGTCTGGTGATGGTTTACCAGCCGCACCGTTTCAGCCGTACCCGTGACCTGTACGACGATTTCGTCCAGGTGCTGGCCGATGCCAACGTATTGCTGTTGATGGAAGTCTACCCGGCCGGTGAAGAGCCGATTCCGGGCGCTGACAGCCGCCAGCTGTGCCACAGCATCCGCCAGCGCGGTCAGCTGGACCCGATCTACATCGAGCGCGGCGTTGAGCTGGCGCCGATCGTCAAGCCGCTGCTGCGCGCCGGCGACATCCTGTTGTGCCAAGGGGCGGGCGATATCGGCCGTCTGGCACCGCAACTTATCAAGAGCCCGCTGTTCGCAGGTGCTGTTGTTGCTACCAGTGAAGGAAAGTTGAAATGACTGCTGCCTACGCCAACCTGTTCTCGACCATTGCCCCTGCCGATTTTGGCCGTGTGGCGGTGTTGTTCGGCGGCAAAAGCGCTGAGCGTGAAGTCTCGTTGAAATCGGGCAATGCCGTACTGGGTGCGCTGCAAAGCGCCGGTGTGGATGCCTTCGGTATCGATGTGGGCGATGACTTCATCACCCGCATCACCCACGAAAAGATCGACCGTGCGTTCATCATCCTTCACGGCCGTGGCGGTGAAGACGGCAGCATGCAAGGCCTGCTGGAGTGCCTGGGCATCCCCTACACCGGCAGTGGCATCCTCGCGTCGGCCCTGGCCATGGACAAGCTGCGTACCAAGCAGGTGTGGCACAGCCTGGGTATTCCAACGCCGCGTCACGCTGTGTTGAGCAGCGAAGCCGACTGTATTTGTGCAGCCAAGGAACTGAGCTTCCCTTTGATCGTCAAACCGGCACATGAAGGTTCAAGTATCGGTATGGCCAAGGTGAATAATGTTGACGAGTTGATCGTCGCCTGGGTTGATGCCAGCAAGTACGACTCGCAAGTGTTGGTTGAACAATGGATCTCGGGTCCTGAGTTCACCATCGCCACCCTGCGTGACCAGGTGTTGCCTCCTATTGCCCTGGGTACGCCCCACACCTTTTACGACTACGACGCCAAGTACGTGGCCAACGATACCCAGTATCGAATCCCGTGCGGCCTCGACAGTGCCAAGGAACAAGAGCTCATGGACCTCACGGCGAAAGCCTGCGAGGCGATCGGTATTGCCGGTTGGGGCCGCCTGGACGTGATGCAGGACACCGCAGGCCAGTTCTGGCTGCTGGAAGTCAACACCGCGCCGGGCATGACCGATCACAGCCTGGTGCCTATGGCGGCCAAGGCGGCGGGTCTGGATTTTCAACAGTTGGTGCTGTCGATTCTGGCGGCAAGCTTAGAGGCGCGGGGTTAAGTCCATGCAAGGTGCATCGCTTCGTCATCAACCACCTGCTCCCGGCCGCAAGCCGGTGCCGCGTGGCGCCAGCCGGATGGTGGCGAAAGAGCCGATGTCGGTGCGTTTGCCAAAAGCCAATTTTGGCTTTTTGAAAGCCTTGTTCTGGCCGGTACTGCTGGTGGCGCTGGGTTATGGCACCTACGAAGGTGCACAGCGTTTGATGCCGTATGCAGATCGGCCGATCACCAATGTCAACGTGCAGGGTGATTTGACTTACATCAGCCAGCAAGCCGTGCAGCAGCGTATCGCTCCGTATGTGGCGGCGAGCTTCTTCACAGTAGACCTGGCAGGCATGCGCACCGAGCTTGAGCAAATGCCCTGGATCGCCCACGCCGAAGTTCGTCGTGTATGGCCCGACCAGGTGGTGATTCGCCTTGAAGAGCAACTGCCGGTCGCCCGCTGGGGTGATGAAGCACTGCTCAACAACCAGGGCCAGGCGTTCACTCCGCGTGAGCTGGCCAACTATGAGCATTTGCCGCAGCTGTTTGGTCCACAACGGGCTCAGCAGCAAGTGATGCAGCAGTATCAGGTGTTGAGCCAGATGCTGCGTCCGATGGGTTTTTCAATTGCCCGGCTGGAATTGCGTGAGCGCGGTAGCTGGTTCCTGACCACCGGAGCCGGCAGTGCAGGGCCAGGGATCGAGTTGCTGTTGGGGCGCGATCATCTGGTAGAAAAAATGCGTCGCTTCATAGCCATCTATGAAAAAACGCTGAAAGAACAGATTACAAACATAGCGCGCATCGATTTGCGTTATGCCAACGGATTGGCCGTCGGCTGGCGGGAACCTGTGGCACCCACGATAGCCCAACCCGCTGTCGCGAAGAATTAAGAAGAGGCAGGACCCATGGCAAACGTGCAAAGCGGAAAAATGATCGTCGGTCTCGATATCGGCACCTCCAAGGTGGTGGCGCTGGTGGGCGAGGTCGGTGAAGACGGCACGATCGAAATCGTCGGTATTGGCACGCATCCGTCCCGGGGCCTGAAGAAAGGCGTGGTGGTGAACATCGAGTCCACCGTGCAATCGATCCAGCGCGCCATCGAAGAAGCGCAGCTGATGGCCGGTTGCCGGATTCACTCGGCGTTTGTCGGCGTTGCCGGCAACCACATCCGCAGCCTGAACTCCCACGGCATCGTGGCGATTCGGGATCGCGAAGTCAGCTCGGCCGACCTTGAACGCGTGCTCGACGCTGCCCAGGCCGTCGCGATCCCGGCTGACCAGCGCGTGCTGCATACCCTGGCGCAGGACTACGTGATCGACAACCAGGAAGGCGTTCGTGAGCCACTGGGCATGTCGGGCGTACGTCTGGAAGCCAAGGTTCACGTAGTGACGTGCGCCGTGAATGCCGCACAGAACATCGAGAAGTGCGTGCGCCGCTGTGGCCTTGAGGTGGACGACATCATCCTCGAGCAACTGGCGTCGGCTTACTCAGTGCTGACCGATGACGAAAAAGAACTGGGCGTTTGCCTGGTCGATATCGGTGGCGGTACTACCGACATCGCGATCTTCACCGAAGGCGCGATTCGCCACACGGCAGTGATCCCGATTGCGGGTGATCAGGTGACCAACGACATCGCGATGGCGCTGCGTACACCGACCCAATATGCCGAAGAAATCAAGATTCGTTACGCCTGTGCACTGGCCAAGCTGGCTGGCGCCGGCGAAACCATCAAGGTGCCGAGCGTAGGCGATCGTCCACCGCGCGAGCTGTCGCGTCAGGCGTTGGCCGAGGTGGTCGAACCGCGTTACGACGAACTGTTCACCCTGATCCAGGCGGAGCTGCGTCGCAGCGGCTACGAAGACCTGATCCCTGCAGGCATCGTTTTGACCGGTGGTACTTCAAAGATGGAAGGCGCGGTCGAACTGGCCGAAGAGATCTTCCACATGCCGGTTCGCCTGGGCGTGCCGCACAGCTTCAAGGGCTTGACCGACGTTGTGCGCAATCCGATTTACTCCACCGCTGTGGGCTTGTTGCTGTACGGACTGCAAAAGCAGTCAGACGGTATTTCCATATCGGGTATCAGCAACCGCGACAACTACAGCAGTGACGAACAAAAAGCCCCTGTGCTTGAGCGCCTGAAGCGCTGGGTGCAGGGCAACTTTTAAAGCTTGAGCTGTAAAAAGATTCAAAGCGGTAGAAGTAGGCGAAAAAAACTAGAGAACTGAAAGGAGAGGGACCATGTTCGAACTCGTAGACAACATCCCGCAAAGCCCGGTAATCAAGGTTATCGGTGTTGGTGGTGGCGGTGGCAATGCTGTTAACCATATGGTTAAGAGCAACATCGAAGGCGTGGAATTCATCTGCGCCAACACTGACGCGCAAGCGCTGAAAAGCATTGGCGCTCGTACCATCCTGCAACTGGGCACTGGCGTGACCAAGGGCCTGGGTGCCGGCGCGAATCCGGAGGTCGGTCGTCAGGCCGCTCTGGAAGACCGTGAGCGCATCGCTGAAGTGTTGCAGGGCACCAACATGGTGTTCATCACCACGGGCATGGGCGGTGGTACCGGTACCGGTGCTGCGCCGATCATTGCCGAAGTGGCCAAGGAAATGGGCATTCTCACCGTTGCGGTGGTGACTCGTCCGTTCCCGTTCGAAGGTCGCAAGCGCATGCAGATCGCTGACGAAGGTATTCGTCTACTGTCCGAAAGCGTCGATTCGTTGATCACGATTCCGAACGAAAAACTGCTCACCATCCTGGGCAAGGACGCAAGCCTGCTGTCGGCTTTCGCCAAGGCCGATGACGTGTTGGCCGGTGCCGTGCGCGGTATCTCCGACATCATCAAGCGTCCGGGCATGATCAACGTCGACTTTGCCGACGTGCGTACCGTGATGAGCGAAATGGGCATGGCAATGATGGGCACTGGCTGCGCCAGCGGTCCGAACCGTGCACGTGAAGCGACCGAAGCGGCTATCCGCAACCCGTTGCTTGAAGACGTAAACCTGGAAGGCGCTCGCGGCATCCTGGTCAACATCACCGCCGGTCCTGACCTGTCCCTGGGTGAGTACTCCGACGTGGGTAGCATCATCGAAGCCTTTGCTTCCGAGCACGCGATGGTGAAGGTCGGTACCGTTATCGATCCGGACATGCGCGACGAACTGCATGTGACCGTGGTTGCTACCGGTCTGGGCGCAAAAATCGAGAAGCCGGTCAAGGTCATCGACAACAGCGTTCAAGCCTCGTACGCAGCTTCTGCGGCACACAACGCACCTGCTCGTCAGGAAGCGCGTACCGAGCGTCAGGAACAGCCGGTAGTCAACTACCGTGACCTGGACCGTCCGACCGTGATGCGTAACCAGGCACAGCAAGGCGCGACGACCGCTGCCAAGCTCAATCCTCAAGACGATCTAGATTACCTGGACATCCCGGCTTTCCTGCGTCGACAGGCTGATTAATGAAATCAATCAGGGCTATTAAGGTGATTGGTGTTCAGCAAAGGCTCGGTCTGCTATTATCGCCAGCCTTTGTTGATACCAGTTCGCAATTTGCGCTGAAGCGGCCAATGCCATGATTAAACAACGCACCCTGAAAAATATTATCCGTGCCACAGGTGTCGGCCTGCACTCCGGTGAGAAGGTCTACCTGACCCTCAAGCCTGCGCCTGTGGATACCGGCATCGTGTTTTGTCGTGCAGACCTTGACCCTGTTGTGCAGATCCCTGCGCGCGCGGAAAACGTCGGCGAGACGACGATGTCGACCACGTTGGTCAACGGCGATGTAAAAGTAGACACGGTAGAGCACTTGCTCTCGGCCATGGCTGGCCTGGGGATCGATAACGCCTACGTCGAACTCTCCGCGTCTGAAGTCCCGATTATGGACGGTAGCGCCGGGCCTTTCGTGTTTCTGATTCAATCTGCCGGCCTGGAAGAACAGGACGCGCCGAAGAAGTTCATCCGTATCCTGCGTGAAGTGACAGTGGAAGATGGCGACAAGCGCGCCACTTTCGTCCCTTTCGAAGGGTTCAAGGTGAGCTTCGAGATCGATTTCGATCACCCGGTTTTCCGTAACCGCACCCAAAGTGCAACCGTGGATTTCTCAAGTACTTCGTTCGTAAAAGAAGTCAGCCGCGCACGTACCTTTGGTTTCATGAGTGACATCGAGTACCTGCGCAAGCACAACCTCGCACTCGGCGGTAGCGTAGAAAACGCGATCGTGGTCGACGCGGATGGTGTACTGAACGAAGACGGCCTTCGCTATGAAGACGAATTCGTGAAGCACAAGATCCTCGACGCCATTGGCGACCTTTACCTGTTGGGCAACAGCCTGATCGGTGAATTCAAGGGCTTCAAGTCTGGCCATGCACTGAACAACCAGCTGATTCGCAAGCTGCTTGAGCAGACCGATGCGTGGGAAGTCGTGACCTTTGAAGATGCCAGCACTGCACCGATCTCGTACATGCGTCCGGTTGCGGCAGTTTAAGTAAAACTTCTTTCTCTAGTTTTTGAAGGCCACCCTCGGGTGGCCTTTTTTTTGGTTGCGATTACGTCGTGTACCGGTGTTATTCCGTGGTTTTAGGCTTCAGGGCATTGAGCCCGGTTTCATTGATATCCATGACCCGGTTTCTGCCGCGCTTCTTGGCTTGATAGAGGGCTTTATCGGCAGTGCTGATCAGTTGGTCCTGAGCGTCACCCGGTTTTGCGTAGCGGGTGCAGGCACCCAGGCTGACAGTGAGCGTGTGGGTTGCCAGGTTGGCAGGCTCCATGTGTTCCACCGCGCTGCGAATCTTTTCAGCCAGCAGGCGAGTACCCGCGGCGTCGGTCTCGGTCAGGACAACGGCAAATTCCTCGCCGCCATAGCGGGCAGCCAGATCGGCGGGGCGGCGCACGTGGGCCTTGATTGCCTGTGCGACCTGGCGCAGGGCCTCATCACCGGCCTGATGACCATAGCTGTCGTTGAAGGCCTTGAAATGATCGATATCAATCATGATCAGTGACAGCGGCGCGCCCGTGCGTTGCGCCCGTCGCCATTCCATATCCAGTGTTTTATCCAGCATGCGCCGATTGGCCAGCCCGGTAAGCGGGTCGGTGGAGGCCAGGGTTGCAAGCTCCAGCTCGGCGCGTTGGCGCAGGCGCAGTTCGCGGACCAGGAGCCAGGTGAGCCATAGCAGGCCCATGCAGAGCAGCAGGGTTGCGCTGCCGATCAACAGGGCCGTGTGCTGCCAGTTACTGAAAATGTGCTCGGTCGACAAGGCAACCACGACCACCATGGGCAGTTCGTTGACCTGCGCGAAGTTGTACAGGCGTTTCAGGTTGTAGGCACCGGACATGGCGGTAAAGCTGCCGTAGCGTTCGGTGAGAAAGCGCAGAAAGGTTGGCGACTGGCTCAGGTCCTGGCCGGTGTAAAACTTGGTTGTCGCCGGAGACTGGCTCAGCAGGATGCCGTCCGTGCTGATCAGGCTGATGTTTCCTGTCGGTCCAAGGTCCAGCCCGCGAAACAGATTCTGAAAGTAGCTTATTTTCATCTGGGCGACGGCAACACCGCCAAAACGCCCGTCGGGGGCTGTAATTCTGCGGCTCAAAATCAGGTTCCAGTCATTGGGGCTCTCGCTGACAAGCAGGGGGCGGCTGATGTAGAGCTCATCATTTTTTGCAGTGAGGTGGACCTTGAACCAGGGCTGCTGGCGGGCGTCGTCCAGCGAGGCCACCGGAGGGCGAGAGCTGGCAATCAGTTTGCCTTCGGCATCGAGTACAAAGAACCCGGCGTTGGAGGGCGCCTCAATAGCCCTGTCGAAGAGCACCGACTTTTGAGTCTGTGGCGAAAGCGGGGCCAATGCCTGGCTTTGCATCAAGTTGATCAGGTTGCTCAGGGAGGTGTCGTAGATCGAGAGCGTGTTGCGAATATCCCGGCTGATCAGTTGCACAATGTTCAGCGCAGCGCGTGCAGCGTCTTGCTCGGTGTTGCGGTACTCCCTGACCAGCAAATAGCCAACAATGCTGAGGATGGCCAGCACCGAGAGGGCGCTGGCCCCGACCAGCATGCGTCGGGTGATGATGTGTGAACGCGGGGAAAATGGAATGGGCTTACCCTCACAGATACGATTTTTGCCCTGCCGTAAGGGGATGCCTTACAGAGATAAGGCCAGCTAAAAAGCTGGCCTTATGGTCAAGGATTAAAACACATCAATAGGATAGTCGATGATTACCCGGTACTCATCGACATCATTGTCGACGCTCTGGTAAGCCGTGTTGCCGCGGTTGGTTGCCCAGCGCAGGCTCACTGCCAGATCCTTGGCCTTGCCTTCCTGAATCACATACTTGAGCCCCAGGTCACGCTCCCAGTGGTGGGCATTCTTGCCTTCGGGGTTGTACCAGTTGCTGTAGCCGATGCTGTTGGCGTCAGCCTTGGTCAAATCCAGTTCGCCGCGAGAGTACGAGGCGCTGGCCGTCAGCCCGGCAAGGCCAAGCCCGGCGAAGTCATATTCGTATTGCAGCTTCCAGGAGCGCTCGTTCGGGCCGTTGAAGTCCGAGTACTGCTGCGAGTTGTCGAGGTAAACGCTGTCACCTTGATAGAGATAGTCAAAAGGTGTGTTGCCGTTGACCCGCTGGTAGACCGCCGTCACCTTGTGTCCGTCTACTGCGACCGCAAAGTGCAGGCTGAAGGTGTTGTTGTCGATATCACCCAGCAGCGCCTTGCCGGTGTCCTGGGTGTGATAGAAGTGCAGGCCGGGATTGAGGCTGATGCTCTCGGTCAGTGCATAGGTGTAATCCAGGTCGTAGTAGTACTGGTTCCAGATGTCCTGCAACTGCGCCGCATATAAATTGCTGGTAACGCCGGGCACGCCGCTCCAGGAAGTACCGGCCCAGGTGATGTGCTTGCTGCTCTGATCGCCAAGGTTGCCGTAGGTGGTAGTCAGGCGGCGCATGCCGCTCTGGTTGTAGGGCTTTTCAAAACTGACCTGGCCGCCTTCGAACATCCAGCCATCGATACTGTTGTTGGTCAGGCTGACACCGCGAAAGGTCTGGGGCAGCATGCGGGTTTCGCCGCCAGCAATCACCGGGTTGGTCAAAAACAGATCGCCTGCCTTGAGCTCGGTATCAAAGGCACGAATTTTCAGTGCCGCTCCGGCAGACGAGAAAGAGGTGGGCGCTTTGCCGTTGCCATCACTGACCGGCAGGATGCTGCTGCCATCCGTTCCGCCACCGCCATCGAGCTTGAGCCCAAGCAGGGCGTAGGCATCCAGGCCGAAACCGACCGTGCCCTGGGTGAAGCCTGACTCAAATTTGCCAATAAAACCCTGGCCCCATTCCTTGCTGTCTTCAGCATGGGGGCTGCGGATATCGTGGTTCATGTAGTAGTTGCGAGTGTTGATTTTCAGGCTTGAGCCTTCGATAAAACCTTCTTTTGCGGCGTCGTCACCTGCATGGGCGAAAGGGGGGATCGTTGCAGCCAGGGCAATGAATAACGGACTGAGTTTGAGTGAGTACTTCACCAGTGAGTTGCTCCTTGAAAGTGGCGGCAGTTGTTATTTTGATCAAAAAAACAGGTTGTCCCTGATCGCACTCCAGAGAGGCAGTGCTTTTTTTTAAAACAAAAAAAAGCCGCTATGGTAGCGGCTTTTGAAACAATCAGTCACATGCTTGGCAAATGACTGACTGGGTCGGGAAGTCTGGAGGGGTGGAATCAGCTGTCTTTGGCTTCATCCGAAACACTGGCTTTGGCTTGTGTTTGCGAGTGGTCGGCGTCGTTTTGATGACGTGCCGTCAGCTCTGCCTGGTTCTGTTCAAAAGAAGCTGCGCGTGCCGCATTTTGTGCGACGAATGCCGGTGATTCTTCCGCCATGGCCAAAGGCGACAACAACAAAGACGACAAAACGAAAACGCTGGCCATACCCATACTGCTGGACATTTCAAAGACCTTCTTGCTTAGCAAGTGCTGTGTGATGGGCTAAATCTATAGTGGCAGGCGGGGTCGAAAAAGCCTTGTTTTAGACAAGGACTTTTGCGTTTTAGGTAACAAATGTGAGGAGTGCGGGCTAGACGCTTTGCCACTGTTGGAGCGGGCTTGCTCGCGATGGCATCACCTTGATTGACCTTGTCGACCAAGGCGTCTGCATCGCGAGCAAGCCCGCTCCCACAAGGTTAAATCGGTAGATACATCCCGAATGTATTGCGTCCACCGCTGCTGCGTACAAACACTTCGCCACCGTGCATTTGCGCAATGGCTTTGACGATGGCCAGCCCCAGGCCGTGGTTGGCACCACTGTTATAGCGGGCCGCATCCACCCGATAAAAACGCTCGAACAGCCGTGGTAAATGTTCTGGCGCAATCGGCTCCCCAGGATTGCTGACACTGATGGTCACCTGATCCGCCGTGTGGCTGATCTGAACGTCAATCGATTGCCCGGCTTCGGTATGTTGCACCGCATTGTTCAGCAAGTTGATCAGCGCCCGGCGCAGGTGGGCTTTTTCGATATTGACCTGGGCATCGCCGCTGACCTTCACCTCAACCTGTGCGTCCTCAAGAATAAACTCCAGGTAATCCAGGGTCGTGGCCACTTCGTTTGCCAGGGAGGCGTGGATCAGTTTGTTCGCTTTGCTCCCTTGGTCGGCGCTGGCCAGAAACAGCATGTCATTGATGATGCTGCGCAGGCGCTCCAGTTCCTCGAGGTTGGATTGCAGCACCTCGAAGTAGTGCTCGGCCGAACGTCCCCGCGTCAGTGCGACCTGGGTCTGGCCAATCAGGTTGGTCAGCGGGGAGCGCAGTTCATGGGCCACGTCGGCATTGAATGACTCCAGGCGGGTGTAGGCCTGCTCGACCCGGTCCAGGGTGGCATTGAAGGCACTCACCAGTTGGTCCAGCTCCGGCGCCAGCGGCGCAAGGTGCAAGCGCCCGGACAAGCGCGGCGGAGCCAGTTTTTGCGCTTCCTGGGATAAATCGTTCAACGGTTTGAGGCCAATGCGCGCCACCCAATAGCCGAGCAGCGAGGCCAGAAGCACGCCAACAGCCGCCAGGCTGACCAGCGCGATGAGCAGGTGATGCTGGGTCTGGCGAAAGGTGTGCGTATCGATGGCAATCAAAAAGCGCAGTGCCGGGCGCTGTTCCTTGGCTGCAATCTCGCTGATGAGTACCTTGAACGGGTCAGCCTGGCCAGGCAGCCGCAAGTCCCGCACGCCGACCGGGCCTTGGGCGAATTCGCGCACTGTGGCCTCGGGGTTGCCGTATTCATAGGACGGGTCTGCGCTGATGGCCCAGAACCGGATGCGTTTGTCCTCTTCGCTGAGCAGCTTGAGCTTGGCGCTGATCTTGGCCCAGTGTTCAGGCGTGCCGTAACGATTGATGGACGATTCCAGCACGCTGTATCGCGCATCCAGTTCCGCTTCGGGCAGGCGCCCGATGCTTTTGTCGACCTGCTGGTAAAGCGCTCCGCCAATCAACACAAACACCAGCAGTGCGACGAGGGCAAACATCGCACTCAAGCGCATGGCGATGGAGTCCAGGGCCTTGATCCGCTTAATCACCGCGCCGCTCCAGCACATAACCCATGCCACGGATGGTGTGCAGCAACTTGTGCTCGAACGGTCCGTCGAGCTTGGCGCGCAAGCGCTTGATCGCCACTTCGACCACGTTGGCATCGCTGTCGAAATTGATGTCCCAGACCATCTCGGCAATGGCCGTCTTGGACAGGATTTCACCCTGGCGCCGCGCCAGTACGCTAAGCAACGAAAACTCCTTGGCGGTCAGGTCCAGGCGGGTTCCGGCGCGACTGGCCTTGCGGCTGATCAGATCTATCCACAGGTCGTCGACAGTGACCTGCACCGGTTCGTGACCACCACCACTGCGACGGGTCAGGGCTTGCAGGCGGGCCACCAGTTCCAGAAATGAAAACGGTTTGCCCAGATAGTCGTCGGCGCCTTCACGCAATCCGCGAATCCGGTCTTCGACCCGCTCCCGTGCCGTCAGCATGATCACCGGGGTTTGCTTGCGCCCGCGCAGGGCCCTCAGTACCCCGAAGCCATCGAGGCCGGGCAGCATGACATCGAGCACGATCACCGCGTAATCGCTCTCCATCGCCAGGTGCAGGCCTTCGATGCCGTCGCGGGCAACATCCACCGTATAACCTTGCTCGGTCAGCCCGCGGTGCAGGTAGTCGGCGGTTTTCTCTTCATCTTCAACGATCAGAACGCGCATAACCTGCCTCAGTGATCGGTTTGGAACGATGGAACAGCCGCTCAAGCCACAAGTATATGACCGGCGTGGTAAACAGGGTCAGGGCCTGGCTCACCAGCAGCCCGCCAACCACGGCAATCCCCAGGGGCTGGCGCAGTTCTGCGCCGGTGCCATAGCCGAGCATCAGCGGCAAGGCGCCAAGGAGGGCGGCGAGGGTGGTCATGATGATCGGCCGGAACCGGGTGATACAGGCTTCATAGATGGCATCTTCCGGGCTCAGGCCGCGATTGCGCTGGGCATCCAGGGCAAAGTCGATCATCAGGATGCCGTTTTTCTTGACGATACCGATCAGCAGCACCAGCCCGATCAACGCCATGATTGAAAAGTCCTGCCCGCATATCCACAGCATCAGCAGCGCACCGAGCCCGGCTGATGGCAGGGTCGAAATGATCGTCAACGGGTGTACAAAGCTTTCATAGAGCACCCCCAGAATGATGTACACCGCCACCAGCGCCGCCAGGATCAGCCACGGCTGGCTGGCCAGCGAGCTCTGGAACGCCTGCGCGGCGCCCTGGAAGTTGCCGCTGATGGTGCTCGGCATGCCGATTTCGTTTTTCGCCTGATTGAGCATCAGCACGGCATCGCCCAAGGCCACGCCGGGCGCGAGGTTGAACGACAAGTTGGCTGCCGGGAACATGCCGTCATGACTGATCGAAAGCGGCCCGCTCGCAGGCGCGTCTACTTTGGCCACGGCAGACAGGGGCACCATGTCCCCGGTCAGCGGCGAGCGCAGGTAGAAGTAGCCCAGGCTTTCGGCTTTGCCTCGCTGCTGCGCGTCCACCTCCAGAATGACGTTGTACTGGTTGGTCTCGGTCTGGAATTCATTGACCTGGCGCTGGCCGAACGCGTCGTACAGCGCCTCATCGACATCGGTGGCGGTCAGGCCGAAGCGGGCTGCAGCGTTCCGGTCGATGCTGATGTGGGTGATGCTGCCGCCCAGTTGCAGGTCGTTGGACAAGTCGCGAAAGGCCGGGTTGGCGCGCAGTTTTTCGGTCAGGCGCTGGGTCCAGGTGGTGAGCGTCGGACCGTCGTTGCTTTTGAGCACGTATTGATACTGGCTGCGGCTTGGCCCCGAACTGAGGTTGATGTCCTGGCCTGCGCGCAGATACAGCACGATGCCCGGCACCTTGGCCAGTTGCGGGCGAATCCGGTCGATAAATTCGCTGGCCGATACATCGCGCTGGCTCCGGTCCTTGAGGGCAATCCAGAAGCGGCCGTTGGCGATGGTCTGGTTGCTGCCGGTGACGCCCACGGAGTGGGAAAAAGCCTGGACCGCAGGGTCGTTGCTGATGATGTTGGCCAGCGCCAGATGCTTTTGTGTCATGTCAGGGAACGATATATCGGACGCCGCTTCGCTGGTGCCGAGCACGAAGCCGGTGTCCTGTACCGGGAAG
This sequence comes from Pseudomonas sp. MF06569, assembly GCF_059862735.1. NCBI lineage: Bacteria > Pseudomonadati > Pseudomonadota > Gammaproteobacteria > Pseudomonadales > Pseudomonadaceae > Pseudomonas > Pseudomonas sp. MF06569. The sequence goes on along the minus strand of NZ_JCBCUZ010000003.1, from coordinate 240,269 downwards.
AAACCCTTGGGGATCAGCACGTACCCGGCGATGGCCATGGCCAGCGTCACGCCAAAAATGCCGAGCATCAACCGCTGGTGCGCCAGGGCGCGCTTCAAGATCTTTTCGTACCCCGCCAGCAAGCGTTCGCCAAAGCCTGGCCTGGCATCCGGCTTGTGCACCGGCGAGCGCATAAACAGGGCCGCCAGCGTCGGGGCGAGGGTCAGTGACACCAGTACCGAAATCAGGATGGTCGAGGTCGCGGTCAGGGCGAACTCCTTGAACAGCCGCCCGACCACGCCGCCCATAAACAGCAATGGAATAAACGCGGCCACCAGCGAAAAGCTGATGGAGACCACGGTAAAACCAATCTCGCTGGAGCCCTTGATCGCGGCGTCGCGCATGCTTTCGCCTGCTTCCAGATGGCGGTGAATGTTCTCCACCACCACGATCGCATCGTCGACCACAAACCCCACGGCGACCACAATCGCCACCAGCGTCAGGTTGTTGAGACTGAAGCCCAGCACATACATCAGGGCAAAGCTTGCGATCAGCGAAACTCCGAGTACCGCCGACACAATCAGCGTCGCGGACCACTGGCGCAAAAACAGCGCCATCACCGCAACCACCAGCAGCACGGCAATCAGCAGGGTGATTTCAACTTCATGCAAGGACGCGCGAATGGTCTTGGTGCGGTCACTCAGCACGGTCACTTCGACGGAGGCGGGGAGCATGGCTTGCAGGCCGGGCAGGGCGGCCTGGATGCGGTCTACGGTTTCAACGATGTTCGCCCCCGGCTGGCGGGAGATCACCAGATTCAGGCCCGGCTGGTGCCCGGACCAGGCTTGTACGTAATCGTTTTCTGCACCGTTGACCACTCGCGCCACGTCGCGCAGTTGCACGGGCGCGCCGTCCTTGTACGAGACGATCAATTGGCCGTATTCGTCCGCATCAAACAACTGATCGTTGGTCGACAGGGTGGAGATGCTCGACGGGCCGTACAGCGCGCCCTTGGCCAGATTGAGGCTGGTTTGCTGGATAGCCAGGCGAATATCGGCCAGGGTCAGGCCAATGGCAGCCAGCTTGTCGGCCGAGGCCTGGACCCGGATCGCCGGGCGTTGCTGGCCGGTGATGTTGATCAGGCCCACGCCATCAATCTGGCTGATCTGGCGCGCCAGCAGGGTTTCGACGTAATCGCTGAGCTCTGTGCCGGGCATGTGCAATGAACTGATGCTCAGTATCAGCACCGGGCTGTCGGCCGGGTTGACCTTCTTCCAGGTCGGCAGGGTCGGCATGTCCTTGGGTAACTTGCCGGACGCGGTGTTGATGGCCGCCTGAACCTCCTGCGCGGCGGTGTCGATGCTTTTGTCGAGGGTGAATTGCAGGGTCAGGGTGGTCGAGCCCAGCGCGCTGCTGGAGGTCATCTGGGTCATGCCGGGGATGGCGCTGAACTGCACTTCCAGCGGCGTGGCCACGGACGACGCCATCGTGTCCGGGCTGGCGCCCGGCAGCTGTGCCGACACCTGGATGGTCGGGAACTCGGCTTCGGGTAATGGCGCGATTGGCAGGCGTGGAAAGGCAATCAGCCCCACGAGCACCAGTGCAAACGTCAGCAGCACCGTGGCGACGGGGTGGTCGACGCACCAGGCGGACAGCGAGCGGCTGTTGGTCATGGCTGCACCTGAGCGGGCGTTGGCTCACTCAATATTTCAACCCGCGAGCCTGGCTTGAGCCGCGACTGGCCATCGCTGACCAGTGTGTCCCCGGGATTGACGCCGGTGATGATGCTCTGCTCGGTGTCTTGATAGACCAGCAGCACAGGCACCGTTTCGACCTTGTCGGCCTGGACCCTGTACACGAAGTAGTTGTCCAGCCCGCGCTGCACCACCTGAGGCGGGACCACCAGCGCATTCTTTGCCAGCCCTGACTGGATCTGGACATTGACCAGCTGGCCGGGCCACAGGGTTTGTTTGGGGTTGTCGAACTGGGCCTTGACCTTGATCGTGCCTGTAGTTGCCGAGACCTGATTGTCGATCAGGCTCAAGCGGCCCTCACCCAGCGGTGTGCCGCTGCTGTCGGCGTTGCCGATAAAGGCTTTGACCCGGGCCGGGTCTTTGGCCGTGAGCAAGTCGTGCAACAGGGGGAGCTGTTGTTGGGGCAGCGAAAACTCTACGGCGATGGGGTCGATCTGGGTAACGGAAAACAGCCCCTGAGAATCGCTGACCCGCAGGAAGTTGCCCGCGTCTACCGTTCGAATCCCCACGCGGCCGGTGACGGGTGATTGAATTTGCGTATACGACAACTGCACCTGCGCCGCTGTAATAGCCGCCTGATTACCTTGCGCCGACGCCTTGAGCTGGTTGACCAGCGCTTGTTGCTGATCGAGGGTTTGCCTGGATACGCCGTTGTCCACGCTCAACAACTGGTAGCGCTTGAGGTCGACCAGTGCCACTTGCAGCTGCGCCTGATTCTGTCCCAGTTGGGCCCTGGCCTGGTCGAGGCTGGCCTTGATCGAGCGGTCATCCAGGGTTGCCAGAAGATCGCCAGCCTTGACCTCCTGGCCCTCCTTGACCCGTATCTCGGTGAGAATGCCGTCGATTTGCGGGCGGATCATCACGCTGTGCAGTGATAACACCGCGCCAATCCCGCTGATATAGCGCGGTACGTCTTGTTGCAGCACTTGAACAACCCGTACCGGCACTGGAGCTGCGCCCGCGGACTTGCCGGGTGCAGGGCGGTTGAGCCAAAAGAGTGAAGCACCGATCAGGGCTACAACGAGGGTGCCCAGCAAGATTTTTCTAGTTGTGGTCGGCATGCCGGATAGACGCCATGTGCGTGGAGTGGGGGCTGATCATTCAGTTATAGCGCGTCGACCCGGTCAGCACGGTGACGGCAAACTGACAGTGCTGACAGTTAGCCCTGGGTAAAACACCCTGCTGGTCATTTTGGTGGGAGCAGATTGATGATTTTTACGACCAGTGAGTGCAACGCACAGGGGGCGCGCAGGTATACTGCGCGGCATTGCGCCACTTGGCCTGACTTTTTACCGCATTTCGGAGCTTTCATGACTACTCCTACACAATCGACGGCTCCTGATGCCTTGGACGCTGAACTGGTTGAGAATGAAACCACTGTGGAGACCCCGAAAAAACCGGTCATCCCGGCGTTCACTTTCCCGTTCAAGCCTTCCGAGTTTGCCAAGGCCAAGTCCCAGGGCAAGGCGTACTACCAGAAAAGCGGCCTCGGCGGCCACGACACAACCCCGGGCGCACCGCCACACGGCACCCGTAAAACCATGGGCAAGCGCTGATTTATAGCTCGATGCGCTGTACCTGAATCATCCCGGCCCGTTCGTACAAACGGCGGGCCCTGGTGTTGCCCTCCATGACCTTCAGGTCAACCCAGGGCTCACCGCGTTGTGCGTACACCGCAAACACCTTCGCTAGCAGCGCCTGGCCAATGCCTTGCCCTTGATGTCGGGCATGCACCACCAAATCCTTCAGATAAGCGCTGGTCCAGCCTTGCGCAACCCCCACCACAACGCCTGAACGCAGTGCGATCAAGCACAGCTGCGGGTCGAATTCGGCGTCGTGCAGCAGGCTGTGGCTCCACTCCCCGAACAAATCAACATGGCCACTGCCGTCGCTGTAGCCCTGGCTAAGCAAGGCATGCACCGGTTGCAACAGGTCATCGCTCAGGGGCACCAGGCTTACATCTTCAGGTCCGGGCGCGGCTGCCAGCGGGCGGGTCAGGTCTTTGCGCAACAGCAGGCAGTAATCGCTCATGTCCCTCAGTAACCTTGCTCGGCAACGGTGCGCGCCGCCAGGATCAGGCACTGTGTCAACTCGGGTGACGAGAACTTGGTCAGCACTGCATTGGCCCCGGCCAGACGGGCTTTTTCGCTGTTCATCGAGCTGTTGAGCGAGGTGTGCAGCAGCACGTAAAGGTGTGCAAAGTCCGGAGTGTCGCGCACGGTGCGGGTAAAGGCATAACCGTCCATTTCCGACATCTCGATATCGGACACCAGCACATTGATCTGGTCCGGTGTGCCTTGCAGTTCCAGCAGGCGTTCGATGGCTTCCTTGGCGCTGCGCGCCGTGTGGCAATGCAGGCCAAGATTGCGCAGGGTAATGACCGATTGTTGCAAGGCTACCTGACTGTCATCGACGACCAGGATCCGGGCGTTGGCCAGCAGTCTGGAGTCTTCCTTGCTGAGGTCCTGGTCGGCGCCTTCGACTTTTGCCGGAGCGATGCCGTGGATCACCTTTTCGATATCTAGCACCTGCACCAGCACGCCGTCGACCTGGGTGACACCGGTGATGTACGAACGTTTGCCGGAGCCGTAGGGCGGTGGACGAATGTCCGTGCTCAGGCAATGCACGATTTTGCTCACGGCTTGCACATGCAGGCCCTGCTTGGAGCGGCTGACATCGGTCACGATCAGACAGCCGCCATCCGGGTCGAGCAGCGGTTGCTCGCCGATGGCCCGGCTTAGATCAATCACCGACAACGCCGTGCCACGCAACACCGCAATGCCTTTCACGTTAGGGTGCGACTCGGGCATTTTGGTCAGTGGCGGGCAGGGAATGATTTCACTGACCTTGAGCAGGTTGATCGCCAACAACTTGCCGCTGCGCAGAGTGAAGAGCAGAAGGGAGAGTGAGTCTGCGCGGGCATTGTTCGATGACATAAAAACCTTCTGTGGTGGGAGCGATACAGGGTTATCGACCTTAACGCAGTTTCCTGTAGCCGCTGACGAGGTACGAGGCTGCGATGTGGGCCGCAGGACCACCGCTTAGGGCCGCTGCGCAGCCCATCGCAGCCTCGTACCTCGTCAGCGACTACAGGTTCAGCGGCTTACTTGAGGCCCAGTCGTTTGGCCATGCGCCCCAGATTCGCCCGGTCCAGGCCCAATTCCCGCGCAGCACTGGCCCAGTTGTGTTGATGGCGTTCAAGGCAGGCGCTGATCAGCTGGCGCTGGTAGTTCTCTGTCGCCAGGCGCAAGTCGCCAATGGTCTGCGGTGCGCCCTGAGGCTCAATCACCGCAGCGCTTGGCGGGGTGGTTGGCAAGTCCAGGTCGGCGGCGGTCAGGGTCAAAATGCGCGGTCGCGTGCTGCAACTGCCCAGGGCTTTAAGGGCGCTGCGGCCAATCAAGTGCTCCAGTTCGCGCACATTGCCAGGCCAGGAATACTGCACCAGTGCAGCTTGCGCGTCCGGGCTCAGGCGCAGGCTGCCAAGGCCCATGCGTGAACGGTTTTGTTCCAGGAAAAAACCGCTCAACAACAGCACATCCCGCCCGCGCTCACGCAATGCCGGCACCCTGATCGGGTAAACACTCAGGCGGTGATAAAAGTCCGCCCGCAGGCGCCCGCTGCGCACTTCTTCGGCCAGGTCGCGGTTGGTTGCCGCGATCAGCCGCACGTCGACCTGATGCTCCTGATCCGAGCCCAGGCGCTGCAACTGCCCGCTTTGCAGCACCCGCAGCAACTTGGCCTGCACGGTCAGTGACAGCTCGCCCACTTCATCCAGAAACAGGGTGCCACCGTTGGCCAGTTCGAATTTTCCGCGCCGGTCATTGGTTGCCCCGGTGAAGGCGCCGCGCACATGACCGAACAGTTCGCTTTCAACCAGGGTGTCGGGCAGGGCGGCGCAGTTCAGGCTGATCAGCGGTTTATCCGCCCGTGGCGAGGCGGCGTGAATGGCCTGTGCCACCAGCTCCTTGCCGACACCGGTTTCGCCTGTGATCAGCACCGTCAGGTCACTGCCGCCCACCAGGGCAATTTCTTCAAGCAGGCGTTTGTGAATCTTGCTCTGGCCGATCAGTTCTTTATTGGGTGAACCGTTGGCCTGTCGATAGAGTTCGGCTTTCTGTTGTTCATCTTCCACCCGCAATGCCAGGCGCTCGATACGTTGAGCCACGTTGACCGTGGCTGCGGCCAGACTGGCAAAGGCCTGCAGGTCGTCCAGTTCGATCGGCTCAAAGCGTTTTGGGTCCAGGGCATCAAGCGTCAGCAGCCCCCAGGGACGCTCGTCCACGAATAGCGGGCAGCCCATGCAGTCGTGAACCTCCAGGTGCTCCGCCAACCCGTCTACCAGCCCGTCATAGGGATCTGGCAGTTCGCAATTACTGGGGAAGCGTGTCGGGCCGGGGCTGGCGAGCAGTGCTTCAAAACGCGGGTGCTCGCTGACTTTAAAGCGTCGCCCCAGGGTATCCAGGCTCAAGCCGTCGACCGCCAGCGGCACCAGCCATTCACCGTCCAGGTGCAGCAGTGCCGCCGCATCGCAGGGGAGCAGGGCGCGCAAGGCTTGCAGCAGGCGTCGATAGCGTTCGCTTTCGGGCAGATCGCGGGACAAGTCCGCCACAAGCGGCAGCAAGGTGGTGAGTAGCAGTTTTGCAGTCATTTTGACCTCGTATAGTCGTTATGACTATAAATCAGATTGAGTCAAAATGACTATATATGTTTTAAGTCGTTGATTTTTAACGGTTTAAATGTTGGCACGAAAGCTGATAGATAAAGGGTAATTGTTAAAGCCTACGTGCCCAGGAGTTACCTTATGCTTACTGCTCAGGATCGTGCCATCGTTAAATCCACCGTGCCATTGCTGGAAAGCGGCGGTGAGGGGCTGATCACTCATTTCTATCGCATGATGCTGTCGGAGTACCCGCAGGTGCGCTCGCTGTTCAACCAGGCCAACCAGGCCAGTGGCGACCAGCCCCGTGCATTGGCCAACGGCGTATTGATGTATGCACGGCACATCGACCAGCTCGACCAGTTGGGCGATCTGGTGGCCAAGATCATCAACAAGCATGTTGCGCTGCAAATCCTTCCTGAGCATTACCCGATTGTCGGCAGCTGCTTGCTGCGGGCGATTGAGGAGGTTCTGGGCAGCGATATCGCGACCCCTCAAGTATTGAGTGCCTGGGGCGCGGCCTATAACCAGCTGGCCGATATCCTGATCGGTGCCGAAGCCGCCATCTACGACGAAAAAGCGGCTGCCCCCGGCGGCTGGCGCGGCGGGCGAGCGTTCAAGCTGGCGGCCAAGATCCAGGAAAGCGCTGAGATCACCTCGTTTTACTTCCGTCCGGTCGATCAGCAGCCAATCCTTGAATTTGCTCCGGGTCAGTACATCGGCCTCAAGCTGATGATTGATGGTCAGGAAGTGCGCCGCAATTACTCACTTTCTGCGCTGGCCCAGGTCGGTCGCTACCGCATCAGCGTCAAGCGCGAGAGCGGTGGGGTCGTCTCCAGCTTCCTGCATGACCGGATGAACGTAGGCGACACCCTGGAACTGTTCCCGCCTGCGGGCGACTTCACCCTGACCGACAGCGAAAAACCGCTGGTGCTGATCAGCGGTGGCGTGGGTATTACGCCGACCCTGACGATGCTTGAGGCTGCGTTGGCGACTAAGCGTGCGATTCACTTTATCCACTGTGCCCGCAATGCCGATGTGCACGCCTTCCGCACTTGGGTAGATGAACTGGCCGATCAGCACCCTCAATTGCAGCGTTTTTACTGCTACGACGAGCAGGGCGAATCTGCAAATCATGTAGGGCTTTTGACTGAGGAAGTGCTGGCGCAATGGCTACCGCAAGAGCGCGACCTGGATGCATATTTCCTGGGGCCCAAAGGCTTCATGGGGGCTGTCAAGCGTCACCTCAAAGCACTGGGTGTGCCTGAGAAGCAAAGCCGCTACGAGTTCTTCGGCCCGGCGGCAGAGCTGAAGTAACCTTAATCCCCCATTAATCCCCTTGCGCGACCTTTCCGGTAACGTTCAGATACATCCAGGCATCAGGTCTGGGTGTAAACTGCGCGGCTTACACACAATCAGGCTAAGGGACGCGGGATGACGAATGACATGTTGCAACTGGGCCGGGAGAAGCGCTTCCTGGTTCTGCTCGGGCTGATTTGCCTGGCGCTGATTGGCGGCGCCCTCTATATGCAGATCGTGCTCGGCGAGGCGCCTTGCCCGCTGTGTATCCTGCAGCGCTATGCCCTGCTGCTGATCGCGATCTTTGCCTTTATCGGCGCCGCGATGCCTACCCGGCGCAGCCTTACGGTGCTGGAAGTGCTGGTGGTGCTGAGCGCCATTGGTGGAATCGCCGCTGCCGGACGTCACGTCTATATCCTGGCCAACCCGGCAGTCAGCTGCGGTCTTGACGCGTTGCAGCCGATTGTCGATGGCTTGCCGCTGGCGGCGATCTTCCCGCTGGGGTTTCAGGTAGACGGCTTTTGCTCAACCCCTTACCCGCCCGTGCTCGGCCTGTCGCTGGCGCAGTGGGCACTTGTGGCCTTTGTGATGACTGCCGTGCTGGTGCCTCTGGGCATTTACCGCAACCGTCAAAAAGCCAGCTAAGCAAAGCGTTAAATTTGGCATGAGGCGCCTCGTTCTTCCTCTGGATGTGCGGGGCGTTTTTTTGTCCGCGCACAAATGTAAAGAGGGTGTTATCCGGGCGTCGAAAATGGGTGCGCAGCACTGCGACATATTGTCACGGAGAGTTTGTCGCAGGGCGTGTCTTCGTCTGACAGACGGTCTTTTAAACGTATGACTTCGTGTAACGGCTCTGAGGCGTTTTGACGCTGATGACGGGGTTGAAAAGTACGTGGCGATACTCAACGCAAATCGGCTGTAGCCCTTTTTATTTGGGCGTTCAGGAGGGGTAGGGGGGTGGTTGTCGTGCGCTAAAAAGGGGCGTTGAAATCGAGGGGTAATGGCGTGCTACAGCCACGAGTAAGGGGGGTGTCAAAGCGCGGGGCGTAATAATAGGTAGGGATTGTTACCGGTGCCGAGATGAATTATTTCCGGATGAGACATGGTTTATAGAGAGCTACCTAACTACAATCGCCCGCACTGAACGTCCAGCCTGCTCATCCCTGAGCCAAAGCGGGAAGTTGAAGGCCGACTGGGTTGTTCAATACAGGCGTCCCATGCGACTCCCAGGTACTGGCAACCCTTCTAAGTTCCGCACCAAATGGAATTGGTCGACAAGGCCATTGACCACGTATCGAATAAGAAATCACTGCTAACCCGGAATTTGCCCGTTCGCCTGATGGTGATAGAGCAGGCTTTTATTCAATTCCGGAAAAGAGCCAACCCTTGGCAGGGCGAAGTGTTGGCGAAAAAAACCAACTGCATTGTGCAAGCTGTTTTAGAGGTCGTGAGATGACTAAAAAAAGGTACCCCAGACTCCTTGGCTTTTTGCCACTTTTCGGCATGTTGCTGCTGGGAGGTTGCAAATGGACACTACTGGATCCGGTGGGGCAGGTCGGGGTCGAAGAGCGTAATCTGATCATCACTGCAACATTGCTGATGCTTCTGGTCGTAGTGCCGGTCATCATTATGACCCTGGTTTTCGCATGGAAATACCGTGCGTCGAACACCAGCGCTACCTACACACCGAAGTGGTCGCACTCCACCAAGATCGAAGTTGTGATCTGGACCGTGCCGATTTTGATCATCATCGCCCTGGGCGTGATCACCTACAAATCGACCCACGCGCTGGACCCGTATCGTCCGCTCGAATCTGACGTCAAGCCGATTACCATCGAAGTGGTGGCAATGGACTGGAAGTGGATGTTCATCTACCCGGAACAGGGTATCGCCACCGTCAACAAGATCGTGTTCCCGGCCAATACCCCGGTCAATTTCCGTATCACCTCTGACACGGTCATGAACTCGTTCTTCATTCCGGGCCTGGGCGGTCAGATCTACGCCATGGCCGGTATGACGACCAAGTTGCATCTGATTGCCAACCGCAACGCTGAAATGGAAGGCATCTCTGCCAACTACAGCGGCGCTGGTTTCACCGGCATGAAATTCAAAGCGATCGCGACTACTCAGGCTGACTTTGATGCCTGGGTCAGTGAAGTCAAAGCATCACCTAAACAGCTTGACCAAGCTGAATACGAAGCCTTGAGCAAACCAAGCCAGAACAACCCGGTTGAGCTGTTCTCCTCGTACACACCGAACCTGTTTCAGAAAATCGTCGACAAGTACGAAGGTATGACGCCAGGCAAGCCGGTCAAGCACGAGAAGAAAGAAGTAGCCGTGATCGATGGCGTGGACACAAGTTCGCATTCAGCTGCCGGGGCAGAGGAGTAAACGATGTTTGGTAAATTAAGTTGGGAAGCGGTCCCGTTCCACGAGCCGATTGTCATGGTCACCATTGCCATGATCGCGCTCGGTGGTCTGGCGCTGTTTGCGGCAATCACCTACTTCAAGAAGTGGACTTACCTGTGGACCGAATGGCTAACGTCAGTCGACCACAAGAAAATCGGCGTGATGTACATCATCGTTGCCATGATCATGCTGCTGCGCGGCTTCGCCGACGCCGTCATGATGCGTACCCAGCTGGCCATGGCCACCGAGGGTTCGCCTGGCTACCTGCCACCTGAGCACTATGACCAGATCTTCACCGCTCACGGTGTGATCATGATCATCTTCATGGCGATGCCATTCTTCACCGGCCTGATGAACCTTGCAGTGCCGCTGCAGATCGGCGCCCGTGACGTGGCCTACCCGTTCCTGAACTCCCTGAGCTTCTGGCTGCTGGTGTCCGGCGTTGTGCTGGTCAACCTGTCCCTGGGCGTCGGCGAATTCGCCAAGACCGGCTGGGTTGCTTATCCGCCGCTGTCGGGCTTGCAGTACAGCCCTGGCGTGGGGATGGACTACTACATCTGGGCACTCCAGCTGTCGGGGCTAGGTACGACGTTAACCGGGGTTAACTTCCTGGCGACCGTACTGAAAATGCGCGCTCCTGGCATGAAGCTGATGGACATGCCGATCTTCACCTGGACCTGCACCTGGGCAAACGTTCTGATCGTGGCTTCGTTCCCGATCCTGACCGCTACCCTGGCGCTGCTGACGCTTGACCGCTACATGGATTTCCACATTTTCACCAATGAACTTGGTGGCAATCCAATGATGTACGTCAACCTGTTCTGGGCGTGGGGTCACCCTGAGGTATACATCCTCATTCTGCCGGCGTTCGGTATCTTCTCCGAAGTGATCTCCACGTTCACCGGCAAGCGTCTGTTCGGTCACCACTCGATGGTCTACGCCTCCGGCGCGATCTCGGTACTGGGCTTCATGGTTTGGCTGCACCACTTCTTCACCATGGGTTCGGGTGCAAGCGTCAACGCCTTCTTCGGTCTGGCGACGATGCTGATTTCGATCCCGACAGGGGTCAAGCTATTCAACTGGCTGTTCACCATCTACCAGGGCCGTCTGCGCTTCACCAGCCAGGTTCTGTGGACCCTGGGCTTTATGGTGACCTTCGCTATCGGCGGCATGACCGGCGTACTGCTGGCCATCCCGGGTGCTGACTTCGTACTGCACAACAGCCTGTTCGTAATTGCTCACTTCCATAACGTGATCATCGGCGGCGCGGTATTCGGTTACATCGCAGGCTTCAGCTTCTACTTCCCTAAAGCGTTCGGCTTCAAACTGAACGAGAAGTGGGGCAAGGCAGCGTTCTGGTTCTGGTGCGTCGGCTTCTTCGTAGCCTTCATGCCGCTCTACGCGCTGGGCTTCATGGGCATGACCCGTCGTCTGAACGCCAGCACCAACCCTGAGTGGGTGCCTTACCTGTACGTTGCTCTGTTCGGCGCAGCACTGATCGCTATCGGTATTGCCTGCCAGCTGATCCAGCTGTACGTCAGCGTGCGTGACCGCAAGCTGCCAGAGAACGCCTGCGAGCACGGCGATCCGTGGAATGGCCACACCCTGGAATGGTCGACTTCGTCGCCACCTCCGTTCTACAACTTCGCTGTAGTGCCACGAGTCGACACTATCGACGCGTTCACCGAAGCCAAGGAAAACGGTACTGCGTACAAGGCCCCGGCCAAGTACTCGCCGATCCACATGCCTAACAACACCGCAACCGGTGTGTACATGGGTGCTTTGCTGACCGTGTTCGGTTTCGCAATGATCTGGCACATCTGGTGGTTGGCTATCGTTGGCCTGGTCGGCACTGTCGTGGTCTTCGTTGCCCACGCTGCCCGTGATGACCAAGGCTACATGGTGCCGGTTGAGACCATCGAGCGTATCGAGGCTGAGCAGCACAAGCGTCTGGTAGCCGCCAAAGCAATCCCGGCTTCCCGTGTTGAAACCAAGTTGGAACAGGCTTAAACCATGTCGAACTTAGCGACCACTGCTGGACACGCTCATGGTCACGACCATGAGCACGAGGAACACCACGACGCGGGCGAGACAACCATATTTGGTTTCTGGCTCTACCTGATGACCGACTGCATTTTGTTCGCGTCGATCTTCGCGGTATATGCAGTTCTGGTTAACAACGTAGCGGGTGGCCCGTCGGGCCACGACATCTTCGAGCTGCCATACGTACTGGGTGAAACCGCCCTGTTGCTGTTCAGCTCGATCACCTACGGCTTCGCCATGCTGGCGTTGTTCAAGGGCAAGAAGCAGCAAGTGCTGTTCTGGCTGGGCATGACCTTCCTGCTCGGTGCAGGCTTCATCGCCATGGAAATCAACGAGTTCCACCTGTTGATCTCCGAAGGCTACGGCCCTAGCCGTTCGGGCTTCCTGTCCGGGTTCTTCACCCTGGTAGGTACCCACGGTCTGCACGTGACCAGCGGTCTGATCTGGATGGCGATCATGATGTATCAGGTGCAGAAAAATGGCCTGACTTCGACCAACAAGACCCGTCTGAGCTGCCTGAGCCTGTTCTGGCACTTCCTGGACGTGGTCTGGATCTGCGTATTCACCGTTGTTTACCTGATGGGGACTTTGTAATGGCTAACGCACATTCCGACGGCGCCAATCATGGCAGCGTGAAGTCCTATGCAATCGGCTTCATCCTGTCGGTGATCCTGACCGTTATTCCGTTTGGGCTGGTGATGTATCCATCGCTGCCAAAATTCACCACGCTGGCGATCGTACTGTTGTTCGCCGTGGTGCAAGTAGTTGTTCACCTGGTGTACTTCCTGCACCTGGACCGCTCGCCTGCTCAACGCAACAACGTCACGGCGCTGGTATTCGCGGCCCTGGTTATTGTGCTGCTGGTGGGCTTGTCCCTGTGGATCATGTTCAGCATCCACACTGAAATGATGGCGAAGTGAGGTAAGACCCGATGTCCTTTAAGCACTTTATCCAAATCACCAAACCGGGGATCATTTTCGGTAACGTGCTTTCTGTGGCAGGCGGGTTTTTCCTGGCCTCGAAGGGGCATTTCGATCTTGCCCTCTTCCTGGCCGCGGTAATCGGCACCTCCCTGGTGGTAGCGTCCGGTTGTGTGTTCAACAACTGCATCGACCGCGACATTGACATCAAGATGGACCGCACCAAGAACCGCGTACTGGTCCAGGGTCTGATCTCCCTCAAGGTGGCACTGGTTTACGCCACCTTGCTGGGGGTCGCCGGCCTTGCCCTGCTGTATCGCGTAGCCAACCCGCTGGCGGCTCTGTTCGCAGCGATCGGCTTTGTGATCTACGTCGGTCTGTACAGCCTGTACTTCAAGCGCAAGTCGGTTCACGGCACGCTGATTGGCAGTCTGTCGGGTGCGATGCCACCGGTTATCGGCTACGTCGCAGTGAGCAACAGCTTCGACATGGCCGCACTGACCCTGCTGGTGATGTTCAGCCTGTGGCAGATGCCGCATTCCTACGCCATTGCGATCTTCCGCTTCAACGATTACCTGGCTGCATCGATTCCGGTGTTGCCAGTGAAGCGCGGGATCAAAGTTGCCAAGAAGCACATCCTGCTCTACATCCTCGCGTTCCTGATCGCGACCCTGATGCTCACCCTCGGCGGATACGCCGGCATGAGCTACATGGCCGTGGCTGCTGCGATGGGCATGTACTGGCTGTACATGGCGTGGACGGGCTACAAGGCTGTCGACGACAAGGTCTGGGCACGCAAGCTGTTCGTGTTCTCGATCTTCACCATTACCGCACTGAGCGTCATGATGTCCCTGGATTTCAAAGCGCCCGCCGAGTTGCTGCTGACTTACGCGCATTGATTTAGCCAGACCCGAAAAAACCCCGCCTTCGCAAGAAGAGCGGGGTTTTTTTATGCCGGTGTGAAACCTTGTGAAGCCGGGATCACGCAGTCCGCAGCTTGCCCGCCGGTAACATCGGCAGCGCACTGGCCAGCCCGGCTGCAATCCCGTAAGGGCGCAACACACTGAACAACAACCCGCTCGCCAGCAAGTAACCGCCGGAACAGATCACCAGCGACCAGCGCAGGGCATTGACGCCCATCAGCGGGGTCAGATGAATGCCGCGCTGCGTCGTGGTGATGGAGGCCTCGCGTTCCTCGATGCTTTTGGTTGCGCCCCAAACCGAATCCCGGCAAACCCTCTCCGTGCTGCACCGTAGGCGCGAGACGCTGGTGCACGAGCGCACCAAAACGGCTAATCCCTCCAATGTAGTGGCGTGAGCCTTGGCCAATAAGCTGGAGCGTATCGCCTGGGCGATAGCGGCTCACCCTGCGCAATACGAAACGGGGCAGTCCATTTTAAGCGGACGCGATAGCCCTTAAATGCGCCAACGAAGCTCATCTCCCAAGTCGTTCAAAGCCCAGGTTGTTCAGGAGTGCCTGCAACGCTGCCAGCGTTTGTTCCGGTATAGGCTGCGCCGAAAAGACCCGCTGAAGCCTCGACGATAGTCGAGCTGTCATTTGGCGAGCAAACCACCACGGTGAAATAGCGGGTCTTCCGATCCTGGGGGCTGCGCCCGCTTTCTCCGTGGACTTGCCGTGGTTTTTTGCCCTACATATCGGTCAGATTTTACTTGCATATATCCATGCGGTGAGATGATCAAATTGACGTTCTTAGTTTCAGTCTATGAACTAAGTTAATTACAACTATAAATTAAGGTGCGCATGATGATTGATCGATCTTTTAGGTTGGCCTTGGTTGCTTGTACGCTTGCGAGCAGCGCTATGTTTGTAAGTGTTTCTGCGAGTGCTAACTCTAATTTGATAACCAAAGAGTTTGTGATTGGTTGTAACGGTGGTGATTTTGGTGGGCGTGCGATGGGTGTCTATACTATAGACCCGAAAACGCGTACCGTTTCGGCGCATATACAAAAGTACAAAATTTTCAAGTTTAAGAATCAGAGCGGTGGTAATAAAGCCAATCTTAATATGGGCATGAGCCATTCGAGTACTTCCACGGCTATGACTGTTTACTCGGCGGATAACTTGAAGCAGGACGACTATTGGCGTGAGGTGTCTTTGAGCCGGTGGTTGCCTCAGGTTCCAGGCTATCCGATTAGTGTGGGTATTGAGTTTGTTTTTGATAAGTCTGGGAAAGATCCGAAGTGTAAGGCTTCTACAGTACTTGCTCTGTAAGTTATTTATGTCTGTGCGGGCAGTGTTGATGGCTGTCTGCGGATAGTGTAGTGGCCGCGCGCTCTTGTCGGTGTGACGTCACAAGCAGGTGCGCGCGGTTTGAAAAGTAAAATTCCTCGCTGTTGTTATGTGTATCTAAAGAAATGGCTTGATGTTTGAATCGTAGTGATTGCGTTCTCCTGTCATGCAGTTGTCGTGTTCGCGTGCTCTCCCTCTCCTGGGCTAACAATGAGTCACTGTTTTTAAAGGGTTAAGGGTTGTCATGGATAATTTGATATGTATTTCTATGAAAGGTATCAGTAAAAGTTACCGTCATGACGCAAAGACCCTTCAGGTTATCAAACATGTCGATTTTCAGGTGGGTGTGGGAGAAACATGCGCTATTGTTGGGCCGTCTGGCTCAGGTAAAAGTACGCTTCTGAGTATTATCGGTTTGCTGGATTTTCCTGATGAGGGCGACTATCTACTGCTGGGGCATTCAGTTACAAATGCTCAGAGTGATGAGTTGGCAATGCTTAGAAAGTCAGAAATAGGATTTGTTTTTCAAAATTATAATTTAATTGCCCGCTTGAGTGTTCTGGAGAATGTGGCCTTACCGCTCCGCTATAGGGGGGTTGATCGTGCGCGCGCTCTAGAACAAGCCATGCAGATGTTAGGCAGGGTTGGAATGGCGGATCGTGCCCGCTTCAAACCTGCCGATTTGTCAGGGGGGCAAAAGCAACGAGTGGCGATTGCACGAGCGCTCATAGGCCAACCCTCCTTGATTCTTGCCGATGAACCGACGGGTAGCCTGGACAGTGAAACTGCCCGTGAAATACTTGAGTTATTGTTGTCGATACAAAAAGAACAACGCGTCACGTTGTTGATTGTGACCCACGACAATCAAGTTGCGCATTTGATGCAAAAAAAAATTAGGGTGCGTGGTGGCAGGGTTGAGGAGATGGGAGCATCCGTCCTTTGAGTACGTTAATAATGCTCCCATTGAATCAGGCTATTGAAGATGCACTTGACAGTTTTCGCACATTGTCCAGACGTTCGGCCTTGGCGCTTCTGGGTATCGTAATAGGCAGCGCCTCCATTGTTGCGATCATCAATATCGGGCACAACGCGGGGCTCGATGCGGCCTCTATATTTCAGGGTATGGGGACCGATACGTTAGTCGCACAGTTGCCGGATAAAGAGGATGCGCAGGTGTCGTTGCTCTCCATAGATGCTGCGAAAATCGAGGGGTTGGATCTCCCTGGGCTGCAGATAACACCAACAGTATTCGCCTCCATCAGCCTGGTAGTTAATAATCGTTCAGTCAATGCCCGCCTTGTCGGTACCGAGTCTTCTTTATTTGATGTGATCACGCTATCGTTACTTAAGGGGCGATTCCTGCATGAGTTTGATCGTGAAGAAAACGTTGTTGTTCTCGGTCATCAAGTCGCCGTCTCGTTGAGCGAGGTAGGTTCTAGAATCCAGGTAGGTGATTGGCTTAATATCAATAACTACTTGTTTAAGGTTGTGGGTATTTTGAAATCGAAGACGAACTCGATTGTCAGCCCTGTTGTTGTCGACGATTCGGTCTTTATACCGTTGCATGCTATTTCCCGAGTAGAAAGCCAGACCGCGCTGCGTGATCTGATTGTCCGTGTTCCTCCCCCGCTCAATATTGAAATCGCTGCCCTGCGGTTACATGATCAATTGGCCCGTGCTTTTGAATTTCGTTCAGTTCAAATAATGGTTCCACAACAGATAATCGAGGGTATGAACCGCCAAAATAGAACGTTCCATTATCTGTTGATAGCACTCGGTGCTATTGCTCTGGTGGGCGGCGGTGTGGCGGTTATGAATGTTATGTATATGAACGTTTCCGAGCGACGTGTTGAAATCGGTTTGCGGATGGCTATTGGCGCTCGCCGCCAGGACATACGCAATCTGTTTCTAATCGAAGCGCTCGCGCTCAGTACGCTGGGTGCTGTGTTGGGTGCGGGCGTGGGTATAGCGCTGGCCTGGCTGTATGCCGTGATATCGGGGTGGGCATTTGAGTTGGCGATGCTGTCCATCCCGTTGGGTGTTTTAAGCACGTTACTGGTCGGCGTTTTCTTTGGGTTGAAACCTGCAATTGCGGCTTCGCGCCTTACGCCTGTAGAGGCGCTCCGTGATGATTAAATTAGCGGTTGTTACAAGCGCTGCGTGCTGTGTTTTGATCCTGTCGAAACAGCTGGCAGCCGCCCCGGCTCGAGTCGACGCCAGCGTGCCGCACCAGAGCGAGTTGCGCAGTGACTTGTTGAGTCAGCACTCCATCGATCTGTCCCTGGCTGAAGCTGTTTCGTTGGGCCTGCGCCGCAACTACAGCATCCGCAGCCTCAAGCTCCAGCGTTTGCGGGAGAAGTTCGATTTGCTCGTGGCAGATGACCTGTTCAACCCAAAACTCAAGCTCAGTGGTACTCACCGTCTATCCAGGGGCAGCGTCGACAGCAGTCGCTCTACTGGCATTACGCCCAAGGTGAGCCTGCTGGGTGAGTATGGGACCAACATTGATCTGAGCTGGAACCAGCAGCTCAATGCCACGAAAAATTCGGGTGACATGAGCAGTGATGGCCTGGGGCTGACGTTGACTCAACCGTTGCTCAGGGGGGCAGGTAAAGAAGTCACGACGGCACCCTTGCGCCTGGCCAAATTGACCGAGCAAGTCAACCAGTTGAATGTGAAGGCGAGCGTCTCCAAAACCCTGTACGACATCATCGCGGCCTACCGTACGCTGATGAAATCCCAGACTCAGGTAACGCTTGCTATGGAGGCGCTTGGTCGGGCCGTCTCGCTGCTCACTATCAACAAACAGCTGATTGGTGCGGGTCGAGTAGCGGAGTTTGACGTTGTCCAGATCGAGGCGGATATCGCGACACAGGAGTTGGCGGTAGAAGAGGCGAAAAATCAGTTGGAGGCGAGTCGATTAGTGATGCTCAAGCTGTTGGCACTCGATCTGGAGACGCCTGTGCGTGCCAGTGACACCCTGCAAGTGACTCGGCTTGATATTGATCAGGCGACTGCGCTGAAAGTGGCGCAGGCCAGGCAGCCGCAATACCTGGCGACACTGTTACAGAGCGAACAGGCATCGATCAACCTGTTGGTCGCGCAAGACCGGGGGCGTTGGGATGTGTCGTTGGTGGCAGGCGTCAATCAGCAACGGGACAATCACAGCATCAATGGCTCCAATCGGACGTGGGACAGTTACACCGGTCTGAAGCTGGAGATTCCTATTGGAGATATCAGCATCCGCCAGGGCAAGGTCAATGCCCAGACTCTGGTTGAGCAGCAGCAGTTGTATCAGGAGGAGGCGCTTATCGATTTGAAGCGTCAGATCACCGATTCCGTTCGGGGCCTGAACACTCTTTGGCGTCAGCTTGAAATTTCCCAGCGGGTCATGGACCTGTCCAGGCGCAAGCTGTCCATCGAGAACGACAAGTTGAATGCTGGCCGATCCAGCAACTTTCAAATCATCAGTTTTGAAGCCGACTTACGTGCGGCTGAAGATGCCAATTTGAGCGCGAAGATTTCATATCTGGATGCCAGAGCCCAGCTGGATGTGCTGCTGGGCGTGATGCTGGAGAGCTGGGAGATATCACTTGAGAGTTTTTGATCGGTCCAATGCCCTGGCGGGGCGCTGGAAGTATTTTGCAGCTTTGGGCCTGCTGCTGACCTTGGCCCTGGTTTTGCTCCTGCCGGCGACCCCGGACGGCCCCGTTACCTGGGTGGCGGTCAGTAGTCAGAAGCTGGAGCATGAAATCGGCCTGGTCGGCAAAATCGAACCGGTTGAGACAACCATCATCACTGCTCCTTTTGAAGGTTTTGCCTTGGCCAATGAGTTGCGGCCCGGTATGCAGGTCGAACAGGGGCAGGCATTACTGTCGCTCGATACGGCGCTGCTAGAAATCAAGGTCAGGGATGCTCTGGCCAACAAACTGAAAATGCAGCAGGCCTTTGAAGTCTACGAGGCATGGGCGACGGGGCAGCAGATGATGCGAGCCAGGCAAGCGCTCAGAGTGGCCGAACTGTATGCGGGCAGTCTTGAAGTTGAGCTTTCTCAGGTCGAGGAGCTGTATCAAAAAGGTATTGTTCCGAGTAACGAGCGCGATGCCTTGAAGCAGCAACATAACCTGCAGTCGCTTGAGCTGACGGCTGCCAAAATCGAGCTCAAGCATGTGCAGGCAGCCGGCAAGGGTGAGGCCAGAACCATTGCCGATATGGAGTACCAGAATGCATCCATCGCCCATCAACAGCTAAGCGCCTTACTGGAACAAAAGACGCTCCATGCTCCGTTTTCGGGTGTTGTGTTGTCCCTTGGGGCGCCGCAGTCGACAGCGGGCGAAGCGGGGGGGCTGCACCGGGGCGTTCTTTTGGCTACAGGCCAGCAGCTCATCAAGCTGGGCAACTTGAAAGGTCTCAAGGTTGTTACCCAAGTGGCGGAGTCGGACGTGAACAAATTTGTCCTGAACCAGGACGTAGCTATAGCCGGCGATGGCTTTTCGGGGCGGCAACTCAGTGGTTACGTCAGCGCCATCAGTCAGTTGGCCGTTCAGGATGACAACGCTGGTAGTGCTGCCAGATTCCCGGTCACCATCACCGTAAATGCCCCCGAGGATGGCGACTTCAAAAATGTCCGGTTGGGCATGAGTGTCCACATGACCATCGTGACATACCGCAACGAGAACAGTTTCATCATCCCCCACGCAGCCGTGGAACAGGCCGGTGATGCCATGTTCGTAGAGCACCGTGAAAACCTGGACGCGCCAGTGGTGCGGCGCGAGGTCACGATTGGCCAATCCACTGCACAGGGGGTTGAGGTGTTCGGACTGACCTCCGGGTTTGTGAGTGTGAGAAGCCTGTGAGAACACAGCGCTTCACACGGCCCCTTTTGCTCGCGATGGCATCACTCGGAATCTGACGTCGCAGGGGTCTTGAGTCCGGTTTTCCAGGGCGAGTACTCGATTCTGTGGAATGCGCTGCCTATCCCTCTGGCGTTGGGTTCAAAGCCCGGCATGGTGCTCAGGTTCATTTGCTTGCAGCGCTGGACCAGGCTGGCAAGCAAGGTATCGTCCTGCTTGAACTCAGCGGGACGCAGGGCATGGGGATCCAGACTGGCCGCACATTCCAGCACCTTGCCTGTGCTGTCGCTCATCATCATGAGCGTGGCGACACCGATGCTGTCGATGGGCAGCGGGGCAAGCAAGTGCTTGAACAGAAAATCGTTTTGCGCCTTGTCCAGCAACGCTGCCGCGCGATGTTCGCGTTCTTCGGCACTAAGCCCGGTGAGGGGATAAACCGCGACCGGAGCGACGACTTTAGCCGTCCTGGTCCTGGTACTGATCAGTGATGAAGGCAGCTCGGGGAACACCGAGGTCCAGCAGATTGACACCAGATCGGTCGCCAGTGTTCGGTTGTAGGGGTAGATCCGGTTATCCAGTTTCGTGTTGGGTTGAGTGTCGCAACCGATGATGCGGTTCTTGTCGTCAACGGTCATTACCAGGTTGAAGCTGCCATTGCGGCCCTGGGCGTTAGCCAGATCAGCCTCTCGGGCAAGCACCTTGCTGATCAGCTTTTCATAAACCCCGCGTTGCAGGGCCTGCTCCTTTTCCTGGGCAGGGGTGAGCGTGGACGGTTTGTCCGGCGCGCGGGTGCTGGATTGGCAGCCGGCCACCAGGAGGGCGGCAAGGACGAGGGGGAATGAGGGTTTTAACATGACGATCCTTGTGCGAGAGGCAGGCCGGGTAGAGTCCTTGCCGACTTTTAAACGGCGGGCAGTTTATCGCATTCAAGGAGCTTGTTGCAGTTGGGTTTTATTCGCGTTAGAGGCAAGTGCTGCACTTTCCTGCGCAGCGCAGCAGCCCCTTGCTTCACCCTTACGGATGCCAGCCCAACTGACTTGAAACCTGCTGCGAAGCCACCATCAGTTGCTTCACATAGTCCTGTTTCAGTTCTTCGCGAAAGCGAAAGCACGGGAACGACACGCTCATGCCGCCAATCACATGGCCGAAACGGTCGCGGATGGGGGCTGCGAGACAACGCATGTTGTCTTCGAATTCTTCATGGTCTTCGCCATAACCCTGCTCGCGAACCAGCGCCAGTTCCTGCAGGTAGGCGTCGATGCTGGTGAGGGTGTTGGCGGTGCGCCGCTCGAAGCTTTCCTCACGCAGGAGCGCAAGCAGTTCGTCTTCTTCCAGCCAGGCCAGCAGTACCTTACCGATGCCGGTGCAGTACAACGGCGCCCGGCGACCGATGCGCGAGTACATGCGCAAGTTGTATTTGGAGTCGATCTTGTGCACGTAGACGATGCTGCCTTCGTCGAGGATGCCCAGGTGCACGGTCTCGCCAGTCAGCTCGTTGATGCGGCGCATGCCAGGTTCGGCTTCGCGCACGATATCCAGATGGGGCAGGGCCTGGGCCCCCAGCTCGAACAGCCGCACGCTCAGGCGGTAGCGGTCTTCCGCATCCTGAACCACATAACCACGCGCCTTGAGTGACTGCAAAAAGCGATAGACCGTGCTCTTTGACATGTCCAGCTTCTGTGCAATTTCGGAAACGCCACTCTCTTCCGGGTGTTCGGCCAGGGCTTCAAGCACAGCCATGGTCCGGCCGACGGCAGAGACGAGTTCGTTGTTCTGGGTGGTGCTGTTGTCCATGAAGGCTCCAACGCAATTTAAAAAAACAAGGATATACCGTAGAGAATCGAAACGCTGTTTCATTTTTCTTGACGGTGTTCGGATTTTGATTAAACTCGGCCTCAAGCGAAAAAATGAAACGCCGTTCCAAAAATAACAATCAGCTCGACGCACTGTCACTCTCAGGTGCCTGTGTCGACGCAAAGCGACCCATAAAAACAAGGCGCGCAGAGATGACGGTAACCCTCGGGCATTGCCCACAGGCCAATTTGACCCAGCCCCTGCGGGTGGCACTGGTGGGCGAGTGCATGATCGAGATGCGCGGCCAGCCGGGTGCCGTGTTCAGCCAGACCTTCGGTGGCGATACGCTCAATGCGGCGGTGTACTTGTCCCGCCTGGGCGCCGGCAACGGAATTGTTGCCGACTATGTAACCGCCATTGGCGCGGACGCTTTCAGCACGGCCATGCGTCAGTTGTGGCGCGATGAAGGTGTCGGCGATCAGCATGTGCGGGTGATCAAGGATGCGCTGCCGGGCCTGTACTTCATTCAGACCGATGACCAGGGTGAACGCCGTTTTGCCTACTGGCGTGGCGAAGCCGCCGCCCGGCGGGTTTTCGACGGGCCTGAGGCGGATGCCGTTCTGCGTGCTCTGGCCGATTACGACTATGTCTACCTGAGCGGCATCAGCCTGGCGATCCTTACTCCCGGCGGCCGCGAACGCCTGATGCTGGCCCTGCGTCTGGCCCGCGAGAGCGGCACGCGCATTGTCTTCGACAACAATTACCGCCCCCATTTATGGTCCGATGCGCCTTCAGCGCGCCAGGCATACAGCGATATGCTGCGCCTGACCGATCTGGCCCTGATCACCTGGGAAGATGACGCCGCGTTGTTCGGTTATGCCGATCACGAGGCCTTGTTTCGCGCTTATGCCCAGTTTGGGGTGGGCGAAGTGGCACTCAAGCGTGGTCCGGATGCGTGCTTGATCCAGTGCGCCGCCGGCCGTTTCGAGGTGCCCGCCGAAAAGGTGCAGCGAATCGTTGATACCACGGCGGCAGGTGACTCATTCAGTGCGGCTTACCTTGCCTGCCGCTTGCAAGGCGGTACGCCACAACTGGCCGCGCGCTGGGGGCACCAGCTGGCGGCGGAGGTGGTGCAGCACCCCGGCGCACTGATCCCGGCAGGCGCCATGCCGAACCTGCACATGCCTGTCTTTTCTTCTGTCGCCGAGGCCTGAACCCATGAAGATTGTTGAAGCGCGCGTGATTGTTACCTGCCCGGGTCGCAACCTGATCACCCTGAAAATTGTCACCGATTCCGGGGTCTACGGCATCGGCGATGCCACCCTCAATGGCCGCGAAATGGCAGTCGTTGCTTACCTCGAAGAACACGTGCTGCCTGCGCTGATCGGGCGGGATGCCCAACGCATCGAAGATATCTGGCAATACCTGTATCGCGGTGCCTACTGGCGCCGTGGCCCGGTCACCATGACCGCGATTGCCGCTGTCGACGTGGCGCTGTGGGATATCAAGGCCAAGGCCGCCAATATGCCCCTGTACCAGTTGCTTGGCGGCAAGAGCCGCGAGCGGGTCATGGTGTACGGGCATGCCACCGGCAAGGACATCGAAGGTTGCCTGGACGAAGTCGCCCGTCATGTTGAACTGGGCTACAAGGCGGTGCGTGTGCAATGCGGTATACCCGGCATTGCCACCACCTATGGCGTAGCCAAGCGCAGCGGCGAACGCTATGAACCAGCCGACAGCGACCTGCCAGCAGAGCATGTGTGGGACACCGCCAAATACCTCAACCATGTGCCCAAGCTGTTTGCCGCCGTGCGCGAGCGCTTTGGTGACGACCTGCACATCCTGCATGACGTCCACCATCGCCTCACGCCGATTGAAGCGGGGCGCTTGGGCAAGGCGGTGGAGCCGTTCAATCTGTTCTGGCTCGAAGACTGTACGCCGGCCGAGAACCAGGAAGCCTTCCGTCTGATCCGCCAGCACACCACCACACCGCTGGCGGTGGGCGAGGTGTTCAACTCGATCCACGACTGCCGCGAGCTGATTCAGGAGCAGTTGATCGACTATATCCGCGCCACCCTGGTTCACGCGGGTGGCATCACTCATGTACGGCGGATCGCTGATTTTGCCGCGCTGTATCAGGTGCGTACCGGCTTTCATGGCGCCACCGACCTGTCGCCGGTGACCATGGGCGCGGCGCTGCATTTCGATACCTGGGTGCCCAATTTCGGCATCCAGGAGCACATGCCTCACGATCCGCTGACCGATGAAGTCTTCCCCCATGCCTATCGCTTTGAGGACGGTCATTTCACGCCAGGTGAAACACCGGGCCATGGCGTCGACATCAACGAAGAACTGGCTGCCAGATACCCCTACAAACGCGCCAGCCTGCCGGTCAATCGTCTGGAAGACGGCACGCTCTGGCACTGGTAATACCGCTTAAAAGCTTATTGCTCGACTGTTTAATAACTATAAAAAACGGGGCGTCATGCCCTGGCAGGAGTTACCCGATGAAAGCGTTTCAAGTAAGAGCTCCCTTTGAGTTCGGCCTGGCCCAGGTCGACGCCCCTCAACTGGCGCGCAATGAGGTCAAGGTCGATGTGGCCTATGCCGGTATCTGCGGCTCTGACCTGCATATCATCCACGGCCAGAACGCTTTTGTGCGCTTCCCGCGGGTAACCGGCCATGAGTTCTCCGGAGTGGTCAGCGACGTGGGTGCGGATGTGGCCCAGATCAAGGTCGGTGATCGCGTGTGCATCGACCCAGTGATCAGCTGCGGCACCTGCTACCCCTGCCGGATCAATCGCCCCAACGTCTGTACCAAGCTGCAAGTGATCGGCGTACACCGTGACGGCGGTTTCAGTGAGCAGGTCTGCGTGCCGGCGAGCAATGTTCATCGCTTGCCGGACGGCATGTCACTCAGCCATGCGGCTTTAGTGGAGCCGTACTCCATCGCCCTTAACGTGCTCGATCGTATGCAGCCGCAGCCGGGTGACAGCCTGCTGATTTACGGCGCTGGTGTGATCGGCCTGACCCTGGTGCAAATGGCGCGGGCACTGGGCCTGACCGACATCACCGTGACCGATGTGATTGACGAACGCCTTGAAACCGCCCGTGCCTTTGGGGCCAGCCGCACCCTGAACGGCAAGGACGTGGACGTCGAAGCGACGATGCGCGAATTGACCGCTGGCGAAGGTGTGCCGCTGATTGTCGACGCCGCTTGCATTCCCGCATTGATGCCGCAAATGGTGCGCATTGCCTCAGCGGCGGGGCGTATCGGGCTGCTGGGATTCAGCACCACGCCAACCGATCTGGTGCAGTTGGAAATGATCAAGAAAGAACTGACTCTGGTGGGTTCGCGCCTGAACAACCGCAAGTTCGCCCGGGTGATCGAGTTGATCGCCAGCGGCAAATTGCAGGTTCAGGAAATGATCAGCCACCGCATCCACTTCGATGAAATGCCGCAGGCGATTGCCTTGATCGAGAACCATCCCGAGCAGACGCGCAAGGTGCTGGTTCAACTCAACCCCAAGGAGATTTTGTAGCAGTTGCCGCAGGCTACGTTCGGTTGCGCAGCAATCGTAAATCCAGGGTCCCTGGTTTGCCTGATACACCGGGGAACCTGACCTTACGACAGCTTCGCTGCCGGACGCAGTCTTCGGCAACTGCTACGAGTTTTGCGTACCGCACACAGTTTCACGTGCTCCCAGCGAGCACCCTCACCGAATAAAACAACAAGCGGGAGGTTCCAATGTTTGGTCAAGGTCGTACCTTAGTCATCATCATGCTGTTCCTGGCAGGCGTCATTAACTACCTGGATCGCTCGGCATTGTCCGTCGCCGCCCCCTTCATCCAGAAAGACTACGGTCTGACCACGGGTGAGATGGGCATGATCTTCAGTAGTTTCTTTGTCGGTTATGCGGCATTCAACTTTATCGGCGGCTGGGCGGCCGACCGCTACGGCGCAAAAACCACGCTGCTGCTGGCCATGGTGCTGTGGTCGCTGTTCAGTGGCCTTACGGTGCTGACCGTGGGCTTTATGTCGCTGGTGTTTATCCGCATCCTGTTCGGCATGGGTGAAGGTCCGCTCAGCGTGACCACCAGCAAGATGGTCAACAACTGGTACACCCCCAAGCAGCGGGCGCGGGCACTAGGCTCGTCCATGTCCGGTACCCCTTTGGGGGGTGCGATTTCCGGGCCGGTAGTGGGCTTTATCGCCATCAGCTACGGCTGGAAAGTGTCGTTTATCATCATCATGCTGATTGGCCTGGTATGGGCCGCGGTCTGGTACAAGTTCGTCAAGGACAAGCCAACCGGCAAAATCGCTGAAGAGATCGCTCACGGCGAAGGCCAGAGCGAGTTGGCGGCCCAGCCGGTTCATCCATTGCGCTACTACCTCAAGCAACCGACAGTACTGTTCACTTCGCTGGCGTTCTTCTCGTACAACTACACGCTGTTCTTCTTCCTTACCTGGTTCCCCAGCTACCTGACCATGGCTCACGGCCTTAACGTCAAGGAGATGAGTATCGCCACGGTTATTCCTTGGGTACTGGGCTTCCTTGGCCTGGCGTTGGGCGGCTTTATCTCCGACTTCGTGTTCAAGAAAACCGGGCGCATGATGTTTTCGCGCAAGGTCGTGCTGGTGACCTGTCTGTTGGCGTGTGCCGTGTGCATCGGCTTTGCCGGGATCGTCAAAACCTTGTATCCGGCGGTCGCTCTGGTGGCGCTGGCGGTGTTCTTCCTGTACCTCACCGGTGCCATTTACTGGGCAATCATCCAGGACACGGTGCCTGCCGCCCGCGTCGGTGGTGTCAGCGGCTTCATGCACTTCCTGGCCAATACCTCGGGCATCATCGGCCCGACCCTGACCGGTTTTCTGGTGCAGTTCACCGGCTCGTTCACCAGCGCCTTCCTGCTGGCGGGGTTGCTGACCATCATCGGTGCAGTGTGTGTGGCGCGCTATGTCAAACCGCTTCCGGTCATCGATGACGCCCTGCCGCCAGCGGGCAGCGTCTTGCCTGCTTCGGCGTGAGGAGAAGGTCGATGCCTGTCGTTGAACGAGTACCTTCGGTGGCCACAGCGGCTGATATCGGGATTGTGCACCTGGGCCTGGGAGCGTTTCATCGCGCCCACCAAGCGGTCTATTTGCAGCGCCATCTCAATCGCCACGGTGCAAGCCCGTGGGGGGTGTGCAGTGCCAACTTGCGCTCCAATCGCACGCTGGTGGAGCAACTGCGCGAACAGCAATGCCGCTATGCGGTGGCTGAATACCGTGACCGCGAACAGGTGACATTGCGCGATATCAGGGTAATGCGCGAAGCCCTGTATGTCGGTGATGGCGGTGAGGAGCTGCAGCAACTGTTGCAGCGTATGGCCGACCCGCGCACGCGGATTGTCACCCTCACTGTCACCGAAAAAGGCTACTGCCTGAACCCGGCTACGGGGCAATTGCGCCTGCAGGATCCGGCGATTGTCCATGACCTTGCCCACCCGCAGACACCGCGTACGGCACCGGGAATTGTGCTGGAGGCCTTGCGCCGCCGACATGCGGCAGGCATCCCGGCTTTTACCGTGCTGTGTTGCGACAACATGCCGGATAACGGTCAGCGTACCCGTCAGGCCGTTATGGGGCTGGAGGAGCCAGGCAGCGAGCTGGCGCAGTGGATCGAACAACAGGTGGCGTTTCCCGGTTGCATGGTCGACCGCATCGTTCCGGCCATGGACGCGCAGGCGTTCAGCTGTTTGCAGCAGCTCGGCTGCCAGGACCCCGCGGCAGTGGTGTGCGAAAGCTTCAGCCAGTGGGTGATCGAGGACCACTTCCCTCAGGGCCGCCCCGACTGGGAAGTGGAGGGCGTGCAGATGGTCGATGATGTGCGGCCGTTCGAAACCATGAAGCTGCGCATGCTCAACGGCAGTCACTCGTTGCTGGCCTATATCGGCTTGCTTGCGGGGTACGAGACGGTGTTCGACGCGATCAGCGATCCTGATCTGCTGCGGTTTATCCAGTGTTACATGGGCGAGGAAGCAGCGCCGACCCTGTCCATGCCCGCGGGTATTGATACCGCAGGTTACGCCCGTGATCTCTGCGCGAGGTTTGCCAACGACAGCCTGCAGCATCGCCTGCGCCAGATCGCCATGGACGGCTCGCAAAAACTGCCGCAGCGGTGGTTGCAAGGCGCGCAGCAGCTGCTTGATGCCGGGCGTGACATTGACTGCATCGCATTGGGGATTGCGGCCTGGATCCACTACTGCACGCAGCCTTTGCCGCATGTCGTTGATGACCCGCTAAACGCCGTTTTCGCCGACGTGGCGGGCAGCCTGGAAGGTGCTCAGCGAGTCGACGGGTTTCTTGATCTGCATCAGGTATTTGCGGCCGAACTGTCGGCGCGTCCAGCCTTTCGTGATGCGGTTCACCGGGCGTACAGCGCCATTGAACACACCGGCATGGCTGGCCACTTAAAAAACTTTGCAGCACACAACTAACAAGAAGGGAGATAGACATGGAACAGACTTGGCGCTGGTTTGGCCCCCAGGACCCGATTTCGCTGGCAGATGTGCGCCAGACCGGAGCGACCGGCATTGTCACTGCATTGCACGACATCCCCAATGGTCAGTTATGGCCAGTGGCAGCGATTGCCGCACGCAAGCAAATGATTGAAGACGCCGGCCTGACCTGGTCGGTGGTGGAAAGCATTCCGGTGCATGAGGACATCAAGCGCGGTTGTGGCCGTCGTGACGAGTACATCGCCAACTACCAGCAGAGCGTGCGCAATCTGGCGAGCTGCGGCATCGATATTGTCTGCTACAACTTTATGCCCGTGCTGGACTGGACCCGTACCGACCTGGCCTGGGAGATGGAAGATGGCGGCTGGGCGCTGCGTTTCGACCAGACCGCCTTTGCCGCTTTCGACCTGTTTATCCTCCAGCGCCCGGGAGCACAGGCCGAGTACAGCACTGAAGATATCCAGCAGGCCCAGGCCTATTTCGACTCACTCACCCCCGAGCAGAGCGAGAAGCTGGTCAACACCCTGATTGCGGGCCTGCCGGGTGCCGAAGAGCATTACACCCTGGAAGATTTCCGCGCCTTACTGCGCACCTACGCCGATATTGACGAAGCGAAATTGCGCGAGCATCTGGGGCATTTCTTGCGTGAAGTGATCCCGGTCGCGGAAGAGGCGGGAGTGCGCATGGCCATTCACCCGGACGATCCACCGCGGGCGCTGCTGGGCCTGCCGCGTATCCTGTCCACCGCGGCAGACGCGCAATGGCTGCTGGATGCTGCGCCAAGCCCGGCCAACGGTCTGACCTTCTGCACCGGCTCCTATGGCGTGCGTGAAGACAATGATCTGGTGGCGATGGCCAAACAGTTTGCGCCCTTCATTTACTTCACCCACCTGCGCTCGACCCGCCGCGAAGCGGATCCGCGCAGCTTCCACGAAGCTCATCACCTGGGTGGCGATGTGGACATGGTCGGGGTGATTGGTGCGCTGGTTGCTGAGGACCTGCGCCGTGAACGTGAAGGCGGCCCGCGCTTGCCACTACGCCCGGACCACGGCCACCAGTTGCTCGATGACCAGCACCGCAAGAGCAACCCCGGCTATTCGCTGATCGGTCGCCTCAAAGGCCTGGCCGAGATTCGCGGGGTTGAACTGGCGATGCGTCAGCAACTGGCGTAACGCCCTGCGGCCTGCATCACAGACCCTTTAGCCGCTGCCTGTGCCAGCGGCTAAAGGGCTGTATCAATAGGCAAAAACCTTGCGGTGCTTTTGCACAAAGTCTTCCCAGCGCACCGGCTGGCGGCCCGTGATTTCGAAGAAGTTGTCAAAGGTCTCGTCGGCCCCGGGAATCTGCCCGGCAGCCATGCGTGCGAAGTTGTCTTTTACGCACGTCATGTAGGCCATTTCGGCTCCGGCTGCGCGCATGTTGTCCAAAAATACGTCCGGTGACTGGGCGTTGTAGCTGAACGGCTGCTCCAGCACCCGGGTCATGATGGCCGCGATATCGCCATAGGATTGCACGTCGTACCCCAGGCGGTAGGTCTGGCCCCCATGTTTGGCCGGGTTGAGCAGTGCTTGTGCGGCTACTCGGGCAACGTCTTCGCCATCTACCCAACTGAATGGCGTATCACCGGTGTATTGCTCGATGACCCCGGCTTTTACGGCCTGGGTGCCATCGTAGCTGAGCAGGTTTTGCATGAAACACTCGGGCCGCAAGTGGGTGAACGAAAAGCCCGACCATTCAATATAGCGCTCCACAAACTGGTGCCAGGCCCAATGACCGATGGTGGTGTCGTCACGCCCGCAGGCGCCCAGATGCACCATGTGCTGCACCCCGGCTTGTTTTGCCTGATCGAGAAACGCCTTGCTCTGGCGCAGCATGTCCACGGTATAGCCGGTCACGAGCAGGGCGCGATCGATGCCTTGCAGCGCCGGGGCCAGGGTCTCTTCTTTATCGAAGTCCAGGATCACGGTGCGAATGCCCTGGTCTTCAAAGGGCTTGGCCTTGGCGGGGGAGCGTACTGCCGCGACCAGCGTGATGGTGTCGTCGGCCATGAGGTTGCGCAGGGTGTCGCCGCCGATCTGGCCCGTGGCGCCGGTGATTAAAATGGTGGGTTTGTGCGAGGTCATAAAAAGTGCCTGATGCTTGGGTAAGGGCTTGGCGCCAAGCTTACTGGGGAAGTGCAGGCGTATTTGCGATACATTCTATCGAATGAGATGAACTGAATTCACTAATGGCGGGCGTGCATGTTTTCTTCCGAGCGCTTGAAGGGTATCGATGTCTTTGTCTGTGTTGCGGATTCAGGCAGTTTCAGGGCGGCTGCCGAGCGCTTGAACCTGACCGCTTCGGCGATCAGCAAGGCCATCGCACGCCTGGAAAACAGGCTTGGGGTACGTGTGTTTCAGCGCTCCACCCGGCGCTTGGCATTGACTGATGCCGGGGCGGCATTCTATCGCACGTGCACCGGGGTGCTGGCCGAGCTGGAAGAAGCCGAGCTGGCCATGCAGGCCGATAATGCAGAGCCGCAAGGCAGGATCCGCATCGACTTGCCTGCAGCCTTTGGGCGGTTGCAGGCGTTGCCGGTCATTTTGCAGTGTGTCCAGAAGCATGCCCTGTTGATGCCGCACATTTCGTTCTCGGACCGCTTTATCGATCCGGTCGAAGAGGGTGTGGATATCGTCGTGCGGGTGGGTGGGCCGGATATCTGGCCTGCTGCGCTGGAACACCGTTTTCTGGGCCGTGAGCGCCATGTGTTCTGTGCCGCGCCAGCCTATCTGAGCATTCACGGCACGCCTTTGACCGACCGCGATCTGGAGCATCACCAGTGTGTGGCCTATGGGCGGGCCGACGGCACGGTCAGCCCCTGGAACTTCGCAGGCAGCCGCCCCGGAGACATAGAGCGCCGGGTGATGCCCGCCAGGTACATCGTAGGAGATGGGGAAGGGCAAGTGATGACGGTGCTGGCGGGGTGCGGCATCGCCCAGTTGCCCACCTGGCTGATCAAGCAGCATCTGGCCGAGGGTTCATTGGTCGAAGTGCTGCCCCACCTGGCGAGCGAAGGTTTGGCGATCAACCTGGTGTGGCCAAAAAGCCGTCAGGCATTGCCCAAGGTCCGTGTTTTGCTGGATGCCCTGGCAGCAGGGTTGATGCCGTTGGCGGATTAATGTTCGGGTTGCACTCGCCCTGTGGGAGCGGGCTTGTTCGCGATTGGATCACTGCGGTTTTGCAGTGACAGCGCATCGTCTGCATCGCAGGCAAGCCAGCTTCCATATGTTTTTATGCAGCCTCACAGCGGCAGCATGCGGTCCTGAATGACCCGCTTCATCACCAGCGTTGAGGTCAGGCGCTGGACGTTGGGCAGCGAGGTCAGGCGCTCGTCGTAAAGCTGCTGGAAGGCTGGCAGGTCGGCTGCGACCACATGCAGCAGATAGTCCGGGTCGCCGAACAGCCGTTGGGCATCGACGATTTGTGAGGTTTCGATGACCGCCGTTTCAAAGTCAGCAATCGCCTGACGGGTCACTTCACGCAGGGTAACGAACACCATCGCGGAAAAATTCAGGCCCAACTCGCTGGGCGCCAGCAGGGCCCGATAGCCCAGGATCACGCCTGAGTCTTCCAGCGCCCGCACGCGGCGATGGCAGGGCGAGAGGCTAAGGCCAACCCGTTCTGCCAGTTCGGTAACCGAAAGTCGGCCGTCGGCCTGTAGCTGCGCAAGAATCTTTCTGTCTATTCGGTCCACGTGGAAGAACCTTCCCTTGTGATGGCTATAGGTTGGGATAAACGAAAGATAATCCTACCAGCATTTCCTTATTCTTCTTTTACTCGCTGGCGCTTTTAACGCTGGCAGAGGCGGGGGGCTGCGGCGCCTGAAAAACCATCACGATTCCAGCGTAGAAAGGAAATCCCTTTGACTCTCAGCGTCTTGGCCGCTTTTTGGGCGGTGTCATTTTTGTTCATCATTACTCCCGGCGCCGATTGGGCTTACGCCATTTCTGCGGGCATGCGCGGACGGTTGGTGACGCCTGCGGTGGCGGGGATGTTGTCGGGGCATCTGCTGGCCACGGTGATTGTGGCGGCGGGTGTGGGGGGGCTGGTGGCGCGCAATCCGATGATTCTTACCGGGCTGACAGTTGCCGGGGCCGTGTATTTGTTGTGGTTGGGGGTTTGCATGCTTAGAGACCCCGCGACACCTCAGTCGGGGCAGGGGCAGGTATCCGACTCGTGGTCGCGCTGGGCCTGGAAAGGTTTGTGCGTGAGCGGCCTGAACCCCAAGGTGCTGTTGTTGTTTCTTGCCCTTTTGCCGCAATTTACCGACCCGCTGTCGACCTGGCCAATACCCACGCAAATCATTGCCCTGGGTGCATTGCATGCGGTCAGTTGCGCGGTGGTGTATCTCATGGTCGGGTTCAGTGCCCGGGCCGTGTTGCAGACCCGACCTGCTGCTGCGAAAAACGTCAGCCGGGTGTCCGGCGCGGTGATGGTCCTGATTGCAGTGGTGTTGCTGGCGGAGCAGACCTACAGTTGAGGCTTGGTCAACTACTGAGGATAAGACCGTGGCAACCACCGAAAGCAATGGGCAAACAACGCCGGGTGCGGTGATTGAGTTCTGGAAGCAGGCAGGGCCAAAGCACTGGTTCGCCAAGGATGAGGCGTTCGATGCTGTATTTCGCGAGACCTTCTACCGGGCTCATTTTCAGGCCGCCAGGCGCGAGCTTGAGCACTGGATGGCGCAGCCCGAAGGCGCGCTGGCCTTGCTGTTGTTGCTGGACCAGTATCCGCGAAACTCATTTCGCGGCACTGCGCACATGTTTGCCACCGACCCGCTGGCACGCTTTTACGCCCGGCACATGATCGATGGCGGCATGGACAAGGCGCTTGAAGCAGACTTGCGGCTGTTCTGTTATTTGCCGTTCGAGCACTCCGAAGACGCTGCCGACCAGCAGCTGTCGTTGCAACTGCATCACAGCCTTGGCCCGCAAGCCAGCGTATGGGCGCAAGAGCACGCCGATATCATCCGCCAATTCGGGCGCTTTCCCCATCGCAATGATGTGCTTGGGCGCGAGACCACCGGGCAGGAGCGCACGTTTCTGGATGAAGGCGGATTTGCGGGGTAAGAGCAGATTTTGACCGCCAGCAAGGTGTCGGCGCAGCCGTACAGGCATAATTGCCGCCTGAGCCTGAACACCCTCACCTGATGGAGCTGCCGATGAAGTACCCAGCCGTGTTGACCCTGAGCTTTTGTGCCGTTTTTTTGAGTAACGGTGCGATAGCCGCGGGGGATGCTGAAGCGGGGGGCAAGCTGTTCACTAAAACCTGTGGCGGTTGCCACAGCATCGGGGTTAACGCGCGCAATGGTTTTGGCCCGCAGCTTAATGGCGTGATCGGACGTCAGGCGGGCACCAGCGAGGGCTACCTGTACTCCGACGCCATGAAAAATTCAGGCGTGGTGTGGAGCCGGGAAAAACTGGCCGCCTACATTGAAGCCCCGAAAAAAGTGGTGAGCGGCACGCGAATGATCTTCTGGGGCATCAGCGACCAGGAGAAGATCGACAACCTGCTGGCCTATATTGAGTCCGTCCAGGGGCAGTGATTACTGCACGTCCTTGAGGTAATCCTTGAGCGTCAGCAGCGCCGGGTGCATTTGCTCCGGGGTCTGTGCACTGCTCAAACCGGCGGCCAGCGTTTGCAGTTCGCGGCCCATGACCGTTTGCGCGCCGCCCATATCGCCCTTGCGCAAATCAAAGGCAAAGACATCGCGCTGATAGTCGCTCATGGCCGGGTCGTCTCGCAAAATCGGGCTCGAACCTTCGGACTCGTATGCCAGCTTGAGTGCATAAAGGGCGACTGATTCCAGTGGCAATTGCATCGACAAGATCCTCCACATTGATGCCGGGCGGCGCTCATCGCTTTTGTGCTGGCGAAAAAAAGCCAAGGGGCAGCACGAGAGGCTTTCAGCATTTATGTTGATGCGGTGATACCCTCCGGTTTTTTTCAGGGAAGGAAGATGAACATGCGCAAGACAGCGTCAGCCCTGGTAGCTGCAATGGGCTTGCTCGTAGCGGGCGGAGCCGGGGCCTGGACCATGAAGGACGGCGTTATCCAGTTCAGTAACGGCGAAGTGTCTTATTGCGATGGCTGGGCACTTGATGCGGCCTCAATCATGTTGAGTCGACAGGAGGGCAGGCCCGTTGATTATGTTTACGATGCCTACCATGAGCCTTCGGACATCACCAAGAAAATGCGCGTGCAATTTTTGCGCGAAGCCCAGGCATACCCGGTAGAAGATACAAAAGAAAAACAATGGGCTGCTGCAGAAAAGTTCAGCAACAAGGTGAAGGGGCAGTGTTTCAAGTCTTATATCGAGCGCGTTCCGCAATCTTGAACGCCATACCTGTGGCGGTTGTCACAGCATCGGGGAAAACGCCCGGAACGGTTTTGGCCCGCAACTCAATGTCGTGATCGGGCGGTTGGCGGGCACGAGCGCGGGCTCAGGGGCAGTGATCACTGCACCTCTTTCAGGTAATCCTTGAGCGTCAGCAGCGCGGGGTGCATCTGTTCCAGGGTTTGGGCCTGTGTGAAATCGCCGGACAGCTTGAGCAACTCTCGTCCCATGGCCGTATGCGCACCGCCCAGCGCTTCAAGCGCCAGGTCCAGGCATCGCTCGACTTTAAGCTGGATGGCGTCGAAGTTGCCCTTGTTCAGCTCAAAGGCAAAGACGTCCCGCTGGTAGTCGCTCATGGCCGGATCGTCGCGCAAAATCGGGCTGCCACCGTCTGTCTCATGCACCAGTTTGAGAGAGAAAAGGGCGACTGCCTCCAGCGTCAATTCCATAGTCCGGGTCCTTTAGTCAGTTCAGTGTTTGATCAGGGGCGTGTGGGCTGGCGCGATTGTACAGGGCACCACACGAGCCGGGATACACGGCTCCAGACGCAGTTCGGCGCAGAGGCCACCCTGGGGGCGATTATAGAGTTGCAGGCTGGCGCCTATTTTGCGGGCAATCATTTCCACTATGGCCAGTCCCAGGCCTGCGCCGTTGGCGTGGCCCTGACTGTAAAAGCGTTCGAACAGCCGCTCGACGCACTGTTCCTCGATACCCGGGCCGCAATCTTCAACCCGCAAATGGATGCCCCCGCAGGGTTGTGCGCAGACCAGGACCTTGACCTCGCTACCCGCTGGCGAGAAGTTCAGCGCATTGGTGACCAGGTTCTGCAACGCAATGGCCAGGGCCACAGGGTCGGTTTCAACCCGGCACTCCTCATCACCTTCCAGTATCAGCTCAACGCCTTTTTCCATCGCCAGGGGTGTCAGTTCTGCCAGCTCTTCGCGCACCAATACGGTCAACTGCACGGTACTGCGAGTCGTGGTGTTCAGGCTCGGCTCAATGCGTGCCATGGTCAGCAACTGGCTGCCAATTCGTGTGGCCCGGTCAACGCCGCTCACCAGGAAATCAAGGGCTTCCTGGCGCTGTTCCAGGGTGGCGGCGCCTTGGGCGTTCTGGGCATGTATGCGCAGTATGGCCAGTGGTGTACGCAGCTCATGAGCGGCATCGGCAATGAATCGCCGTTCTCGCTCCAGCAGGTTGTCCATCTGCACCAGCAACTGGTTCAGCGCGGTTTGCATCGGCTCCAGGTCCCTTGGCAACGGCTTGAGATTCAGTGCTTGCAAGGTGTTGGTATTGCGCCCTCGAATGGCGCTGGCCATCGCGCGCAGTGGGGTGAGGCCCCAGCCGATGGTCAGCCAGATAAGGATGGTCAGCAGGGGAACGCCAATGAGGGTGGGCCACAGGGTGTGGCGCACGATGCGCTGGATCAGGTCCTGGCGAATGTCATCGCGCTCGCCCACCCAGATCAGCAAGCCCTGTTGCGGGTCGGCAAGCAGAAAGGCGCACCAGTCATTGCCGTTCTCGATGATGTCGTGGGAACCCAGCGTGGTGGGCGGTGACTCCAGGACTGGCGCTTGGGCAGAACGCACGAGCAGTTGGCCGTCGCTACGCCAGACCTGGAAGGTCAGGCGAGTTTCGTAAGGATGGGCGGGGCCGTCCTCGCCTACCCGACTCATGGCGTCGTCAAAAGCCCGGTAGAGGCGGTCCCAGTTGTTTTCGCCCGGCTCGTGCTGGTTCAGTACGCCTTGCAGCAGACGGGCGGTTTGGGCGAGCTGGGCGTCATAGACTTCTTCGATTTCATGGTGGCTGTCGCGCAGCACCAGCCAGCTGATCAGGGCATCGCCCAGCAGGATCAGGATCAGCACCGGGATGAGAATGCGCGCACGCACCGAGTTCATGGCTTGAGCTCCATCACATAACCGACACCACGCACGGTGCGGATCAGTTCGACGGACAGCTTTTTGCGCAGGTTATGAATCAGCACTTCCAGGGTGTTGCTTTCGACCCGGTCCTGCCAGCCATAAAGGGCGCGGGACAAGCGTTCGCGGGTGATCACTTTGCCGGGGCGCACCATCAGTTGATGAAGCAACTGGTATTCCATCGGGGTGACGATGATGTCCAGGCCCAGGTAGCTGACTTGCTGGGTCGCCGGGTCGAGGCTGATACCGGTGTGCTCAAGCAACGGTTGTGCCCGACCCTGGCTGCGGCGCAACAAGGCGCGGACACGGGCCTTCAGCTCTTCAACGTCGAAGGGTTTGATCAGGTAATCGTCTGCGCCTGCATCGAGGCCGGCGATACGTTCCCCGGTACCGTCGCGGGCCGTGAGGATCAGCACCGGAATGTCGTGCTGCTCGGCGCGCAGTTGTTGCAGCAGCGTCAAACCATCGAGGCGCGGCAAGCCCAGGTCGAGCAGCAGCAAATCGAAGCTTTCGCTGCGCAGGGCATGCAGGGCACTGACGCCGTCTTGCAGCCAGTCCAGGGTATAGCCTTCGGCGCTGAGCGCCACGCGAATGCCTTGGCCCAAGGCGCGATCATCTTCGACGAGGAGCAGGCGCATAGCACAATCTCTGTAGGAAACGGCGGCATCATGCCGTGTTCAGGCCGGGGCTATTCCGGGAAAGATGTTACAGCTCGTTGCCAACTAAGCTTTTCCTAAGGTTGGTTTTGCACAGTGGATTTCCTACGTCTACTGAGGGTATTTCCATGCGCAAAATTCTCCTGCTGTCCTTGGTGATTGCCAGCCCCCTGGCAATCGCCGGCCCGCAATGTACCTCTGCCGAGCGCTCGCAATGGCAGGACCCGAAGGCTTTTCAGGAACAACTGAAAGCCCAGGGTTACGAGATCAGCAAGTTCAAGATCACCGATGGTAATTGCTACGAGATCTACGGTTTTGACAAAGACAAACGCAAGGTCGAGATCTATCACGACCCTGTGACGGGTAAAGCCGTGAAGACCGAGATCAAGGGCTGATGCCGGAGCAATTCCTGCGCCTCTGGGACCCGCTGGTGAGGGTGTTTCATCTCTCCATCGCGGCAGTCTTTGTCGCCAATTACTTCTTCAATGAAGCGGGTGACGACTGGCACGTCTGGCTGGGCTATTACGCCGTGGCCTGGCTGCTGGTGCGGCTGGTGTGGGGATTTGTTGGCCCGCGCAGTGCGCGTTGGGCTGACTTTTGGCCAACACCTGCGCGATTGAGTGGCCATGTGCGTTCGCTGCTCAATGGCCGTGCGCAGCATCGCCTTGGCCATTCGCCCTTGGGGGCGCTGGTGATGATCCTGATGTTGCTGGCCCTGCTGACCCTGGGTGTCAGCGGTTTTCTGATGCAGGAAGTCGACGCCTTGTGGGGCGCCGACTGGCCGCTGCTTTTGCATGAAGTCACGGCCAATGTGCTGCTGGCCCTGGTGATCATTCATGCGCTGGCGGCGTTGTTTGAAAGTATCCAGGTGCGGGACAACCTGCCGTTATCCATGCTCACCGGCCGCAGGAGGCGATTGCCGGATGACCCTGTTCAGTAACTCTCTTTTCAACAGGTTTTCTATGCGCCCGTTTTTACTGATCAGCTGCCTGCTACTGGTGTTTTCTGCCGCATGGCTCAGCCATCCGCCCCATGTGCTGGCGCCTTTCGCCCTGGCCGACAAGGAAGGGGTGCCCACTACGGACGCTCCGCAATTCAACAGCCGCTTTGTATCCTCCCATCTCAACGACTTTGTCCATTCGTCCTCGGTCACGGCCCTGCCAGGCGGCGACCTGATGGCGGTATGGTTTGCCGGTTCCCGGGAGGGCGCTGCCGACGTGCAGGTACGCATTGCACGTTTTGATGCCAAAACCACTGAGTGGGGCCCGGAGCAAATACTGGTTACCCGTGAGACAACCCGCGACGGCACCCGGCGTTATATACGCAAGCTGGGCAACCCGGTCATCGCCCTAGGACCTGACAATCGGCTGTGGATGTTTTATGTCTCGGTGTCGGTGGGCGGCTGGGCCACCAGCGCGATCAATGTGATGGTCTCGCAAGACATGGGCGCGAACTGGTCGGCGCCCCGGCAGCTGGTGACGTCACCGTTCTTCAACATCAGCACCCTGGTGCGTGCTGCTCCTGTGTTTCATGCCGATGGCTCGATTGGCCTGCCGGTGTACCACGAGTTCATGGGCAAGTTTGCCGAGTACCTGTACTTGAGCGCCGACGGTGCAGTCATCGATAAATTCCGCATCAGCCGTGGCAAGCACTCACTGCAACCGACCATCGTTGCTCAGGATGGCCAGCGTGCAATCGCCATGTTGCGCTACGCCGGTGAAACCCATCACCGGGTGCTCGCCAGCCGCACGCAAGACGCCGGGCAGACCTGGAGTGAGCCGTATCCGCTTGAACCTTCCAATCCCAATTCGTCGTTGTCGGCAATCGGTACGGCGGACGACGGTTTGCTGGTGGCCCTCAATGACCTTGAGGACGGGCGCTTCAAACTCAGCCTGTACGGCACCGATGCGCAGCTTAATCAGTGGCGCACCCTGGTGGAGCTGGATCAGTCCCCCGACCCGCTGGGTCAACCGTTCTCCCCTGAGGCTTACAAGGAAATCATCGGCGAAGGCTTTCGTGCGTCCAGCGGCGCCCGCCGTTTGGGCCTGGAGCAGCATTTTCTGAGCAACCTGGATTACCGCGTGTGTAAACCCCGTGGCTGTGAATTCGAATACGAGTATCCGTACTTCAGTCGCAGCCCGGATGGCATGTACCACCTGGTGTACTCGTGGAATAACACGTTTATCAAACATGTCAGCTTCAATGAGGCCTGGCTGGCGGAGCGACTGTGATGTTTTCAATGTGGCAAGCCCATTTGAGTTTTGTCCTGCTGGGTTTTGTACTGATCAGTACTGTGCGCTTCGGTGCGCGCTGGCGTCCCTGGTTGCTGCCGGTACTGGTGGTGGTGAGTTTTATTCCGGTCAATGAGCTGGCGCTGGCGGGTTATGTGCGCAGCTTTACCGATGACCTGGCAATCATCACCCTGGTGTTATTGGCGTGGGTCTGCTTGCACCGCCTGGGTGTGGTGCAGCCACTCAAGAGCGCGCAGCGACTGCAGGTGGTGCTGCTGTTTGGCGCCCTGAGCCTGTTGTTGTATCCGGCCACTCTGGGGCTGACTTATTTCGATCCTTACCGCTGGGGCTTCAACCCCCGGCCGATGATTGTGCTGGTGGGGGCGGTGGCCCTGCTGATGCTGGCGCTGCGCAATAGCCTGGTGGTGTGGATGCTGGCGGCGGCAACCGTGGCTTTTACCCTGCGGCTCAAGGCTTCGGAAAACTACTGGGACTATCTGATCGACCCGTTGCTGACAGGCTACTGCCTGATGGTCGGGTTATGGATGCTGGTGATGGCTGGCTGGCGTCCTCTTTTAAAACTGCAGCGAGGTCAATGATGGGAGGGTTGTACTCACGGCGCCTGCGTTACGGCATAGGCGCCATCGGGTTGGTATTTGCGTTGCTGGTCTGCCTGCGGCTGATTTTTGTGCTGGGCTTTTCCGGGGTCGGTCTGCAAGAGGCCGCGCTGCTGGAAACCCTGGGCATTGGCCTGCGTTTCGACCTGCGCCTGGCCGTACTGATGTTGCTGCCGCTGGCTCTGCTGGCCTGGCTGCCGCGCTGGAACCTGCTGAACACGCGAGCATTGCGCTGGCTGGCGCGCGGCTACTTGTTGCTGGTGCTGGGCGTAGTCGGATTGGTGTACATCATCGACTTTGGTCATTACGCCTACCTGGGCGTACGCCTTAATGCCACAGTGCTGCGTTACCTGGAGGACGCGCAGATTTCACGGCAGATGGTCTGGGAAACCTACCCGGTGCTGTGGATAACCCTGAGCTGGCTGATGGCCGTTGTGCTGTGGACCTACGCGCTGATTCGTCTTGAGCGGATCACCCTGGATCGTGAAAAGCAGTCTGCAGGCGTCGTTGCCATAGCGTCCGTGATCGGCGTCGTTGCCATCCTGCTTTCACTGTTGGGGCGCGTGGCCAATCTCAACCTGGAAAACCCGGTGCCTCTGCGCTGGAGCGATGCTTTCTTTTCCGGCAATAACCAGATCGCCGCCGTCGGTCTTAACCCGGTGCTGTTTTTGTTCGACACCCTCAGGGTCGGGCAATCGCAATTCGATGAAGCCAAAGTCCGAGAGCATTACCCGCAAGTGGCGCACTACCTGGGCGTGACGCGGCCCGATGCCGAGCAATTGAGCTTTGTGCGTGAGCAAGCCGTGCAGCCTTACCGATTTGCCGGTGAGCGTGCGCCCAACGTCATGTTCGTCATGCTTGAATCCCTGGGGACCAGCGCCGTGGGGGCTTACGGCAACCCCCTCAACCCCACGCCGAACCTGGACCGGCTGGCCAGTCAGAGCTGGTTCTTCAAACACTTCTACGTGCCGGTCACCGGCACTGCGAAAACGGTCTGGGGCAGCATTACCGGTGTGCCTGACGTCACCCGCCAGGAAACCGCAACCCGTAATCCCCTGATTACCCGCCAACACACATTGATCAATGCCTTCGAGGCGTACCAGAAGTTCTACATGATCGGCGGCAATGCCGGTTGGGCCAATATCAATGGATTGATCCGGCAGAGTATCGAGGGTGTGAAGCTTTATGATGAGCGTCACTGGCGCTCGCCGCGGGTGGATGTGTGGGGCATCTCCGACCTGGACCTGTTCAAGGAGAGTGACGACATCTTGCGCGCCGTAGCCAGGGACCAGCCGTTCTTTGCTTACGTGCAGACTTCCGGCAATCACCGGCCATTCACCATACCCGCCAGCAACGACAGTTTCGTGGTCAAAGACCTTTCCCTGGAACAGGTCCAGGCCGCTGGTTCGCGCAGTGTCGAGCAATACAACGCCGTGCGCCTGCTGGATTACAACATTGGTCGGCTGATGGAAATTGCCAAGGCGGGGGGTTACCACGACAACACCATTTTTGTGTTCTTCGGCGACCATAACACCCGCATCAGCCAGATACCGCACATGGCGCCGGCCTTTGAACAACTGGGGCTTGAAAGTAACAACGTGCCGCTGTTGATCTACGCGTCAGGCAGGTTGCAGCCCAAAGTGATCGAAGAGGCGGTTGGTCTGTCGGACCTGCTGCCGACCGTGGCGGGCATGGCCGGTATTCCCTTTCTCAATGGTGCGATGGGCAGGGATATCCAGCAGCCTGTGCCGGAGGGAGAGCGAATGGTGCCGTTGGTACTGAGCGAAGGGACCTTTCCGGTGATCGGAGGGGTGACCAAGGACTTCCTGCTGCAAATGCAGCACGACGGCAGCTCACCGACGCTGCATGACCTGGCGTCGCAAACTCCCAGGGAGGATGTGGCGCAGCAGCACCCTGAAGAGTTTCAACGTCTGCAAGCCTTGACCCTGGGATTGCATGAAAGTGCGCGCCTGATGCTTTACCGCAATGTTCGCGAGCGTTGATGTCCTGGAGGCGATCGTGCGCAACAAAGGTCACTCGTCACCGTAAGCCCCGAGGGGCGGGTGGTCTTCTAAGCTATAGAGCCGAGATATCCGATAACTTCAGGAGTTGTCATGGCCACGCATGTGATCCGGCTTCACCGCGTCATCAAAGCAACACCAGAGCGCGTCTACCGTGCATTTCTGGATGCCGATGCCCTGGTCAAATGGCTGCCCCCGAACGGATTCACGGGCAAGGTCCACCACCTGGAAGCAAAGGTGGGCGGGACGTACAAAATGTCGTTTACCAACTTCAACAGCGGTCAGGTCCACTCGTTTGGCGGGGAGTACGTTGAATTGGTGCCCCATGAGCTGATCCGCTACACGGACACCTTTGATGATCCTGACCTGCCGGGCGTGATGCAGACAACGGTAACTTTGCGAGAGGTCTTTTGCGGAGTTGAATTGAGCATGGTGCAAGAGGGCATCCCCGGGATCATTCCCCCCGAGGCGTGCTATCTCGGGTGGCAGGAATCCCTGGTGTTGCTGGCCAAGCTAGTCGAGCCAGAGATCCCGTAACGCTGGTTGGTGCGGTTGCTTGTATCCCAAAATTAATGGGTTTTTTTGGGATACAGGCCGGGATACAAGAGGTGTTTTTCAGGCACAAAAAAACCGGCTCAGTGGCCGGTTTCTCTGTGCTGCAAGTCCTGGTAGAGACTTGCAGGTACTGCTATATGGTGCCCCGAGGGAGACTCGAACTCCCACTCCTTTCGAAAACGGATTTTGAATCCGCCGCGTCTACCAATTCCGCCATCAGGGCTCAATGGCGGCGAAGTATAGAGATGAGGTTTAGGTCGGTCAACAACTTATTGGTCTATTTTTACTAAGTCCGTTAAACTCCCCGGCCCTGCTAGACGAAACCTATCATGCGCGTTGCTGACTTTACTTTCGAACTCCCTGATTCGCTCATCGCACGCCATCCTTTGGCGGAGCGCCGCAACAGTCGCCTGCTGACCCTTGATGGGGAGAGCGGAGCACTGGCACATCGTCAATTCACTGATTTGCTTGAGCATTTACGCCCAGGCGACTTGATGGTGTTTAACAATACCCGGGTGATTCCGGCTCGCTTGTTTGGCCAAAAGGCCTCGGGCGGCAAGCTGGAAATTCTGGTTGAGCGGGTGCTCGACAGCCACCGCGTGCTGGCCCATGTGCGCTCCAGCAAGTCGCCAAAACCAGGGTCAAAAATCCTGATTGACGGCGGTGGCGAAGCCGAGATGCTGGCACGTCACGATGCGTTGTTCGAGCTGGGCTTTGCCGAAGAGGTTTTGCCCCTGCTGGACCGTGTCGGGCACATGCCATTGCCGCCCTATATCGATCGTCCGGACGAAGGCTCTGACCGCGAACGGTATCAAACCGTGTACGCGCAGCGCCTGGGTGCCGTGGCCGCGCCAACCGCAGGGCTGCATTTTGATGAGCCGCTGATGCAGGCTATCGCTGCCAAGGGCGTCGAGACGGCATTTGTGACCTTGCACGTGGGCGCGGGTACTTTTCAGCCGGTGCGGGTTGAGCGTCTTGAAGATCACCACATGCATACCGAATGGCTCGAAGTGGGCCAGGATGTGGTTGATGCCGTGGCCGCATGCCGTGCCCGTGGCGGGCGGGTGATTGCCGTGGGCACCACCAGCGTGCGTTCACTGGAGAGCGCCGCCCGTGATGGCGTGCTCAAGCCGTTCAGTGGTGATACCGATATCTTTATTTTCCCGGGCCGACCGTTTCATGTGGTCGATGCGCTGGTGACCAATTTCCATTTGCCGGAATCCACGCTGTTGATGCTGGTTTCGGCGTTCGCCGGTTATCCCGAAACCATGGCGGCCTACAAGGCTGCGGTTGAGCATGGGTACCGCTTCTTTAGTTACGGTGATGCAATGTTCATCACCCGCAATCCTGCGCCGACGGCTCCTGCCCCGGCCCCTGAGGATCAAGCATGAGCAACTGTCGTATGTCTTTCGAGCTACTTGCCACCGATGGCAAGGCTCGTCGCGGTCGTTTGACCTTCCCCCGTGGCGTGGTCGAAACCCCGGCATTCATGCCGGTCGGTACTTACGGCACGGTCAAGGGCATGTTGCCGCGCGATATCGTCGATACCGGCGCGCAGATGATTCTGGGCAACACCTTTCACTTGTGGCTGCGTCCTGGCACTGAAGTGATCAAGAAGCACGGCGACCTGCACGACTTCATGAAATGGCAAGGTCCGATCCTGACTGACTCAGGTGGTTTCCAGGTGTTCAGCCTGGGCGCCATGCGCAAGATC
Source organism: Pseudomonas sp. MF06569 (assembly GCF_059862735.1). Classification (NCBI taxonomy): domain Bacteria; kingdom Pseudomonadati; phylum Pseudomonadota; class Gammaproteobacteria; order Pseudomonadales; family Pseudomonadaceae; genus Pseudomonas; species Pseudomonas sp. MF06569. Next base: position 195,720 of record NZ_JCBCUZ010000003.1, on the reverse strand, counting down.
AAGGAAGAGGGCGTGACCTTTGCTTCGCCGGTAGATGGCGCCAAGGTATTCATGGGCCCGGAAGAGTCGATGCAGGTTCAGCGTGACCTGGGTTCCGACGTGGTCATGATTTTTGACGAGTGCACGCCGTACCCGGCGGATGAAGATGTGGCCCGTGTTTCCATGGAGCTGTCGTTGCGCTGGGCGCAGCGCTCCAAGAATGCCCATGGCGACAACACGGCGGCTCTGTTCGGTATCGTTCAGGGCGGCATGCACCAGAACCTGCGCGAGCGCTCGCTCGAAGGTCTGAACAAGATCGGTTTTGACGGCCTGGCCATCGGCGGTTTGTCCGTAGGCGAGCCCAAGCACGAAATGATCAAGGTGCTGGATTACCTGCCCGCGATGATGCCCGCTGACAAACCTCGTTACCTTATGGGGGTTGGCAAGCCGGAAGATCTCGTTGAGGGTGTGCGCCGCGGTGTGGACATGTTCGATTGCGTGATGCCAACCCGCAATGCCCGCAATGGGCATCTGTTTATCGACACCGGTGTCATCAAGATCCGCAATGCGTTCCATCGCCATGATGATTCGCCGCTGGATCCGACCTGTGATTGCTATACCTGCCAGAACTTCTCTCGCGCTTATCTGCATCATCTGGACAAGTGCGGCGAAATGCTGGGGAGCATGCTCAATACCATCCATAATTTGCGGCACTATCAGGTGCTCATGGCTGGTTTGCGCGAGGCTATTCAACAGGGTACATTGGCCACCTTTGTCGACGCCTTCTATGCCAAGCGCGGGCTTCCTGTGCCGCCTTTGGACTGAGTTTCGGACCTTTAAGAAACAACATTGCAACTGGAGTGCTTAATGAGCTTTTTCATCTCTTCCGCTTTCGCGGACGCTGCTGCACCTGCCGCTGCTGGCCCTATGGGTGGCGGTTTTGAATGGATTTTCCTGGTCGGCTTCCTGGTTATCTTCTATCTGATGATCTGGCGTCCACAGGCCAAGCGCGCCAAAGAGCAGAAAGCCCTTCTGGGTAACCTGCAAAAAGGCGACGAGATCGTGACCACTGGCGGCATCGCCGGCAAGATCGTCAAGGTTTCTGACGCTTTTGTTGTTATCGAAGTGTCTGACACTGTCGAGCTGAAAATTCAGAAAGGCTCTGTTGCAGCCACGTTGCCTAAAGGCACGCTGAAAGCGATCTAAGTTTCAACTTTTAACAATCGACGGGGCGCGCAAGGCGCCCCGCGTTTTAAGCGGGCGGCGTGATTGATGCTGAACAAATACCCTCTGTGGAAATACTTACTGATCCTGGCAGTGCTGGCGATCGGTTTTATTTATTCCGCTCCCAATCTGTACCCTGATGATCCGGCGATTCAAGTGTCGGGTGCGAGCACGGCCCTGCAGGTCACTCAAGCTGATCTGGATCGCGCCACCAAGGCGTTGACGGATGCTGGCATTGCCGTGAAGGGCGCCACTCTGGCCCAGAATGGTAAAGGTGGCTTGCTGCGTCTGGTCAAGAAAGACGACCAGTTGCCAGCCAAGGATGTCGTACGCAAGGCCCTGGGTGACGACTATGTCGTAGCGCTCAACCTGGCGCAGACCACGCCGCAATGGTTGCGTAGTCTGGGTGCTCACCCAATGAAACTGGGTCTGGACTTGTCGGGTGGTGTGCACTTCCTGTTGGAAGTGGACATGGACAAAGCTGTCGATGCGCGCATGAAAGTGTACGAAGGCGATGTCAAAAGCCTGCTGCGCAAAGAGAAAGTGCGTTATCGCAGTCTGCCGCAACTCAACGGTGCCATTCAGTTGGGCTTCACTGATGAAGCTACCCGTGAGCAAGCGCGTGGCCTGATCCGCAAAAGCTTCAATGACTTCGACATTACTGCTGCAGACCTCAATGGTCAGCCGGTTCTGCGTCTGGTGATGACCCCGGCCAAGCTGGCGGAAATCCGCGAATATTCCATCAAGCAAAACCTGACAACCGTCCGTAACCGGGTTAACGAGTTGGGTGTTGCCGAGCCTTTGGTTCAGCGTCAGGGTGCCAACCGCATCGTGGTTGAGCTGCCTGGCGTACAAGATACTGCCGAAGCCAAGCGTATCCTGGGCAAGACGGCCAACCTTGAGTTCCGTCTGGCTGCTGAGCCGGGTGCTTCCAAGGCGACGTCCGAGACCTTTGAGTTCCGTGAGGGCAACCGTCCGACCGCGCAGATCGAGCGTGGCCTGATCATCACCGGTGACCAGGTGACCGACGCTCAGGCCGGCTTTGACGAGCACGGCCGTCCGCAGGTGAACATCAAGCTTGATGGTCATGGCGGCGAGTTGATGAGCCGTTCGACCCGCAGCAACGTTGGCCGCAGCATGGCGGTAATCTTCATCGAGCAGAAGCCGGTGACGACTTACACCAAGAAAGTGGTTGATGGTGTTGAGAAGGACGTGCCGGTCCAGGCGTTCAAAGAAGAGAAAAAGATCATCAGCCTGGCGACTATCCAGTCGCCGCTGGGCAGTCAGTTCCGGATTACCGGCCTGAATGGCCAGGGTGAGGCTTCCGAGCTGGCACTGCTGTTGCGTGCCGGTGGTCTGGCGGCGCCAATGTACTTCGCTGAAGAGCGCACCATTGGTCCTAGCCTGGGTGCTGACAACATCACCAAGGGTATCGATGCTTCGCTGTGGGGCATGCTGTTCGTGTCCCTCTTCATCATTGCCATCTACCGTTTCTTCGGTGTGATCGCAACGGTGGCGCTGGCGGGCAACATGGTCTTGCTGCTGGCTCTGATGTCGGTGCTGGGTGCAACCCTGACCCTGCCGGGTATTGCCGGTATCGTGTTGACGATGGGTATGGCGGTCGATGCCAACGTACTGATCTTCTCGCGTATACGTGAAGAGATTGCCAATGGCATGACACCGCAGCGGGCGATCAACGAAGGTTTCAACCGTGCCTTTACTGCCATCGTTGACTCCAACCTGACAACCCTGCTGGTCGGCGGGATTCTCTTTGCCATGGGTACCGGGCCGGTCAAGGGCTTCGCGGTCACCATGTCGCTGGGTATCTTTACCTCGATGTTCACGGCCATCATGGTCACCCGCGCACTGGTCAACCTGGTGTATGGCGGTCGGGACTTCAAGAAGTTGTGGATTTAAGGGGCTGCCATGTTACGTACAATCAACTTCATGGGCGTTCGCAACGTAGCGTTCGGCGTCACTGTGCTGCTTACCGTGCTGGCTTTGTTCAGCATGTTCCACAAGGGCATGAACTACGGCCTGGACTTCACCGGCGGTACGCTCATCGAGCTGACCTACGAGAAGCCGGCTGACCTGACCAAGGTGCGTACGGAGCTGGCTTCGGCCGGCTTCCATGACGCCGTGGTGCAGAGCTTTGGTGCAACCACCGACTTGTTGGTGCGTATGCCGGGCGACGATCCGCTGCTGGGTAACAAGGTAGCGGCTGCACTGGGCCAGGCCGACACGTCCAACCCTGCGGTCATCAAGCGCGTTGAATTTGTTGGGCCGCAAGTAGGTGAAGAGCTGCGTGACCAGGGCGGCCTCGGCATGCTGATGGCGCTGGGCGGCATCATGCTTTACCTCGCGTTCCGCTTTCAGTGGAAGTTCGCGGTCGGCGCGATTGTGTCCCTGGTTCACGACGTGATCGTGACCATGGGTATCCTGTCCTGGTTCCAGATCACCTTCGACCTGACGGTGTTGGCGGCGGTGCTGGCGATCATCGGTTACTCGCTCAATGACACTATCGTGGTATTCGACCGGGTTCGGGAGAACTTCCGGGTGTTGCGCAAGGCCAGCCTGATCGACAACATCAACATCTCGACCACGCAAACCCTGTTGCGCACCGTGGCGACTTCGGTCTCCACATTGCTGGCGATTGCGGCGTTGCTGATCTTCGGTGGCGATAACCTGTGGGGCTTCTCGATTGCGCTGTTCGTTGGTGTGATGGCGGGTACTTACTCGTCGATCTATATCGCGAACGTGGTGCTGATCTGGCTGAACCTCAGTGCAGAGGATTTGATTCCGCCTGCGGCGACTGAGAAAGAGATCGACGACCGTCCATAACCTCTGGTTATAAGCAGGTTGTCACCTAAAAGGCGCGAGTATTGAACTCGCGCCTTTTTTTGTGCTCCAAGGCTGGGATTGATGTGGGATTTTCCTACGTATGATGGTCTGGAGGTTCACGTGAACAAGTCATTGCTGGTAGGTGCTGTACTGGGTGCTGTCGGTGTTACAGCCGGTGGCGCTTTTGCCACTTACAGCTTGGTTAAAGGCCCTGAGTCTGCGCAGGTGCTGGCAGTTGTGCCGGTCAACCAGCAGGTCAAAACGCCGCGTGAGGTGTGCAAGGATGTGGCTGTGACGCGTCAGGCGCCGGTCAAGGATCAGCATCAGATCGTCGGTAGCGTGATCGGCGCTGTTGCGGGCGGTTTGCTGGGTAATCAGGTGGGCGGTGGCACCGGCAAGAAGATTGCTACGGTCGCTGGTGCTGTCGGTGGCGGTTACGCCGGCAACAAGGTTCAGGAAGGCATGCAGGAGCGTGATACCTACACCACGACCCAGACGCGCTGCAACACGGTCAATGACATCAGCAGCAAGGTTGTCGGGTATGACGTGCGTTATTCGCTCAACGGCAAGGAAGGCAAGGTGCGAATGGATCGCGAGCCGGGCAATGAAATTGCCGTGGACAAGGAAGGCAAGCTGATCCTGAATTAAGTTCATGTGGGGGCGGGCTGCTCGCGATGCGGGCGGCGCGGTCTGTGAGGCAAATCGCGGTGATGCCATCGCGAACAGGCCCGCTCCTGCAGAGGGCAATTTCAAGGCCAAAAAAAAGCACCCCGAAGGGTGCTTTTTTTTGTCTGCGGGTTTCGCTTAGCGTTTCAGCGAAGCCGGCAGGTGCGGCTGGATTGCAGTCAGTACAGCTTTGAAGCACTTGGTGTTACCGGCAACGATATGGCCTTTTTCAAGGAAATCGTGGCTACCGGTAAAGTCGCTGACCAGGCCGCCTGCTTCTTGAATCAGCAGTGCGCCTGCAGCCATGTCCCACTCGGACAGGCCCGACTCCCAGAAAGCGTCGAAACGGCCTGCAGCCACGTAAGCCAGATCCAGGCTGGCTGCGCCTGCACGGCGGATGCCGGCAGTCTGGCCAACCAGGCTACGGAACATGCCCAGGTAGTTTTCCAGGTTATCCATCTGGTTGTCGCGGAACGGGAAGCCGGTGCCCAGCAGGGCGCCTTCGAGGCTGGTGCGACCGCTTACACGCAGGCGGCGACCGTTCAGTTGGGCGCCACGGCCTCGGCTGGCGGTGAACTCTTCCTGGCGAACCGGATCGAGAACCACTGCGTGCTCAAGGCGGCCGCGGTATTTGCAGGCGATGCTGACGGCGAAGTGTGGAACACCGCGCAGGAAGTTGGTGGTGCCATCCAGTGGGTCGATGATCCACAGATAGTCTTCACCTTCACCGCTGCCTGGGTGCATGCCGGTTTCTTCACCGAGGATGCCGTGCGTCGGGTAAGCCTTGCGCAGGGCGTCGATGATTTTCTGTTCAGCAGCACGATCGACTTCAGAGACGTAATCCTTGGCGTCTTTTTCGTCAACCTTGATGGTATCCAGGCGCTCGATGGAGCGGAAAATCAATTCACTGGCGCTGCGGGCGGCGCGCAGCGCGATATTCAGCATGGGCTGCATGGACGTTTCACCTAAGGTTGTTAAAGAAAGCCGAATATTCTATCAGAAAACTTTGGCAGATGAAGGTTTGCGTTAGCTTTCGTAGCTTATGGCGTTTTGCTTAGGTAAGATTTGCTCCCTTTTGCTGGTCTGTGAGCGCTTCCTTTGTTGCCTAATATTCGTGTCGTTCTGGTCAATACCAGCCATCCCGGGAACATCGGCGGTGCTGCGCGTGCCATGAAAAACATGGGGTTGTCGCGGCTGGTTCTGGTGGAGCCAAGGTTGTTTCCTCACCATGAAGCCGATGCGCGGGCGTCAGGTGCGGGTGACATTCTCGAAAATGCTCAAGTGGTCGCGACCCTTGAAGATGCCTTGGTGGGCTGCAATCTGGTGCTGGGTACCAGTGCCCGTGATCGCCGTATTCCCTGGCCGCTGCTGGACCCGCGCGAGTGTGGGCAGAAAGTGGTCGAGGAGGCGGCTCAAGGTGCTGAGATTGCGTTGGTGTTTGGTCGTGAAGACTCCGGCCTGACCAATGAAGAGTTGCAGCGCTGCCACTTTCACGTGCATATCCCGTCCGACCCTGAGTTCAGTTCTCTGAACCTGGGCGCGGCCGTGCAGGTATTGAGCTACGAAATCCGCATGGCCTGGCTCGCGAGCCAGGGGCAGCCGAGCAAGATCGAGAAAGAGGAAGTGGCGTCCACCAAAAGTGGCGAGTTGGCGACCATGGATGAGCTGGAGCGCTTTTACGAGCACCTGGAGCAAACCCTGGTGGCCATTGAATTTATGGACCCCGAAAAACCGCGCCACCTGATGGCGCGCCTGCGTCGGCTCTACGGGCGCAGTGCGGTCAGTCGTGCAGAGATGAACATTCTGCGCGGCATTCTCACCGAAACCCAGAAAGCAGCCCGTGGCGAGCTGCTCAAGCGCAAGGATTAATGATGTTTGAGCGTCTGCGTGAAGATATCCAAAGTGTGTTTCATCGTGATCCCGCGGCGCGCAACGCTTTCGAGGTGCTGACGTGCTATCCGGGGATGCATGCGATCTGGATTCACCGTTTGTCGGCGCTGTTGTGGCAGGCCGGCTGGAAGTGGCTGGCCCGTTTGGTGTCGAATTTCGGGCGCTGGCTGACCGGGATTGAAATCCACCCGGGGGCCAAGGTAGGGCGTCGTTTTTTCATCGATCACGGCATGGGTATTGTGATTGGGGAAACCGCGGAAATCGGTGATGACGTGACCCTGTACCAGGGTGTGACCCTGGGTGGCACAAGCTGGAACAAGGGCAAGCGCCACCCGACGCTGGAAGATGGTGTTGTGGTCGGGGCGGGCGCCAAGGTGCTCGGGCCGTTCACTGTCGGGGCGGGTGCCAAGGTTGGTTCCAATGCGGTGGTGACCAAGGCGGTGCCGCCGGGTGCGACGGTGGTGGGTATTCCGGGGCGCATTATTGTCAAAAGTGACGATGAGGCCGAGGCCAAGCGCAAAGCGATGGCCGAGAAGATCGGTTTTGATGCCTACGGCGTCAGTGAAGACATGCCCGACCCGGTTGCCCGTGCCATTGCTCAGTTGCTGGATCACTTGCAGGCGGTCGACGGCAAGCTGGATGGCATGTGCGGTGCGCTGAAGGATCTGGGTAGTCCTTATTGTGCGAAAGATCTGCCTGAGCTGCGCGAAGAAGACTTTGCCTGTGTAAAAGGCAAGGACGAAAGCAAGGCGGTGTGAGGGTTGTGGGCTGAATGACGGGTGGGGCCGGGCTTGCTTGCGATGGCATCATAGGGGATTGCTTGAAACATCGCATCGATGCCGTCGCGAGCAAGCTCGCTCCCGCAGGATGCGTGCCGTGTGCCATTACGTCGCATACCCTGCTACAATGCGCGCGCTCTTTTGCGGGTAATCCCGACTAAAGTACTAGGTCTAATAGTTGACTTAAATAGTCGGGAATAGCATACTCGCCCCATTCCGAATTCCGTGGTACCTGTCCATGAGACTGACTACAAAAGGCCGTTACGCCGTAACTGCGATGCTCGATTTGGCGTTGCACGCACAGCACGGGCCCGTGTCCCTGGCCGATATTTCCGAGCGCCAAGGCATTTCTCTTTCCTACCTTGAGCAACTGTTTGCCAAATTGCGCCGCAGCAGCCTGGTTTCCAGTGTGCGTGGTCCGGGTGGCGGCTATCAGCTGTCACGCGAGATGCAAAGCATTCAAGTGGCTCAGGTAATTGATGCCGTGAACGAGTCGGTCGACGCAACGCGTTGCCAGGGTCTTGGCGATTGCCATGCTGGCGATACCTGCCTGACCCACCACCTGTGGTGCGACCTCAGCTTGCAAATACACGATTTTCTCAGTGGTATCAGCTTGGCTGATCTTGTCACTCGCCGTGAGGTACAAGAGGTAGCCCAGCGTCAGGATCAGCGCCGCTGTAATGGCAAGGCGCCGCACCTGGATAAGATCGAAGCGTCCGCCGTCGAGTGATTGCTTAAAAACGACGGTGCGCCAGCCAGCCTGATTTAGGAGATAGTCCATGAAGTTGCCAATTTACCTCGATTACTCAGCCACTACCCCGGTTGATCCGCGCGTTGCTCAAAAAATGAGCGACTGCCTGCTGGTTGACGGGAACTTCGGTAACCCGGCGTCGCGTTCCCACGTATTTGGCTGGAAAGCTGAAGAAGCGGTAGAGAACGGTCGTCGTCAGGTTGCTGATCTGGTCAATGCCGACCCCCGTGAAATTGTCTGGACCTCTGGTGCGACCGAGGCCAACAACCTGGCAATCAAGGGTGCTGCGCATTTCTATGCCACCAAAGGCAAGCACCTGATCACCGACAAGATTGAACACAAGGCCGTTCTCGACACCATGCGTCAGCTGGAGCGTGAAGGTTTTGAAGTGACCTACATCGAGCCGGGTACAGATGGTCTGGTCACGCCAGCCATGGTTGAAGCGGCCATGCGCGACGACACCATTCTGGTTTCGATCATGCACGTGAACAACGAAATCGGCACCATCAACGACATCGCTGCCATTGGTGAGCTGACTCGCTCGCGCGGCGTGTTGTTCCATGTTGATGCTGCACAGTCTACCGGCAAGGTTGAAATCGACCTGGCCAAGCTCAAAGTCGACATGATGTCGTTCTCGGCACACAAAACCTACGGCCCTAAAGGCATTGGCGCGCTGTACGTAAGCCGCAAGCCTCGGGTCCGTATCGAAGCTGCCATGCACGGCGGCGGTCACGAGCGTGGCATGCGTTCGGGCACCTTGGCCACCCACCAGATCGTGGGCATGGGCGAAGCGTTCCAGATCGCCAAAGAAGAAATGGCGGCCGAAAACGTCCGTATCAAGGCGTTGAGCGACCGTTTCTTCAAGCAGGTTGAACACCTTGAAGAGCTGTACGTCAACGGCAGCATGGTCCATCGCGTACCTCACAACCTGAACCTGAGCTTCAACTACGTTGAAGGCGAGTCGCTGATCATGGCGCTCAAGGATCTGGCTGTGTCGTCCGGTTCGGCCTGTACCTCCGCTTCCCTTGAGCCGTCCTACGTATTGCGTGCCCTGGGCCGCAATGACGAGTTGGCACACAGCTCGATTCGTTTCACGTTCGGTCGTTTCACCACCGAAGAAGAAATCGATTACGCCGCGCAGAAGGTTTGCGAGGCTGTTACCAAGCTGCGCGCACTGTCGCCGCTGTGGGACATGTACAAAGACGGCATCGACATTTCGAAAATCGAATGGGCGGCGCACTAACAATTTAAGTCGCCGTAAAGTAGACGCTGTAAGCGCAGCGAACAGCAGCATTTACAGCGTCTCAAGAGCGACTCTCTGATGAGTGAGGATTAGTACCATGGCTTACAGCGAAAAGGTCATTGACCACTACGAGAACCCGCGCAACGTCGGCAAGATGAACGCGGAAGACCCGGATGTCGGCACTGGCATGGTCGGCGCTCCAGCATGCGGCGACGTGATGCGTTTGCAGATCAAGGTCAACGAGCAGGGCATTATTGAAGATGCCAAGTTCAAGACCTATGGTTGTGGTTCGGCAATCGCTTCCAGCTCCCTGGCTACCGAGTGGATGAAAGGCAAGACTCTGGATGAAGCAGAGACCATCAAGAACACTCAGCTGGCTGAAGAACTGGCTTTGCCGCCGGTAAAAATTCACTGCTCGGTACTCGCTGAAGACGCCATCAAGGCAGCTGTTCGCGATTACAAGCAGAAGAAAGGTTTGATCTGATCCTCGCTGCGTGTGCCTGTTAATGGCGCAGGCGGGGTGAAGAAACTGGCAAAAGGTAAGGAGTCACGATGGCTATCAGCATGACAGAAGCGGCTGCTCGACACATTCGCCGCTCCCTTGACGGGCGCGGCAAAGGTGAGGGGATTCGTCTGGGTGTTCGCACAACAGGCTGTTCCGGTCTTGCCTATGTGTTGGAGTTTGTCGACGAAGTGGGCGAAGAAGACCAGGTCTTCGAAACCCATGGCGAAAAAGTGATCATTGATCCAAAAAGCCTGACCTACCTTGACGGCACCGAACTGGATTTCGTCAAGGAAGGCCTGAACGAAGGCTTCAAGTTCAATAACCCTAACGTGCGCGGTGAATGTGGCTGCGGCGAAAGCTTCAACATCTGAGGCTAGTCGTGGGTACTCCTTGTCATTTTGCTTTGTTTGAGCTGCAGCCGAGTTTCAATCTGGATCTCGATCAGCTGGCTGTGCGTTATCGAGAGTTGGCGCGCGGTGTTCACCCGGATCGATTTGCCGATGCTTCCGAGCGCGAGCAGCGTCTGGCGCTGGAGCAGTCTGCCAGCCTCAATGAGGCTTACCAGACGCTCAAAAACCCTCCCAAGCGTGCGCGTTACCTGCTCGCGCTACAGGGTGGTGAATTGCCGCTGGAAGTCACGGTGCACGATCCCGAGTTTCTAATGCAGCAGATGCAGTGGCGCGAAGAACTTGAAGATTTGCACGACAGCGCCGATATGGCCGGTATTGCAGCATTCAAGCGTCGACTGAAAGTCGCTCAGAACGAATTGAACGACAGCTTCGCTGCTTGTTGGGATGATGCTGCGCAACGCGAGCAGGCCGAGCGCCTGATGCGGCGCATGCAGTTCCTCGACAAGCTCAACTACGAAGTGCGCCAGTTAGAAGAGCGCCTCGACGATTAACTCCGTGCTTCCCTGATTGCACGCCTGATTACAGATAAGTCCTGATTACGATGGCCCTACTGCAGATCGCCGAACCCGGCCAAAGTCCTCAACCGCACCAGCGACGTCTGGCTGTGGGGATTGACTTGGGCACTACCAATTCGCTGGTTGCTGCATTGCGCAGCGGCCTTTCCGAGCCTTTGGCTGACGCAAATGGCAACGTTATTTTGCCGTCTGCCGTGCGCTATCACGCTGATCGCGTCGAGGTGGGTGAGTCGGCGCGTCTGGCGGCTTCCGGCGATCCTTTCAATACCGTGCTGTCGGTCAAGCGCTTGATGGGTCGTGGTCTTTCCGACGTCAAGCAATTGGGTGAGCAGCTGCCTTACCACTTTGTAGGTGGTGAGTCGCACATGCCGTTTATCGACACTGTGCAAGGCCCGAAAAGCCCGGTTGAAGTGTCTGCTGAAATCCTGAAAGTGCTGCGTGAGCGCGCTGAAAAGACCCTGGGTGGCGAGTTGGTAGGTGCGGTGATTACCGTTCCGGCCTATTTCGATGATGCCCAGCGTCAGGCCACCAAAGACGCTGCCAAGTTGGCCGGTCTTAATGTCTTGCGTTTGCTCAACGAGCCGACAGCGGCTGCCGTGGCTTATGGTCTGGACCAGTCGGCTGAAGGTGTGGTGGCTATCTATGATCTGGGCGGGGGCACGTTCGATATCTCGATCCTGCGCCTGACCGGTGGTGTGTTTGAAGTCTTGGCTACCGGCGGCGACAGTGCGCTGGGCGGCGATGACTTCGATCATGTAATTGCCAGCTGGATGGTAGAACAGGCCGGTTTGTCTGCTGATCTCGATCCGGGCACGCAGCGCACCTTGTTGCAGGCAGCCTGTGCCGCCAAAGAAGCGCTGACCGATGCGTCCTCTGTGGGCGTTGCCTTTGGTGACTGGCACTCAGAGCTGACCCGTGAAGCCTTTAACGCAATGATCGAGCCCATGGTTGCGCGCAGCCTGAAGGCTTGCCGCCGTGCCGTGCGCGACGCCAATATCGAAATTGAAGACGTCCAGGCAGTGGTCATGGTGGGTGGTTCTACCCGCGTGCCCCGTGTGCGCGAGGCCGTTGCCGAGATGTTCGGCCGCCAGCCGTTGACCGATATCGACCCTGATCAAGTGGTCGCCATTGGTGCGGCGATTCAGGCTGATACCCTGGCAGGCAACAAGCGTGACGGTGGCGAACTGCTACTGCTTGACGTGATTCCGTTGTCTCTGGGGCTTGAGACCATGGGTGGGCTGATGGAGAAGGTCATCCCGCGCAACACCACGATTCCGGTGGCCCGTGCTCAGGACTTCACCACCTATAAAGACGGCCAGACGGCCATGATGGTTCATGTGCTGCAGGGCGAGCGCGAGCTGATCAGCGATTGCCGTTCTCTTGCACGCTTTGAGTTGCGCGGTATCCCGCCGATGGTTGCCGGTGCTGCGAAAATTCGCGTGACCTTCCAGGTGGATGCCGATGGTTTGCTGAGTGTGACGGCGCGTGAGCTGGGTTCGGGCGTTGAAGCCAATATCCAGGTCAAGCCGTCATACGGTCTGACCGACGGTGAAATCGCCAAAATGCTCAAGGATTCGTTCCAGTACGCCAGCGACGACAAGGTCGCTCGCGTGTTGCGTGAGCAGCAGGTGGATGCCCAGCGTCTGATCGAGGCTGTGCAAGCGGCCCTTGAGGTCGATGGTGAGCGCTTGCTGGATGCTGAAGAGCGCATGGTCATCGAACTGCAAATGCAGGAATTATCCGAATTATTGAAAGGCACCGATGGTTACGCCATTGAGCAGCAGACCAAGCGTCTGTCGCAAGTGACCGATGCCTTTGCTGCCCGCCGCATGGACTTGACCGTCAAGGCCGCCCTGGCGGGTCGCAACCTGAATGAAATCGAGGAATAACTGATGCCGCAGATCATTTTTCTGCCACACGCCGAGCATTGCCCGGACGGTATGGTTGTAGAGGCTGAGACCGGCAAGACCATTCTCGAAGTGGCTCACGACAATCACATCGAAATCGAAAGTGCCTGCGGTGGCGTTTGCGCCTGCACCACGTGTCACTGCGTGATTCGCGAGGGCTTTGACTCGCTGAACGAAGCTGACGAGCTGGAAGAGGACTACCTTGACAGGGCTTGGGGTCTGGAAGCCACTTCGCGCCTGAGCTGTCAGGCTCGCGTCGGCACCGAGGACATCACTGTCGAGATTCCGAAGTATTCGCTTAACCATGCTGCCGAAGCGCCGCACTGATAAGGGGTTGTCATGAGCCTTAAATGGGTTGATGTGCAGGAAATCGCGATTCAGCTGGCTGAAGCTCACCCGGACGTCGATCCGCTTTCGGTGAATTTCGTCACGCTGCGCAATCTGGTCATGGCGCTGCCTGAGTTCGACGACATCCCTGATCGTGGCGGTGAGAAGGTCCTCGAAGCCATTCAGGGTTTGTGGATCGAAGAAGCCGACTAAGCTTGTAATCGACGTAATTATGAAATACCCAAGAACCCGCGTATAATTCGCGGGTTTAATTTTTCGCTTAAATCACTGTTTCTGGAGTTACACCATGGCTGTTCAACGCACTTTCTCCATCATCAAGCCTGACGCTGTTGCAAAAAACGTTATCGGCGAGATCACCACTCGTTTTGAAAAAGCCGGCCTGAAGGTTGTAGCTTCCAAACTGAAGCAACTGTCCAAAGCCGAAGCTGAAGGCTTCTACGCTGAGCACAGCGCTCGTGGCTTCTTCGGCGACCTGGTTGCTTTCATGATCTCCGGTCCGGTTGTTGTTCAGGTTCTGGAAGGCGAAAACGCTATCGCTCTGAACCGCGAACTGATGGGCGCTACCAACCCTAAAGAAGCAGCTGCCGGCACTATCCGTGCTGATTTCGCTGAATCCATCGACGCTAACGCTGTTCACGGTTCCGACTCTGAAGCGGCTGCAGCTCGTGAAATCTCGTACTTTTTCGCAGCTACTGAAGTAACCACTCGCTAAGTATTAGCTTGTGAGTGAGGGTGAAGACATGATTGCAACGACTGGCAAAACCAACCTGCTGGGACTGACTCAGCCGGAAATGGAGAAATTCTTCGACTCAATCGGGGAGAAGCGTTTCCGTGCCGGTCAGGTCATGAAGTGGATTCACCACTTTGGCGTCGATGATTTCGACGCCATGACTAACGTCAGCAAGGCCTTGCGCGACAAGCTCAAGGCCATTGCTGAGGTTCGTGGACCTGAAGTCGTCAGCGAGGACATTTCTACCGACGGCACCCGCAAGTGGGTGGTACGTGTAGAGTCCGGCAGCTGCGTCGAGACCGTTTATATTCCCTCGGGCAAGCGTGGCACATTGTGCGTTTCGTCCCAGGCTGGCTGTGCCCTGGATTGCAGTTTCTGCTCCACCGGCAAGCAAGGCTTCAACAGCAACCTCACCGCCGCCGAAGTCATTGGGCAGGTGTGGATTGCCAACAAATCCTTTGGCAGCGTCCCGGCAACCATCGACCGTGCCATCACCAACGTGGTGATGATGGGCATGGGTGAGCCGCTGCTGAACTTCGACAACGTTATCGCCGCCATGCATCTGATGATGGATGATCTGGGCTATGGCATCTCCAAGCGCCGGGTGACACTGTCCACCTCGGGCGTGGTGCCGATGATCGATGAGCTGGCCAAGCACATCGACGTCTCCCTGGCGTTGTCGCTGCATGCACCCAATGACGCATTGCGCAGTCAATTGGTGCCGATCAACAAGAAGTACCCGCTGGCCATGCTGCTTGATTCCTGCCGTCGCTACATGGCGACCCTGGGTGAAAAGCGCGTGCTGACCGTTGAGTACACCTTGCTCAAGGACGTGAACGACCACGTCGATCACGCTCGCGAAATGATCGAGCTATTAAAAGACACGCCGTGCAAGATCAACCTGATCCCGTTCAACCCGTTCCCGCATTCCGGTTATGAGCGTCCAAGCAACAACGCCATTCGCCGTTTCCAGGAGCTGTTGCAGCAAGCTGGCTATAACGTGACTGTGCGCACCACCCGTGGTGAAGACATCGACGCGGCATGCGGCCAACTGGTGGGGCAGGTCAATGACCGCACGCGCCGCAGCTCGCGCCTGATTGCGGCACGTGAGCTCAGCGCCGATGCCGATTCGGCGCAAAGCGCTTCGTCCGCGCCCTGAGAGAGGACATCCATGATCTTGCGCGCCGCGCTCTCTGTCGTTTTGGTCGGCTTTTTGGCTGGCTGCGTTTCATCGGGCGATTCAACCTCGATGACTGGCGACAAAGGGCGTAACGAGGCGCGTCAGGCTTATGTTCAACTGGGCCTGGGTTATCTGCAGCAGGGCATGGTCGAGCAGGCCAAAGTTCCTTTGCGCAAAGCCCTGGAACTCGACAAGACGGACCCGGACACCAACGCCGCACTGGCATTGGTGTTTCAGTCCGAAATGGAGTTCGAGCTGGCCGAGAAGTCATTTCGTACCGCATTGAACGGGCGGCCTGGTGATGCGCGAATCCTCAATAATTACGGCAGTTTCCTGTTTGAGCGTCAGCGCTATCAGGAAGCCAGTGTCCAGTTTCAAAAGGCTGCGGCTGATGACCTTTACCCTGAGCGTTCCCGTATTTTCGAGAACCTGGGTATAACGTCGATTGAGTTGGGGCAGCGGGAGAGAGGCCGCCAGGAACTTGAAAAAGCCCTGCGCCTGAACCCTCGGCAACCGCGCGCGCTACTCGAAATGGCTCAGATGTCATACCAAGACAAGCAATATGTATCAGCACGTGACTTTTACGATCGTTTTAGCCTGCTTAGCGGGCAAAATGCACGTAGTCTATTACTCGGTGCGCGACTGGCGAGTGTTTTCGACGACCGCACCCCAACTGCCAACCATGGCCAGCAACTAAAACGACTCTATCCCGGCACGCCGGAATATCAGCAATACCTGTCGGAGCAATGATGAAAGCGGCGCAACCCGAAGTTCTAGCAGCGACTCGTGTCAATCCCGGTGAGACCCTGCGTCAGGCCCGTGAAAACAATGGCTGGACGCTGGCTGAAGTCGCCTTGAAACTCAACCTCACGGCCAGCTCCCTGAGCAACCTTGAGACGGGCGCTTTCGACAAGCTGCCAGGGCATACCTTTGCTCGCGGCTATATCCGGACCTATGCCAAATTGCTGGGCATGGATCAGGCCAGCCTGGTACGTGAATTTGACCTGTATACCGGCACTGATGCCAACGGCAGCAACGTGCACAGCCTGGGCCGTATAGAAGAGCCAGTGCGGGTGTCCCATACCATTTTGCGTATTGTCAGCCTGTTGTTGCTGATTGCCGTGATCGGTGGCGGTTTTATCTGGTGGCAGGATCAAACGTCCATGCGTGCCAAGGACTTGATTGGCCTGACCCCGGAACACGTTGAAGTTGAAGGTGCAGACGGCACAACCCGCATCCATCCGCTTGACGAGCCTGAAGACCAGGCCGTCGCCGAGGCCAAGGCTGAAGGTGAAACCCCGGTTGTAACCGAGTCTGCTCCAGAGCAGGCGGCAAGCATTGCATTGGCACTGCCTGCGGCGGCTCAAGCGCCAGCAGCGGCCCCCGTTGTGGCAGCCCCGGTGCCTGCACCTTCTGTTGTCGCTCCTGCAGTTGCCCCGGTTGTCGCACCTATCGCCACTCCACCGGCGGCCACAGTGGCTCCGGTCGCGGGTGCTGGCAAAGTGGCAGTGCAATACACCGCTGATTGCTGGACGCAGGTAACCGACGCTACGGGTAAAGTGCTGTTCGGTGGCCTTAAGCGCAAAGGCGAAAATCTAGAAGTGAGCGGCAAGCCTCCACTGACACTGCGCCTGGGCTTTGCCCGTGGCGCACAGGTGACCTACAACGGTCAGTCTGTGGATGTGGCTCCTTTCACCAGTGGCGAGACTGCTCGCCTGAAGTTAGGTCAATAAGTCATGCACGGCGAATCACCAATCAAACGTCGCGAATCGCGCAAAATCTGGGTCGGCAATGTACCCGTAGGTGGCGACGCCCCTATCGCTGTACAGAGCATGACCAACAGTGACACCAATGATGTCGCTGCAACCGTAGCCCAAATCAACCGCCTGGAGGCAGCAGGCGTTGATATCGTACGGATTTCCGTACCGGATATGGACGCTGCTGAAGCTTTTGGCCGGATCAAGCAGTTGGTCAAGGTGCCATTGGTTGCCGACATCCACTTCGATTACCGGATCGCCCTGCGCGTAGCGGAACTGGGTGTGGATTGCCTGCGGATCAACCCGGGCAACATCGGTCGTGAAGACCGTGTGCGTGCGGTAGTTGATGCGGCACGGGATCGCGGTATTCCGATCCGTATCGGCGTCAACGCGGGATCGCTCGAAAAAGACCTGCAAAAGAAATATGGCGAGCCGACACCAGCCGCTCTGGTCGAGTCGGCTCTGCGCCACGTCGAGCACCTTGAACGTCTGAACTTCAAGGACTTCAAGGTCAGCGTGAAGGCTTCCGACGTGTTCATGGCTGTTGAGGCCTACCGTCTTCTGGCCAAGGAAATCGTTCAACCGCTGCACCTGGGGATCACCGAAGCCGGTGGTTTGCGTTCAGGCACAGTGAAATCTGCCGTGGGCCTAGGTATGCTGCTCGCCGAAGGCATTGGCGATACCATCCGTATCTCGTTGGCGGCAGACCCGGTAGAGGAAGTAAAAGTCGGCTACGACATCCTCAAGTCCCTGCACCTGCGCTCGCGTGGCATCAACTTCATTGCGTGCCCAAGCTGCTCTCGGCAGAACTTCGATGTGGTGAAAACCATGAACGAACTTGAAGTTCGTCTTGAAGACCTGCTGGTGCCGCTGGATGTGGCGGTGATCGGTTGTGTGGTCAACGGTCCTGGCGAAGCCAAGGAAGCCCATGTGGGGCTCACCGGTGGTACACCCAACCTGATTTACATTGACGGCAAGCCGTCGCAGAAACTGACGAATGACAATCTGGTGGACCAGCTCGAAAGACTGATCCGGCAGAAGGCGGCCGAAAAGGTCGAAGCTGACGCTGCAGTTATCGCGCGCGGCTAACCAGACGAATAAAGGATTTATTGTGAGCAAGTCTTTGCAAGCCATTCGTGGCATGAACGACATCCTGCCGGAGCAGACGCCTCTGTGGCGCTACTTTGAGGGCAAGGTTTCGCGTTTGCTGGATAACTACGGTTACAAGCAAATCCGTATGCCAATCGTTGAGTTCACCGAGCTGTTCAAACGCTCTATCGGTGAAGTGACCGACATCGTCGAAAAAGAGATGTACACCTTCGAGGACCGCAACGGCGATTCGCTGACCTTGCGCCCTGAAGGTACTGCGGCGTGCGTGCGTGCAGTGCTTGAGCACGGCATCACCGGCGGCGGCCAGGTACAAAAGTTGTGGTACATCGGTCCGATGTTCCGCCACGAGCGTCCGCAAAAAGGGCGCTATCGCCAGTTTCATCAAATTGGTGTCGAGGTGTTCAACCTTGATGGCCCGGACATCGATGCCGAACTGATCGTGCTGACCTGGCGCCTGTGGGGCGAGCTGGGTATCCGCGATGCGGTCAAGCTCGAACTTAACAGCCTGGGCACCAGCGAAGCCCGTGGGCGCTACCGTGCAGCTCTGGTCGAATACTTGTCCTCGCGCCTGAGCGAGCTTGACGAAGACAGCCAGCGTCGTTTGAAATCCAATCCGCTGCGCGTCCTCGACACCAAAAATGCCGATACTCAAGCTGTTCTGGTCGACGCGCCGAAGCTGGTTGACTATCTGGACGAAGAATCCCGTGTGCATTTCGAGGGCCTCAAGGCGCGCCTCGATGCAGCGGGCATTCCCTACACGATCAATCCAAAACTGGTTCGTGGCCTGGATTACTACAGCAAAACCGTATTCGAATGGGTTACTGACAAACTGGGCGCCCAGGGCACCGTGTGTGCTGGCGGCCGTTATGACGGTCTGGTCGAGCAAATGGGCGGCAAGCCTACTACGGGTGTCGGTTTCGCCATGGGCATCGAGCGCTTGATTCTGCTGCTCGAAACCCTTGAACAGATCCCGGAAGAAATCGCGCGTCAGGTCGATGTCTACCTGTGTGCTTTCGGTGAGGCTGCCGAGTTGGCTGCCCTGACTTTGAGCGAACGTGTTCGCGATCAGCTACCGAACCTGCGCTTGCAGATCAATGCCGGTGCAGGCAGTTTCAAAAGCCAGTTCAAAAAGGCTGACAAGAGCGGCGCACTGTACGCGTTGATCCTGGGTGACGACGAATTGGCCCAGCAAGTGGTAGGTTTAAAACCCCTGCGTGGCCAGGGCGAACAACAAACGATTGCCTGGGATGCTCTTTCCGAGCACCTGGCCACCTGCGTCGTGCAGGGTTGAAGCTGTAAAACAGCCGATTTATCGAATTAAGGAGTGTTGGGGTGTCGAGTAACGATGATGATCAGCTGGGCGAGTTGAAAGACTGGTGGCAGCGTAACGGCAAACCCCTGGTCACTGGCGGCATGCTGGCGCTGGTGGTGGTGTTCGGCTGGCAGTTTTGGCACAAGTATCAGACGAATCAGTCGCAGGGTGCGTCGATTCTCTACCAACAGTTGCTAGAGACCACACTCACGCCTGACGGTCAGCCCGATGTGGCCCGTGTGGCTGATTTGGCCAACAAGTTGAAAAACGAATACGCAGGCTCTGCCTATGCGCAATTTGGCGGTCTGTTCGTGGCCAAGGTCGCAGTGGACAACGGCAAACTCGATGACGCGGCCGCAGAGCTGAAAGCCATTGTCGACAAACCGGCCAATGCCACCCTGGCTGAAGTGGCGCGTCAGCGTCTGGCCCAGGTTCTGGCGGCGCAGGGCAAGGTCGATGATGCCCTGAAACTGCTTGAAGGTGATTCGGACAAAGCATTCCTGGCCAGCCGCGAAGAGCTCAAGGGCGACTTGCTGGTGCAGCAGGGCCGTGCCGACGACGCACGTGCAGCCTACGAAAAAGCCAAGGCCGCCTTGTCGGACGAAGCAGCGGTAGGTGGCTTACAAATCAAGCTCGATGACCTGGCCAAAGGGGATGCGTGACGTGATGCGTTGGAAACATGCGGCATTGCTGGCTCTGGTCGTTTTGGCCGCGGGTTGCAGCAGCAACAGCAAAAAAGAACTGCCACCGGCCGAACTGACCGACTTCAAAGAAGAAGTCGTGCTGCAAAAGCAGTGGAGCCGCTCGATCGGTGACGGTCAGGGCAAAACCTACAACATGCTGGTTCCAGCGGTTGAAGGTAACAACATCTACGCCGCAGACGTAACGGGTGTTGTGATGTCTCTGGACCGCATGAACGGCGACGTTGAGTGGAAAAAAGACCTCGAACTGCCTGTTTCTGGCGCAGTTGGCCTGGGCTATGGCCTGGTCATGCTCGGCACCTTGCAAGGTGACGTGGTTGCCCTGGATTCCAGCACCGGCGAAGAAAAATGGCGCTCTCGCGTCAACAGCGAAGTGCTTGCACCTCCTGCGACCAACGGCGATATCGTTGTGGTACAGACCCAGGACGATCGCCTGATCGGCCTGGATGCTTCCACCGGCAATCAGCGTTGGACGTATGACAGCACGCCGGGCGTGCTGACCTTGCGTGGCACGGGCGCACCACTGGTGACCAATCACCTGGCCATTGCCGGTCTGTCGACCGGTAAAGTGGTTGCCCTTGATACGCGCAACGGCGTACCTGTGTGGGAGCAACGTGTTGCCATCCCGCAAGGTCGCTCCGAGCTTGAACGCATTGTCGATATCGACGGTGGCCTGCTGATGTCTGGCGGTACACTGTATGTCGCCAGCTACCAGGGCCGTATGGCTGCGCTTGAAATGGAATCGGGTCGCGTGCTCTGGCAACGCGATGCTTCCAGCTATTCAGGTGTCGCTCAAGGCTTTGGCAGCGTCTACGTCAGCCTGGCGTCGGGCACTGTAGAAGGCGTTGACGAGCGTTCGACCACCTCACTGTGGAGCAATGATGCTCTGGCTCGCCGTCAATTGTCGGCACCGGAAGTCTTCTCCAGCTACGTGGCGGTCGGTGACATGGAAGGCTATCTGCACCTGCTGAGCCAGGTCGATGGTCGTTTCGTGGGCCGTACCCGCGTTGACAGTGATGGCCTTCGGGCGCGTCCGCTGGTGGTCGGTGACATGATTTACGTGTTTGGTAACAGCGGCAAACTGGAAGCCCTGACCATTCGCTAAGGCGTCTATGCTTGAGGCTTCAGGGCCTCGGGCAGCCTTGCTCTGGCAAGGTTTGCGGCACATTTGTGCTGTTCCGAACTCTGGCCGCTGCCTTGCAGCGGCTTTTGTATTTTCTGAAATAACGAAGTGGAGAGCCGCATGGTTCCCGTAATCGCCCTGGTGGGCCGACCAAACGTCGGCAAGTCCACCTTGTTCAACCGCCTGACCAGGACTCGTGACGCCATCGTTGGCGACTTGTCCGGTCTAACCCGTGATCGCCAATACGGTGAGGCCAAGTGGCAAGGGCGTTCCTACATTCTGGTCGACACCGGCGGTATCTCCGGTGACGAGCACGGTATGGACGAAAAGATGGCCGAGCAGTCGCTGCTGGCTATCGAAGAAGCTGATGTCGTTCTGTTCCTGGTAGATGCAAAAGCAGGCTTCACCGCCGCTGACCAGATGATCGGCGAACACCTTCGCAAACGTAACAAGCGTTCCTACGTAGTAGCCAACAAGGTCGACAACATCGATCCGGACATGGCTCGCGCCGAGTTCGCGCCACTGGGCATGGGCGACGCGATTCCAATCGCCGGTGCTCACGGTCGTGGTATTACCCAGATGCTGGAAATTGCCCTGAGCAACTTCCCGCGTGACGAAGAAGAGCCTGAAGACGGCGAAGAAGAAGTCGTTCTCGAAGGTGAGGAAGCCAAGCGCATTCCTGGCCCAAGCGAAAAAGACGGCATCAAGATCGCCATCATCGGTCGTCCTAACGTTGGCAAGTCGACTCTGGTTAACCGCATGCTCGGTGAAGACCGGGTAATCGTGTATGACCAGCCAGGCACTACCCGCGACAGTATCTACATCCCGTTTGAGCGTAACGACGAGAAGTACACGCTGATCGACACCGCCGGTGTGCGCAAGCGCGGCAAGATCCACGAAGAAGTTGAAAAGTTCTCCGTGGTCAAAACCCTGCAAGCGATCAAAGACGCCAACGTGGTGATCTTTGTGATGGACGCCCGTGAAGGCGTGGTTGACCACGACCTCAACCTGTTGGGCTTTGCGCTGGAGGCCGGTCGGGCTCTGGTCATCGCGATCAACAAGTGGGACGGCATGACCCCGAGCGAGCGCGACTTCGTTAAAGTCGAGCTGACGCGTCGCCTGTTCTTCGTCGACTTCGCCGATATTCACTTTATCTCGGCGCTGCACGGCACTGGCGTGGGCAACCTGTACCAGTCGGTGCAGAACTCCTTCAAGTCAGCGGTTACCCGCTGGCCGACCAACCGTCTGACCCAGATCCTGGAAGATGCGGTCAGTGAGCACGCGCCACCGATGGTCAACAGCCGCCGGATCAAGCTGCGTTATGCCCACTTGGGTGGTGCTAACCCGCCGATTATCGTGATCCACGGTAACCAGGTTGAGAAGGTTCCGAAGTCTTACGTCCGTTATCTCGAAAACACCTACCGTCGTGTCTTGAAACTGGTCGGTACGCCGATCCGCATCGAGTTCAAAGGTGGCGAGAACCCGTACGAAGGCAACAAGAACTCGCTGACCGACCGTCAGGTCAACAAGAAGCGCCGCATGATGTCGCACCACAAGAAAGCCGAGAAAAACCGCAAAGACAAGCGCTGATAGCGCAAGGTTCTAGCGTATTGAGAAAGGGTCCGAAAGGGCCCTTTTTCGTGTCTGACGTTTGGGCTATTCTCGGAGGGTCCTGCGCCGTAGTCAGTGCCGGGAACTCAACAGGGAACGGCCATGATCACCAGCAAGTTGCCGAATGTAGGCACCACTATTTTCACGCGCATGTCGCAGCTCGCGACAGAAACCGGCGCACTTAACCTGTCTCAGGGGTTCCCCGATTTCGACGGCCCGCAGGCATTGCGTGACGCGGTCGGCAAGCACATTGCCAGTGGCCATAACCAGTACTCACCCATGACCGGCTTGCCTGCCTTGCGTGAGCAGGTGGCAGCCAAAATTTCCCGCAGCTACGGGGTCAAGGTGGATGCTGACACCGAGGTGACGATCACCCCTGGCGCGACCCAGGCCATTTTCTGCGCAATCCAGGCCGTGATTCATGCCGGCGATGAAGTGATCGTCTTTGATCCGTGCTACGACAGCTACGAGCCCTCGGTTGAGCTGGCGGGTGGCCGTTGCGTGCATGTGCAACTGGGGCTGGAAGACTTCTCGATAGATTGGCAACAACTTGAAGATGCCCTGAGCCCGCGCACGCGCATGATCATCCTAAATAGCCCGCACAACCCAAGCGGTGCCCTGATCAGTCGTGCCGAACTGGACCAGTTGGCCCGCCTGATTGCCGACCGCGATATCTACCTCATCAGCGATGAGGTGTACGAACATCTGGTGTTCGATGGCGTGCCCCACGTCAGTGTTTTGTCCCATCCTGAGTTGTACCATCGCGCATTCGTTGTCAGCTCATTCGGTAAGACCTACCACGTGACAGGCTGGAAAACAGGCTACGTCGTTGCGCCGCCTGCCTTGACCGCTGAACTGCGCAAGGTTCACCAGTACGTCAGCTTTTGCGGAGTAACGCCCTTGCAGTATGCGTTGGCAGACTTCATGGCCGATCACCCGGAGCACGTTGAAGAGTTGCCAGGGTTTTACCAGGCCAAGCGCGACCTGTTCTGTGATTTGCTCAGCCCGTCGCGTTTTACCTTCAAGCCGGTGGCAGGTACGTATTTTCAGTTGGTGGATTACTCCCGGATTCGCCCGGACCTCAACGATGTCGACATGGCGGTATGGCTAACCCGCGAACACGGGGTGGCCACTATCCCGGTGTCGGTGTTCTACCAGACCCCGCCTGAAGGGCAGCGGCTGGTTCGTCTATGTTTTGCAAAACGCGAGGAGACGCTGCGCGAAGCAGCAGAAAAACTATGCGTGATCTGAAGGGTTTACCCGATTTAACCGTGGCACTGGTGCAAACCACGCTGGCCTGGCATGACCGTCAGGCCAATTTTGAACATTTCGACGAGCTGCTTGAGCATGCTCGGGGCGCCGATCTGGTGGTGCTGCCCGAAATGTTCACGACCGGCTTCAGCATGGAGTCTAAAACCCTGGCTGAACCTGAAGGCGGCCCAAGCACCGAGTGGCTGCGCAAGCAGGCAAAAAGGCTTGATGCCGTGGTCACGGGTAGCGTGATTGTGCGTGCGGCAGATGGCAGCCACCGTAATCGATTTTTGTGGGCCCGCCCTGATGGCGAAGTGCTGCACTACGACAAACGTCACCTGTTTCGTATGGCCGGTGAGCATGAGCATTTCACCCCGGGTGAGCGTCAGGTTCAGTTCGAGGTCAAAGGCTGGCGTATTCGCCCTTTGATTTGCTATGACCTGCGCTTCCCGGTGTGGAGCTGCGACCCTCACGACACCGACTTGTTGCTGTATACCGCCAGTTGGCCAGGGGCGCGTCGATTGCACTGGAACCGCTTATTGCCTGCACGGGCGATCGAAAATCTCTGTTACGTCGCAGCGGTGAATCGGGTGGGCACGGACGGCAAAGGGATGGTCTACACGGGCGACAGTCATATCTTCGACTTCCAGGGCGAGTCACTGCTCAGTGCCGGGGAGGCGGACGGCGTGTTCACCATGAGCCTCAACGCGGGCGATCTGGGGGCCTATCGTGAGCGGTTCCCGGCCAACCTGGATGCGGACGATTTCGAGCTGCGCTGATGTGTGGAAGCCGTTATCAGACGGTGTGCGACTTAAAACCTGTGGGAGCGTGGCTTGCTCGCGATGGCATCACTGCGGTCTGTCTGCCAAACCGCGCCGCCTGAATCGCGAGCAAGCCCGCTCCCACAGAGGCTAGTCATTGCCGGTCCTGGGCCTCGATGAAATAAAAAGCCCCCAAGGCGTTCACCTTGGGGGCTTTTTCGTTTCGGGCCAATGTTTACGCCGCTTTAGCCTCGGTTTCGGTCAGCGAACGGTTCAGTGCGCTGAACACGGCCTTGAAGCTTGCCGTGGTGATGTTTTCATCAATACCCACGCCATGTACGGCACGCCCGCCATTGACCCGCAGTTCAATGTAGGCCGCAGCCTTGGCGTTGGTGCCCGCGCCAATCGCGTGTTCGTTGTAGTCCATTATTTCGGCGTTGACCGGCAGGCCAGCGACCAGCGCTTCCAGCGCGCCGTTGCCCTTGCCGCTCCAGCGCAGGTTGGTTTCGCCATCGCCTTTGGCCGACACTTCCACCTCGACTGCGCTATGGCCGTTCTCTTCCTGTAAGCGGTGGCTGACCAGCGCGTAAGGCGTATTGGCCTGCAAGTACTCAGTGCGAAGCAAGTTGTGAATTTGCTGAGCCGTCATTTCCAGACCCAGGCGATCGGTTTCGCGCTGAACGACCTGGCTGAATTCGATCTGCATACGGCGTGGCAAGCTGATGCCGTATTCCTGCTCCAGCAGGTAAGCAATTCCGCCTTTGCCCGATTGGCTGTTAACCCGGATCACGGCTTCATAGCTGCGGCCAATATCCGCCGGGTCGATTGGCAAGTACGGCACTTCCCACAGGGCGTCCGGTTTTTGCTGGGCGAAGCCTTTGCGGATAGCGTCCTGGTGCGAGCCGGAGAACGCGGTGTGGACCAGGTCGCCCACATACGGGTGACGAGGGTGAACCGGGATCTGATTGCATTCTTCGACCACTTTGCGCACACCGTCGATGTCCGAGAAGTCCAGTTGTGGATCCAGACCCTGGGTGTACATGTTCAAGGCCACCGTCACCAGGTCGACGTTGCCGGTACGCTCGCCGTTGCCAAACAGGCAGCCTTCGACACGATCGGCGCCAGCCATCAGGCCCAGTTCGGTTGCGGCAACACCAGTGCCACGGTCGTTGTGGGTGTGCAGGCTGATCAAGACGCTGTCACGGCGGTTGATGTTGCGGCCGAACCACTCGATCTGGTCGGCGTAGATGTTAGGGGTGGCGCACTCAACAGTGGCAGGCAAGTTGAGGATCATCTTGTGCTCAGGTGTTGGGTTCCAGACCTCGATCACTGCGTCACAGACTTCCTTGGCGAACTCCAGCTCAGTGGCGCTGAACGTCTCTGGCGAGTACTCGAATGTCCAGTGGGTTTCGGGCTGCTGGGCGGCGTATTTGACGAACAGCTTGGCGGCGCTGACCGCGATTTCCTTGATGCCGTCCTTGTCCTGATTGAACACGATGCGGCGAAACGCAGGGCAGGTGGCGTTGTACAGGTGAACGATGGCTTTTTTCGCCCCGCGCAACGACTCGAAAGTGCGTGCGATCAAGTCTTCACGGCCCTGGGTCAGCACCTGGATGGTGGTGTCGTCCGGGATGTGGCCGTCTTCGATCAGGGTGCGCACAAAATCAAAGTCGGTCTGCGACGCAGCCGGGAACGATGCCTCGATTTCCTTTACGCCAACACTGACCAGGGTCTTCCAGAAGCGCAGCTTTTTTACCGCATCCATCGGCTCGATCAGCGACTGGTTGCCATCGCGCAGGTCGGAGCTGCACCAGACAGGCGCGCTGGTGATGGTTTTTGATGGCCAGGTACGATCAGGCAAATCAATGACCGGGAAGGCGCGGTATTTGGAAGACGGGTTTTTGAGCATGGTCATCAGGCAATCCTTAATATGCGTGCCGACTATTCAGACGCGGCCAGCCGGAAAAATACAAAGCAGAGGGCGAGGCACCGCAATTAGCTTTGCAGTCGTGCGCTGACGAGGCAAAGGCTGCGATGTTGGCGGAGCAGGATGAGGGTGTGAGAGGTTTTCATAAGCTCAACCCTAACCACTGGGCTGAGAGATGGCAAGCGCATAAAAAACATTGAGATAAATGCTCGTATACGAATAAAATACGAGTTTTAATTGCTGTATTTTGTTTTGTGTAAATCTAAAATTGCGCAACTTCAAGGTAGGGCATGCCTCGGGTGCTGCGAGGCATGCTCTGTTTTTATGGCGTAATCAGGGTTGGAAGGCCCCGATGAAAATAGCCGGGTCAACCCTGGCGTCATTGAGGCTGACGTTCCAGTGCATATGAGGGCCTGTGGCGCGTCCGGTGGAGCCGACCTTGCCCACTACGTCGCCACGAGCCAGTTGCTGGCCAACCTTGGTGTCAATTTTCGACATATGGCAAAACATGCTGATGAAGCCCTGGCCGTGATCCACGAACACCGTGTTGCCATTGAAGAAGTAGTTGCCGATCAGGATCACCTTACCGGCCGCCGGGGTTTTGATGGGCGTACCTGCAGGTACGGCAAAGTCGAGGCCAGCGTGGGGGTTGCGTTCTTCACCGTTGAAAAAGCGGCGCACGCCAAATTTGCTGGACAGCGGTCCGTTGACCGGTTTGTCCAGCAGCAGGTTGCTCGGGGTGTTGGGGCTGAAAGTACGGTAAGCCTTGATCTGAATCGCCAGCTCGTTGTCGATGCGCTTGATGTCAGCCGGGTTGGGGTTGACCTGGCGCTGGTTCTTCAGCGTGATGCGCTGCTCGGGGTATTTCTTGTTGCCCACCGTGAAGCTCAGTTCCCGCGAGCCGCTGATGATTGACTGGGGGGCCGGTTTTACCGTCAGCGGGATGCCGACAATCGCCCGCCAGGTGTCCTGCTCCTTGATCACCAGCACCGGTTTGCCATCGTAGGTTGCCTTGGGTGCTTGCGCGCCGGTCCCCAGCTCAATCACGGCAACACCGCCCGGCACCGGTTTATTCAATAAGCGCGTGATGTAACTGTCAGCTGCGTGCGCGTTGAGGGTCAGGCACAGCAACAGGACGGCAGAAAGAAAGCGTGACATCAGTTAATCCAGTAAGGAAAGGGTGACGGGCGTGAGGTGATTGTCCTCGACCCGGACTTGCAGTTCGCCTTCGCCCAGCCTGGCTTTCAAGCGCTGGCCGTTATGGGTTTGCCCGGCGCTGCGAATGGCATTGCCACGCTCATCCAGCAAAATGCTGTAGCCGCGCCCAAGGGTCGCCAGCGGGCTGACCACGTGCAAGGTTTGCATCTGGCTTTGCAGCTGCATGCGGCGTGCCTTGAGGCCTTCGCGCATGGCCCGTGGCAAGCGTTCCGCCAGACTGTCCAGGCGCTGGCGCAACATGGCCAGTTGGCGCCCCGGATGCTGTGCCGCCAGTCGGGTTTCGATGCGGATCAGACGCTCGCGGCGGGTATTGAGGCTGCGTTCGAACGCTCGGCGCATGCGCATGTCCAGGTCATCCAGGCGCTGGGCCTGCTGGCGCAGGCGTTCGCCAGGGTGGCGCAAGCGGCGTGCCAGGCCATCCAGTCGCAAGCGGTCGCGCATCAAACGGTCGCGAATGCGCATCACCAGGCGCCGGTGCAGGCTGTCAATTCGGCGTTGCAGGTCACTTGAGTCCGGTGCCAGCAACTCAGCAGCCGCAGAGGGCGTGGGCGCGCGTACGTCCGCTACAAAGTCGGCGATGGACACATCGGTTTCATGACCGACAGCGCTGACAATCGGCGTCACACAGGCATCGATGGCACGGGCTACGGCTTCTTCGTTAAAGCACCACAGGTCTTCCAGGGATCCGCCGCCTCGGGCCAGGATCAAGGCGTCGAAACCCCGGGCATCAGCCAGTCGCAATGCCCGGACAATTTGCGCCGTGGCTTCGCGACCTTGCACGGCGGTGGGGATCAGTGTCAGTTCGACCTGAGGCGCCCGGCGACGAAAGACGCTGATGATGTCGCGAATCACCGCTCCGGTGGGCGAGCTGACAATACCGATGCGCTGCGGGTGAGCAGGCAGGGCAACCTTGCGCTCGGGGCTGAACAGGCCTTCGGCGCTGAGTTTTTCTTTCAGTGCATCGAAGGCCAGGCGCAGCGCGCCATCACCCGCGGGCTCCACTGTATCGAGGATCAGTTGATAGTCACCGCGGCCTTCAAACAACGACACCTTGCCCCGGACCTTCACCGCCAGGCCGTCCTTCAAGGCCTGGCGCACCCGCGCCGCGTTGTTGCGAAACAGCGCGCAACGCACCTGGGCGCCACTGTCCTTGAGGGTGAAATACACGTGGCCGGAAGCGGGGCGGGCGAGGTTGGAAATTTCGCCTTCTACCCAGATGTTGCTGAACACGTCTTCGAGCAACACCCGCGCCCGGCCATTGAGCTGGCTGACGGTCAGGACTTCTCGGTCGAGGTTGAGTCTTGCAAAGGGGTCTTTAATCATGCGGGTCATCATAAGGGCGGATTGTTCTGTCTGCACCTGCCCGGTTAAAGTCCGCGAACAAAAATACAAGGATGCAGTGCAATGGATTTGCCTTTTACGGGTAGCGAGTGGGTGTTGCTGGAGCTGGCAATTGCGCTGGCATATATCGTGTTTGGCGTGGCCGGGTTCGGCACCGCACTGGTGGCGGGGCCGCTGCTGATCCTGTGCCTACCTTTGTCCAAAATCATCCCGTTGCTGGTGTTGCTGGATTTTGTCGCGGCATTTGGCAACTGGCTGCCTGCCCGGCGAGATGTGGCGCGCCCCGAGTTGTTGCGCTTGCTGCCGTGCATGGCGATCGGCTGCGTGGTCGGCGTGACATTCTTGCTTAGCCTCAAGTCCGACCTGTTGTTGCTGTTGATGGGGCTTTTTATCACCGCTTACGCCTTGTATAGCCTGGCGGTAAAGGTGAAACCGACACAGGTGGCAGCCGGCTGGGCCATCCCCACGGGTATCACGGGCGGCTTGTTCGGCGCCCTGTTTGGCAGTGGCGGCTTTTTGTATGCGCTGTACCTCAACGCGCGATTGCCCAAGGAAGCGGCGCGGGCGACCCAAAGTGCGTTGATCAGTTGCAGTACCGTGGTGCGCCTGAGCCTGTTTGTGATCGCAGGCGTATATGCAGACGGCGAGCTACTGTTGCTGGGCGCCTGCTTGTTGCCTGCCATGGCATTGGGGTTGTGGGTAGGGCGCCGGCTGACGCGCAAATTGTCCCGTGAGGCTTTTGTGCGACTGGTGACGTGGCTGGTACTGGCCAGCGGGATTGCGCTGATTGCGCGCTATCTGAGCGCTTGACCTCGCGGTGTGAGGCTTTAAGCTGCGCGCCTGATCCCACCGTTTCAGTGTGTTGCCCTTATCCCACGTATATGTGCCGTACCTCATGAACTCGCAAAGCATCATCGTTCCCAAAATATCCACGTTGCCGGTGCATGAGCCCCGTGCCAGGGCCATCGTGCGCTGGCTGGTGCGCAAGAACATCATTGAAGAAGAACTGACCACGTGCGGACGTACGGGCAACGGCATGGCGTATGCCATCGCACCGGGTGCCCGGGAGGTGGTGCTGCACCCTGAGGCGCTGCCATTTGGTCAGCCGGTCAATGGCCTGGAGATCATTACCAAGCGCTGCATCTACACCCCGTCCAAGGGCTTTCTCGAAGAAGCCGGCTGCGCCGAGTGCCGCAAGGAAGTGGGGGAGGCGTTGTTCGACAGTCTCGAAGACTGGATGCCGGGGCGTACCGACAATTTCATTTGCCCGTTGTGCGCCCATGAAGACGACATCAACGGCTTTCTGTTTTTGCAGCCGTGCGCGTTTTCCAACCTGGGCTTTATTTTCAACAACTGGGCCGAGGCGGGTTTCAAGCAAAGCTTCCTCGATGAGTTTGCCGACTGGCTTGATCAGCCGGTGGCGTGGGTGAAAGTCGAGCTGTGAACCTGTAGTCGCTGCCGAAGGCTGCGAAGGGCATCGCGCGGCTTCCAGTTAACGGGTTGCTCCGCAACCCTTCGCAGCCTTCGGCAGCGACTACACGACTGTTTTTCTGCCTTCAAAGTCAGCTAATCATTGGCCCTTAGCGCAAAACTCTCTAAAGGTTTCCGTTGAGAGACTCAGGTGTTTTGAGTACAATGGCGCGCTTCCATTTTCCCGCTCGGGAGCCCCAGCGATGCTGCGTATCAGCCAAGAAGCACTCACATTCGATGACATCCTTCTCGTCCCCGGTTATTCCGAGGTTCTCCCGAACGAAGTCAGCCTAAAGACTCGTTTGACCCGTGGCATTGAACTGAATATTCCGCTGGTTTCCGCCGCAATGGACACCGTGACTGAAGCCCGTCTGGCAATCGCCATGGCTCAGGAAGGCGGTATCGGCATCATCCACAAGAACATGACCATCGAGCAGCAAGCTCACGAAGTTCGCAAGGTCAAGCGCTTCGAAGCCGGTGTGGTTAAAGAGCCCATCACCATCGAGGCTGATGCCACGGTACGTGAACTGCTTGAACTGACCCGCCAGCACAACATCTCCGGCGTTCCTGTACTGCACAATGGCGACCTGGTCGGCATCGTGACGTCCCGTGACGTGCGCTTCGAAAACCGTCTGGAAGCTACCGTTCGTGACGTGATGACGCCTAAAGAGCGTCTGGTCACGGTCAAGGAAGGCGCCGACAAGGAAGAAGCCCGCGAACTGCTGCACAAGCACCGCATCGAGCGCGTGCTGATCGTCGACGACAAATTTGCCCTCAAAGGCATGATGACCGTTAACGACATCGAAAAAGCCAAGGCTTACCCGCTGGCCAGCAAGGACGATCAAGGTCGTCTGCGCGTAGGCGCTGCGGTAGGTACCGGCAAGGACACCGCTGATCGCGTGGCCGCCCTCGTGGCTGCTGGCGTTGACGTGGTGGTTGTCGACACCGCTCACGGTCACTCCAAAGGCGTGATCGACCGCGTTCGTTGGGTCAAGCAGAACTTCCCTGAAGTTCAGGTGATCGGCGGCAACATCGCCACCGGCGCTGCTGCTCTGGCCCTGGCTGAAGCTGGCGCTGACGCGGTTAAAGTCGGTATCGGCCCAGGCTCGATCTGCACCACCCGTATCGTGGCCGGTGTTGGCGTTCCGCAAATCAGCGCGATTGCCAATGTTGCTGCTGCCCTTGAAGGCACTGGCGTACCGTTGATCGCTGACGGCGGCATCCGTTTCTCGGGTGACCTGTCCAAGGCCATCGTTGCCGGTGCGTCCTGCGTGATGATGGGTTCGATGTTTGCCGGTACTGAAGAAGCACCGGGCGAGATCGAGTTGTACCAGGGCCGTTCGTACAAGGCCTACCGCGGCATGGGTTCGCTGGGTGCGATGTCGCAATCCCAGGGTTCCTCCGACCGTTACTTCCAGGACTCCTCCGCGGGTGCCGAGAAGCTGGTGCCGGAAGGCATCGAAGGTCGCGTGGCGTACAAGGGTTCGTTGACCGCAATCGTTCACCAACTGATGGGCGGTCTGCGTTCCTCGATGGGTTACACCGGCTGTGCCGACATCGAGCAAATGCGTACCAAACCCGAGTTCGTGCGCATCACCGGCGCTGGCATGGCTGAATCCCACGTCCACGACGTGCAGATCACCAAAGAAGCTCCAAACTATCGCGTAGGTTGATAGTGGTCGCACCCGGGCTCATGCACGGGTGCGATACGAATTAAGTCACCGGGGCTGTTTGATTCAGCCCCGTGTCGTTTCTGTAATTAATCGAGATTTTGTCATGGCCCTCGACATTCACGCTCACCGCATCCTGATTCTGGACTTCGGTTCCCAGTACACCCAGCTGATCGCCCGCCGCGTGCGCGAAATCGGCGTTTACTGCGAACTGCACCCGTTCGACATGGATGACGCAGCGATCCGCGAATTCGCACCCAAGGGGATTATCCTCGCCGGTGGCCCGGAATCCGTGCACGAAGCCGGCAGCCCTCGCGCGCCGCAAGCTGTATTTGACCTGGGCGTACCGGTTTTCGGTATCTGCTACGGCATGCAAACCATGGCTGAACAGCTGGGTGGCAAGGTCGAAGGTTCCGAGCTGCGTGAGTTTGGTTATGCCCGTGTAGACGTGGTCGGCAAAAGCCGCCTGCTGGACGGCATCGAAGACCATATCGACGCTGACGGCCTGTTCGGTCTGGACGTGTGGATGAGCCACGGTGACAAGGTCACCAAAATGCCATCCGACTTCCACGTTCTGGCCAGCACCCCAAGCTGCCCGATTGCTGGCATGTTCAGCGACGAGCGTGGCTACTACGGCGTGCAGTTCCACCCGGAAGTGACCCACACCAAGCAGGGCGGTCGCATCCTGTCGCGCTTCATCCTCGACATCTGCGGCTGCGAAGCCCTGTGGACGCCGTCGAAAATCGCGGAAGACGCCATTGCCAACATCCGTGCCCAGGTTGGCACCGACAACGTCTTGCTGGGTCTGTCCGGCGGCGTTGACTCCTCGGTGGTTGCAGCGTTGCTGCACAAGGCGATCGGCGATCAGCTGACGTGCGTATTCGTGGACAACGGCCTGCTGCGCCTGCACGAAGGTGAGCAAGTGATGGCCATGTTCGCCGAGAACATGGGTGTCAAAGTGATCCGTGCCAACGCGGCGGATCAGTTCCTGAACAACCTGGCTGGCGAAAGCGATCCAGAGAAGAAGCGCAAGATCATCGGCCGTACCTTCATCGACGTATTCGATGCCGAATCCTGCAAGCTGGACAACATCAAGTACCTGGCCCAGGGCACCATCTACCCGGACGTGATCGAGTCGGCTGGCGCCAAGAGCGGCAAGGCTCACGTCATCAAGTCGCACCACAACGTGGGCGGCCTGCCGGACGAGATGAACCTCAAGCTGGTTGAGCCGTTGCGCGAACTGTTCAAGGACGAAGTCCGTCGTCTGGGCCTGGAACTGGGTCTGCCGTACGACATGGTCTACCGTCACCCGTTCCCGGGTCCGGGCCTGGGTGTACGTATCCTGGGTGAAGTGAAGAAGGAATACGCCGACATCCTGCGTCGTGCTGACCACATCTTCATCGAAGAACTGCGCAAGGCCGACTGGTATCACAAAGTCAGCCAGGCATTCGTGGTGTTCCAGCCGGTCAAGTCGGTTGGCGTTGTAGGCGATGGCCGTCGTTACGCCTGGGTTGTAGCCCTGCGTGCCGTAGAAACCATCGACTTCATGACCGCACGTTGGGCGCATCTGCCTTACGAGCTGCTTGAAACCGTCAGCGGCCGGATCATCAACGAAATCGAAGGCATCTCCCGCGTGACCTATGACGTGTCGAGCAAGCCGCCGGCAACGATTGAGTGGGAATGATTGGACGTCCGGCACTGACCGGCACCAACTAGCAAGAAATGCCCTGGAGCCCGCGTAATTGCGGGCTTTTGGTTTTTTGGGTCTGGCAAGTTCTGGCAGCTTTGTGCATCGCCAAGCACCGTGTTTATGTGGCATGGTACGGGGCATTGACTGAGCCAAATACCATGCTCGGTGTTCGATACCATGTCGCCTTTGTGGGTAAGGGCATGGTATCAAGACTCATAATCCACCCGGTTTTATTGGGTTTTCTCGCGGTTTTGGGTGTGTTTCTGAGCATGGTATTTTTTGAACGGAATTTGCGAGCCTCATGCTGACCGATACCAAGCTACGTAATCTCAAACCGAAAGAAAAACTCTACAAAGTGAACGACCGTGATGGACTTTACGTAGCTGTCACGGCTGCGGGCGCAATCTCGTTTCGCTACAACTACTCCATCAATGGACGACAGGAGACGATCACGTTTGGTCGCTATGGTGTAGGTGGAATCACGCTTGCAGAAGCGCGAGAGCGGCTTGGTGAAGCCAAAAAGATGGTTGCGGCTGGCAAGTCACCAGCCAAGGAGAAAGCCCGTGATAAGGCGCGTAGCAAGGGAGCAGAAACGTTTGATGCCTGGGCCGAGAAATGGCTACGCGGGTTTCAGATGGCTGACTCGACCCGTGATATGCGGCGCTCTGTTTATGAGCGTGAGCTGAAACCGAAGTTTGGTAATCAGAAGCTGGTGGAAATCAACCATGAGGACCTGCGAGCGCTGACCAATGCAATCGTGGAGCGAGGTGCCCCAGCAACGGCGGTGCACTCCCGTGAGATCGTAATGCAGGTTTTCCGATGGGCGATTGAGCGTGGTCAGAAGGTCGAGAACCCGGCCGATCTGGTACGTTCTGCGAGCATCGCTAAATTTGAGCCTCGTGACCGCGCTTTGGGTCCAGACGAAATCGCGTTGATGTACCAGTACTTGGACCGTATCGGCACCGCCTCCTCCGTGAGAGCGGCGGCTAAACTGCTGTTGCTCACCATGGTTCGAAAAAGTGAGCTGACCAACGCCACCTGGGATGAGATCAATTTTAGTGAAGCCCTGTGGACCATTCCGAAAGAGCGGATGAAGCGACGCAACCCCCATTTGGTGTTCTTGTCTCGGCAGGTGCTGGATTTCTTCATTGCGTTGAAGACGTTTGCCGGTGGTTCAGAATACGTCTTTCCTTCCCGGTACGATTCTGATCTGCCAATGAGTACCGCAACCATCAATCAGGTACTGACGCTGAGCTATCGGCTCGCGCAGAAAGAAGGGAAGCCGCTGAGTAAGTTCGGACCGCATGATTTGAGACGGACAGCTAGCACGCTGCTGCACGAGGCGGGCTACAACTCAGACTGGATTGAGAAATGTCTTGCACACGAGCAGAAGGGTGTTAGGGCTGTCTATAACAAGGCCGAGTATCGAGAGCAGCGTACTGCGATGTTACAGGACTGGGCCGATATGATTGATGAGTGGACAGCCAATCGGCCCCGTTCGGGCGACGGTTGCAGATAATCAAGTTAGAGCTTCGGTCGTTTTTATCTCATTGCCTGTTTTCGCCCCCGTCGCCTGATGGCGGCAGAAACTGCTTGGCGTGATACGCCAAGTTGGCGGGCGATTTCAGCTTGATTCGTAATGCCTTGGTTTAACAAATCATCCATTGAGCTTGTTGGTGACTTGAGTGCCTGGAGCTGGTTATAGGCATTTTTCCTGACCTCTGCCCATGTCTCGATATCCCACCTAGGGAGGACGGCAGCTCCTTGGGACCAGATTTTTTCAATTAAATCCTCATACTCTAGTGTGAACCTCCGGTCGCGCTGGTAAGCGCGGCGAGCTTCATCGCTACGCCGCGGATTGTGAACTTCACAGTAGAGTTTACTCGGTCTCGCTGCGCCCTCGGGATGGGCCGGTAGGGCTGAAGGCCGCAGTAATTCGCCGTGGCGTGCCCAAGTAGAAACTAGCATTCGGCGCTCCACATGCTCACGGAATGCTGCGACCGAAAAGTCCCCGCGCAACTCCTGCATGTCGCAGTATCTCCCCAGCATGCGCGGGGGTTCGTACTTGCCGAACTCTCCCTTCAATGCTCGTTCATAGCGAGCCACCAAGGTATCGGTTTTTTTCCGGGCTTCTGTACGAATAGATTCTGTTAGCGGCACTGCTTTGATATTTCCGCGTTTTAGACGCTTGAAGACCTTTGGCGCCGCCATGCTGATCGCATATTCGGTAGATCGCCAGCATAGCTCGCAGAAGCACCACTCGTAGTGGTTGCTCAACTTCGCACGGATGCGATCAGACGATGTATCGCTTTCTCTAACCAGCACTTTCAGAAGCGGATCGTATGTGCTCGACGCTTTTTCATTTTTTCCCATCGCCCGATGATAGCTCTGGATGACAACTAAATTCTAACTTTTTTGCGTCCTGATTCTGGCGTTAGAAGGCATTGTCAAGCATCTGATAACTCTGAAGGAAAGAGACCTCATGGAGAGCAAGCCAAAGAGTAAGACGCTCATCAACCGCAAGAAATTGCACGCGATGATCCCGCTTGCTGAGCGCACCATCTACAACATGGAGCAGCGGGGCGAGTTCCCGCGCCGTATCGCACTAACCAGTCGGAACGTTGCGTGGGATCTGACTGAAATCGAAGAATGGATTGACGCGCGCAAATCGTCGGGCACTCACGCTATTCGCCCAGGAATGGGGGTTTAGCCGTGGCGAGTGATGTACTGGCGGTGTCCGGGAATGAACCGCTTGTGCTGAGTTTTATGCTGCCGGTTGTAGATGGATCTGAACTTGATTGCGGGATGAGCTGTTGGCATGCATCGCGTCATATGCTGGGCCAATCCCTTGACTAGCGGCGGCCATGGGCTACTTCCAGTTGGCAGTCTGTTGTCACGGATCGAAGAAAATCACGCCGCGTACCGCAAGAAGCTGGAGGCCGCAGCACTTCCGGGCGAGTCGATTAGGGAAATAGAGGAGCGACTGCGTACCGAAGAAAAAAAGAGGCCTCCACGCCAGGATCTGCCAACACCAAGGTCGCCAGTTGCAGCTAAAAGGGCGATACCTTGCCCGCGTGAACACGAAAGGCAGGCTGATTCCGTTGTACCTTCGCGGTACGAAGTAAGCGCCCGCGATAGCCGCAGCATGATGGATGTGGCTGTGTTCCGAATATCCAAGCAGAAAAAACGGGCGGGAGAAATCAGCCGCTACAACCTTTCAGACGGTTACGTCGAGGTCACAGCTGGCCCATATGGCATGGCGTCAATTTGGGATTATGACATCGTGCTAATGCTGATTTCTTATCTAACAGAGGCTATGAATCGCTACCGAGAAGGGAAGGGTGAGAAGCCGTGTCGTGTGTTCAAACCGCACGTGTCTGACATTTTGAAATTCTGCCGGAAGGGCGACGGAAGCCGCCAATTTAAAGAAGTCGAGGGTGCTCTAGATCGCCTCAAAGGTACGACTATCAAAAGCGTGCGGGAAAGCTCCCCACGAAACGGTAAGAGCAGCATGCGGGAGGTAGAGTCCGAGGGATTGATTAGCCACTATCGCGTAATTTCGCGTACCGACACCGGCAAGGTGGCCAGTGTCGAGATTGAGGCACCTAACTGGATATATCGGGAAGTCACTTCGGGGGCAAAGCCGGACATTCTGACAGTGCACCCTGATTATTTTCTGATCGAGTCGGGAATAGGACGTTTTGTCTACCGATTGGCGCGCCGGGCCGCAGGCAAAGACGATGCAAAGTGGGCATTTAAAACGCTATATACGCGTAGCGGCAGCACCGGGACGCTCAAAAAGTTCTCGGAGAACCTGCGCAAGGTCATCGCAACAGATGATTTACCCGAGTACGGCTTGGTGGAAGAAGTTGGCCTGAGTGGGCCGCAGCTTGTAATGATGCGTCGATCAGATAAGAAAATACTGAAATAAGGTCCCTAATAGACGGTACTCCAGAACACAAAAGGCCCGGAGATTGCCATTTTTCCGTTTGAATGACGGATAGGGTAGAAGCAGGAATGTACTCCTGTGGATAGTCCGTCTATTGGGGGCCATTCACCGTCCATTAGGGGCTGATCCACCGTCTATTAGGGGGCGTATCACCGTCTATCAGGGACTGCATATTGTTGTAAGTGATTGAAATTAATGGGTAATAAAGCCGTTTTTCTTCCTAAATCTTTATTTAAATCTATTAAATCTCTTAAAGCCTATTTTGCTTTGGCAGTGTCCGTCCCCCAAGTACCTGCCCTCTCTGATATGAAAAAGCGTTCCCTACGCTCACAAACTGTTGCTTGAGATCGACTGCGGCCGTCGTAACGCACATCCATATCATCGAACCAGATTCCGGCAGGTCTGCCGCCTGACAGACCGTAGAGAGCAACGACGGACACCAAAAAGGGAGCATGTGAGCGATTTCAGGTAATTTGGCAGCCAAGCAGCCAGCACCGACTATTACGTAACACACTGGACGAGTTCTCGATCTATTCAGTGATTTCATTGGCAATGCAAGGGCGCGCTTTCTGGCTCGGGCTTCGCACAAGATGGTCTAGAGAGTCTTGGTGGTGTGTAATAGACGGGAATAAAAAGCCCCGCAAAGCGGGGCATGTCACCTATGCTTGGATTCGTTGAGCCTCTGCTGTTCAGCAAGCAGGTCCAGTCGGATTTCGTCTAGGTGCTTGCGTTGACGTCTGGAACCAAAGAATGACAACAGATGAAGATCGCCCAAGTCGGAAAATGTCTTTACCCCCACAGGTACCATCCCCAGCTGCACCTCCGCGTGTAGGCGGATGTAACGTTCGTCAAGCGTATCTAGTAAAGGGCCATGCCCTTTGGCTCGCAGAAGTCGTCCAAGCGCCCAGAAACCTATACCAAGAACGAAGAAGCTACCCAGCATGAAAAAGCCAAACAGAATGTCTGCAATCATGATTGTTCACCCGGTGATTGAGTCTTAGGCGACGGAGCCGCTTCTTTGGTGCCGCTTTCAGTTTCTGCAGCTGTGGCCAAGTCAGCTCCACGTATTACGTTTGCAGGCTCCCTTCCTTCTCCGTTGTCCACGTTGTCACCACCTGAGCTAGGAGCAGCTTGCGGAGTACCGGCGCCCAGCGAAATTCCTGCGGTCCCCTCCATACCGGGCACAGACATAGCGGCCATGAGTCCAACTGCTCGGGTTGCAGCTGATGCCACGTTATGGGCAGACAGCCCTCCACCATTGTCTTGCGCACCTCCTGCGTACTGCTGAGAGGCTTGCAAGGTCGATTGCAAACTACTGCCGCCCTGATCCTCTTGTGGTTTAGCCTGCGGCTGCGCGGCGGCTTTGCCCTTGGAATCGTCGCCGTTGCCTAGCGCAGCTTTCGCAGTCTTTTTGGCTGCCTGCTGCACGCCTTGGCTTGGCGGCGGCAGTGGGCTGCCGCCGCTAGGGCCACTAGAGACGCTACCGCCGACTTTAGCTCCGGCTGATTTAGCGGCAGAACTACCGCCAGTGCTGGACCCGAGGCCCGAGCTACTAGCGCCAGTGCT
The DNA here is from genome assembly GCF_059862735.1 of Pseudomonas sp. MF06569. Taxonomy (NCBI): domain Bacteria; kingdom Pseudomonadati; phylum Pseudomonadota; class Gammaproteobacteria; order Pseudomonadales; family Pseudomonadaceae; genus Pseudomonas; species Pseudomonas sp. MF06569. The sequence goes on along the minus strand of NZ_JCBCUZ010000003.1, from coordinate 156,295 downwards.
AGCTGTGCCACCACCACCGGCAAAGCTGGAGTTGATTGCGCTGGCCAGACCTCCGGTGCCAATACCCCCGGGCGCGGCCGCTACACCTGCGTCACTACCACTCGCACCGATTGCCCTGGTCGCTGCCGGAGCTGCTGCGCCTGCCGTGGCAATGGTAGCCGCCGCGGCTGCTGCACCAGCTACACCAGCTACACCAGCCGCGGCCATGCCGCCAATCGCACCGCCGCCACCCGAAGAAACGCCGCTAATCATGCCCGCGATCAGTTCGGGAATGGTCTTGGTCAGGTAGGCGCATACCAGCGATAACCCCACCAAGGTCATCAGAGAGGCTTCGTCATTGGTATAAGCAACCTGCCACTTCTTCGCGACAGTTAGAATCAAGCCGACTATCAAAGTCACCATAAAAAGCTTGGCACCCACGGAAACTGCGTAGCGAATAACAGCCATCGTGTATTCCCGTGTCCACTGCGATGCGCCGAAAGCCATGAATAGAACAGAGGCGTTGATAACGACATAAGCCTCGACCAATGTCACAAAAATGAATGCCGCGATGAAAGCGAAAGCCATCAGAACGAGGATGGCAGCCAATGCAACGACGATACTCTGCGAAGGGTTGAAAACGCTCATTCCGGTCAGGATGGCACGAGAAAACTCGACTGCCGTCGCAAACATATCTCCTGGCATTAGCTCAGGGCTTGGCAAGCCTGCTGCATGTGCCCCAGCTTGTCGGAAACTGTTCACAACCGCGCTTGCCCACTCCGTTGAGTGATCGAGCAGGATCAGGAAAAAACCGATGACCATGATGAAGCGGATTAGCTCGCCAACTAGCTCGCCGAAGTCGACTTGTTTAAATACCATCGGGAAGAATGTCCACACAAACTGGATGAGTGCCAGACTCCAAAATAGGTTCACCGCATAGCCATGAAGGCGAGGCGCCCATTCGTTAGAAGCCTCAAGAATCATGTCCAGCAAGCCCTGCATTGAGGTGTCGCTTTGGGCTAAATCGACTCCTGCAGCTGCACTCCCTGCAAGCAGCATTAGAAATAGTCCAGCAATCATAGGTACGCGCATGTCAGTACCCCTTGGCGCCACCGCGAGTGTTCGGGCGCTCATTGAATTGTTTGTCGGCGGCATCAGGCTGGTTGATCTTTTCGGTAACCACTATGCGGTCATTAGAGATGGAACATGTGATGCCGACCAGAGCTGCCCCTCCAAGTCCAGATGCTACACACAGCACAATAAGAAGCCATTTAGAGAACGTCATAGTCAGTACCCCTTCGCGCCGCCGCGAGTATTTGGGCGCTTGTTGAATTGCTCGGAGGCGGCGTCGCCGACCGACTGACGCGCGGTTTCTTGGGCTATGTAATTGCCCTGTAGGGTAATTTGAGTCGCCACCAAGTCGCGCAGTTTCTGAAGCTGCTGCACGTTTGAAGCGGCAATCTCGTTCCCAGCTTGGATGGCCTGCATCCGACCCGATGATGACTGCGAACGGTTCACCAGTTGTTCCAAGTGTGCATCTTCCGTCTCAAATGTACTGGTATTCATGCCTGCTGCCTGCATAGCTCTTTTTGCGTTATCAAATCCTTGCGCCGACCATTTTTCGTAGCGATCCGGCATTACGTCAGTCGCCTTACTACTTGACTGGAAAAATTGCTGCAAATACGCCTCATACCCGGGAAACTGCGTATTGAATTGCGAATCGAGATTCGCCACATTGCGGCCTAATGACTGTGCCCTGTTGTAGGTGCTTGTTACACGCTGCATGTCTTGGGTGATCCGGCCAAACATGCTGTTTGGCAGCGGAGTCCCCTGCGTGACCATATTGTTGTATTGCTGAACTTGTGTCGAAAGCTGCTCTGCAGTGTTCAACGCCGTATTGACTGCTTCTGCGTACTCGAACATCTGTTGATAGAATGTAGAGCAGTTTGTGCAGTAGATAGCAAAGGCGTTCTGCCATGTAAAAAGCAAAGTAAAAACTGTTATTAATAATCTCCATCCATTTATCATTGTTGTCTCCAATGCGAGCCTGTCATGATAAATGAGCGCGATTGCTTGCAATAGCGAGCGACGTAACGTGTGAACTGCACATATCCAAAGCTAAATCGATCAGCGTATTCGGTGTAGAGTCGAGTAAGGGGGTGGCCGAGCAGTATTTTCGTTTCTAACTCCTTCCTGATCGAGAAGAACTCAGCACGGCCAGCTCTTCTTTTGATAGGCTTTAGACTATTACTTTGCATCGACTTCCTCCGTTTGTTCCTATTGGTTTTAGCACGGACAAAAGCCTAGGGAAACATACAATAACTGGGCAGCTAAAATTAATGAAATTTAGGGCGATTGTATGCAACTCAAGGAAGTTCAAGGCAGCTCTAGGCAATTCAATGCGACTGTATGCGATTTAGCGAAATTCAAAGCGATTGATGAGTAGTTAGATTTAAATCGCATTAAATCGCTTACAACAGTATGGCAAGATGTGTGTTGTACGGGTACGGGCAAGCCCGCACCTTTCCAACACCGCCCCTTATTCGCCTTTGGCTCAACGGATCTTGCTTTGCAAGGCAGGTAGCCGCTGCCGCGTCTAGGGGCAAAAGCGCAGCAGCAAAAAAAGGAGCAACCATGACAGGCGGCACCAAAGAAAAGACACCGGCTCGCCGACGCGGTAAGCCAATCGAGGTTTGGGTCACCGATGAAGAAAAGGCGACGATTACTGCTCGGGCTAAAGAGGCTGGTATGGCACGCTCGGCCTATCTGCGAGCACTCGGTTTGAATATGCCTGTAAAGTCAGTCGTTGACCTGGGCGCGGTGACTGACTTGGCGAAGGTAAACGGCGACCTCGGACGAGTTGCTGGGCTATTGAAACTTTGGCTTGCAGAGAAACGTGGAGAAGGCGCGAGGGCCATTGATGTGGAGAGTGTAATGATGGAGTTTCGAAGGTTGCAGGTCGCCATTGGAATGAAGATGGGGGCGATTGTTAAAGCTCATAAGTAAAATCTCAGCTCTGATCAGTTCGTGGATGTGCAAACTAAAAAAACCAATAGCTGGTTTGCTGCCTTCCATTTGACCGTCCTGAGCTCGATGCCGTCGCCCCATATTCATGTACGCTGAATCGGCTGTAGTTCATGTGTCAAAGCAAGAGAGGGTGACCCAGTGAGAGATCGATCGCACAATGAGGCGATGGCCGAGCAGCTTGGTGCAGACACTGAATATGCGGTTGAACTACTCGCTGACGTGCTACGCGAAGGCAGCCCGGCAGAACTGGTTATTTTATTACAACAGCTAGCCCTCGCGTTAGGAGCGCTCGATCAGCCCCAGCACGCTTAACCTCGTATCGTCCCCCATTCATTCCAGCAGATGTTAATTCCATCACCGTGACGCTGCCTGCACGAGCTACTTCAATACCCTTGCCGCTTGGGGCTGGCGTCGAGAAGTCGGCTGTTGTGTTCACAAGACGGTAGTTTTAAAAACACGGTAAAAAGCCATCCAAAACTATTTGGATTTTTCAGCGGCAGGGTTGCGTCAACGAGTAAGCAGATAAGCTATTCGAAGATCAAGTCGCTCACGAACGAGGATGCAGGGTTTGAGCTGGTGCCCTGTCCCAACTATCCGTAACGGCAGCAAGACGTGACGTCTGCCCATTGCCGCGTTCCTCGGCGCGTTTCACATACGCCTCAAGACTCTGGAGCTAACGAGGTTGGCACTTCAGACGCCTAAGGCTTTTCAAAGTTTTTTCGCTCTATCGAAAGGCTAACCGTGCCCGGTTCCAGTTCGTTCATGGCTCTGCAGGGAGAAGGTTGGCACCGCACATCAAACGGTAAGCGCCCTTCCTCGGCTACTCGCAGGAAGGTTAGGCGGATAAGATTGGAGGCGCTCAGCTCCTTGCGGTTCAAGGTAGCGCCTTGTCCTTCATGTCCGCCGGGATACGCGCCCGCACTACTGCGTCAGCTATCATCGTTTTGATCTCCATAGCACTGACGTATAATGCAGTTCACATGTAGCTACATTTATCTCTTCTAAGCGCGACCCTAAAAGGAAAATGATTTGGTTTCCATCCTTTGGCCGGTTCCAAGATCATGTGCGATCTATGGGTATAGGATTAGATGGATCGGGGAAGGATCCCTGCTGAAACAAGACCGAACGCCATGCTAACGTCAGGAGAAATATACTCAAATCTAGACGAGCTCGCCGCCGATCCTCCGGCTGGGGGGGCGTTCGGTTTGGCGCTGATGGAGGCTGTGGGAGCTCCTCGCTCCACTATCACCAAGCTTCGCGACACCGCGAAGGACGGCGCATTTACTTGGACGCGGATGTTGCGCTTCGAGTCGACCGAGCCCGGCGGAGCGGACAAGGCGCTGGACCGAATTCGTGCAGAAGTCGAGGCTACGCCCAAGGGGCGGCGTCCCCGCGTACTGCTCGCTTACGATGGCGAACGGATCGCCGCCTATGACACAAGCTCGAAGTTCGACGAAGAGCCACTTCGTGTCGGCCTCGATATGCTGTCGCTAGAGGGCGACGTGTTCTTCCCGTTGGGCGGACACGAACGCTACGTTCCGAAAAAGGAGCGTATGGCCGACGTTCGGGCTACGCGCTTCATCTCGCGCTTCCACGACGCAGTGCGCGACGCCAACCCAGGATGGACTACGGAAGCCGATCGGCACGCGCTCAATATCTTCATGGCGCGTATGCTGTTCTGCCTGTTTTCCGACGATGTTGGTATCTTTGGGAAGGATGCCTTCGAGATCGCGGTGCGCCAGTCGACTAGCGTGGATGGAGCGGACCTTGCAGCATTCCTCAAAGGCGCGTTCCTGCACATGAACACCGAGCGGGACAAGCGCTCGTCAGAGACGAAGGGTTGGTCCAAGCTGCCGTACGTCAACGGCTCTCTGTTTAATGAAGATGTGCCCTTGCCGATGTTGGACGGGCGCTGTCGCAAGCTGCTCCTCGATTGTGCAGGGCTGAACTGGAAGCTTATCAACCCTGACATTTTCGGCTCTATGCTCCAGGCTGTCGTCGACGTGGAAAAGCGTGGCGAGCTGGGGATGCACTATACCTCCCCAGCTAACATCATGAAGGTGCTGGATCCCATCCTGCTTGATTCGCTCCAAGCAGAGTTAGATAGGGCCGGGGTGAACAAGGCTCGGCTGCGGGATTTTCTAGAGCGACTGGGCCGCATCCGCGTGTTCGATCCGGCCTGCGGCTCAGGCAACTTCTTGATCCTTGCCTACAAGGAAATGCGCGCGCTGGAGATAGAGGCAATGCGCCGCCTCGCCATACCGCGCCTTTCGGGCATCATGCTGGAGCAGTTCTTCGGAATAGAGATCGACGATTTTGCCTGCCAAGCTGCACGGCTCGGTCTGTGGATTGCGAAGTACCAGTGCGACCAACAATTGGAGCTGGACCTCGGTCAGCGAACTGACTTCCTGCCGCTTCAGAAGGCGGGCGTGATAGTGAGGGGCAACGCGGCCGAGGTCGAATGGCTAGAGGCATGCCCACCGAATGCGACGGCGGAGACGATTGTGGTAGGCAATCCGCAGTTCCGCGGCTCTTCTTTCTGGTCGCCCGAGCAGAAGGCGGACATGGCTCGCGTATTCAAGGGGCGCGTGAAAAATTGGGGCAATCTCGACTATGTGACGCTTTGGTTCGTAAAGGCGCGCGATTACGCGTTGGCGACCGGCGCGCCTTTTGCCTTCGTGGCTACCAACTCCATCGTGCAGGGCGTGCAGGTGCCTGAATTGTGGCCGCATCTGCTCGACGGGATAGGGATAAGCTTCGCGCATCGCTCGTTCAAATGGTCCAACCTCGCTGCGCATAATGCCGGCGTGACCTGCGTGATCGTTGGCATGGGGCGGCCGAGTAGTGCTCCTAAGCGCCTGTTCGACGGGGCAACCGTACGCGAGGTGGAGGTAATCGGTCCCTACCTCGCGCCGGGGACCACTGCCATCGTGGCCAAGACGAGCAAGCCGCTCGCACCTGATCTCGAACCGATGACCCGCGGCAACCAGCCGACCGATGGCGGCAATTTGATACTTAACCGCGGCGAGCGCGATGCCCTGCTGGAGACGCATCCGGCCGCGGCACGCTTTGTACGGCGGCTTTACGGCTCTCAGGAACTTATGAAGGGCATCGAGCGGTATTGCCTGTGGGTGGGAGACGACGAGGTCGAGGAGGCGAAGGCCATCCCTGAACTGGCAAGACGATTCGAAGCCGTGACACAGGATCGCTCCAAGCCGAAGGCGTCCGACATTTCAAAGGCGTTTGCAGATCGGCCTCATCGCTTCTTGCAACGTCCAGGCGCGGCGGCTTCGCATACGATCATGATTCCGCGTCCAGCGAGCAAGGATCGCCACTACCTACCCGTCGATGTAAAAGACGAGACAAGCATCACGTCCAGCGAGGCCTTCGGCATCTTCGACGGTGCGATCTGGCAGGCCGCTGTCCTATCCTCGCGCCTGCACCGATTATGGTTGGAGACGGTAGGCGGTCGTCTAAAGGAGGATCCGCGCTACTCGAATACGCTCGTCTGGAACACCTTTCCCCTCCCGGCCCTCTCGGGACGTCGCAAGGCGGACCTGGAAGAGCACTGGTGGACGATCGATGAGGCGCGCAAGGAGGCGGGGTTCGGGCGCTCGCTTGGGGATATGTATGCCTCCGCCACCATGCCGCGCGCCCTGCGTCGCGCCCATGAGGAGCTGGACGAGACAATGGAGACGATCTTCGGCTCGCGGCGCTACCGCTCGGACGCCGACCGTATCGAGCATATGCTGCAACTCTATGCGCGCATGGCGCTCGGAGATGAAAAAACGTCCGAGATCAGAGAGGAGGTAGACGCATGAGCGACACGAAAAGCAAGGCGGGTGAGAACGGTCTAGGCTCCATCACGCTCAATTACGACGGAACGGGCGCGTCCAAGGCGACCGACGGTTTCGGCATGCGTGCAATGCAAGCCCGCGTGTGGGACAAGAGGGACGCGCAGCACCTGCTGGTCAAGTCGCCGCCTGCCTCGGGCAAGTCACGTGCAGCCATGTTCCTGGGCCTCGAAAAGCTGCGAACCCGTGACGTCGATCGCGTGGTGATCGCGGTGCCGGAACGCTCCATCGGCGCCTCCTTTCGGAATGCTAGTCTTGCGGCGGGCGGCTTCCATTCGGACTGGCAGCTCGACCTCGACCTCTGCACCGTCGGCTCGGAGACGGGCCGTAAGGTCGATGAACTGATCGGGTTCCTTCGCGGCGAGGGTGGCGCCCGGACAGCTCTCTGCACCCACTCTACCCTGCGCGCCGCCTACGCTAAAACTGATGACGTGGCCTTGTTCGACCGCACGCTGGTCTGCGTGGACGAACTGCACCACGCGTCTTCGGACGAGAACAGTCGGCTCGGCAACCTGCTGCGCGGACTGATCGACAGAGCGGGCGAGGCAGGGCGTGATGCGGCTCATATCCTCGCCATGACGGGTTCCTATTTCCGCGGTGACGGCATGGCGGTGCTGCACCCGCAGGACGAGGCGCGCTTCGAGCGGGTGATTTACACCTACTATGAGCAGCTCAACGGCTACGAATATCTAAAGACGCTGCGCATCAACTTCCGCTTCTACCAAGGCAAGTATTTAGACGCGATCGGCGCGGCGCTGGATCCCACTCTCAAGACCATCGTGCACATCCCCCATGTCGGCTCGGCCGAGGGGAGCGGGTTTAACAAGATGTTCGCTGTGGACGCGATCGTGGATGCGATTGGCGAGCGAATGGGCAAGAATCCGCAGATCAGCGTAAACCTGGTGACCGGTTTCGTTCAAGTAACGGCTGGCGGCCGTACGCTCAAGATCGCGAATCTCGTGGACGACAGCGCCGACCGCGAGAAGGTACTCGCGAGTCTGCGCGCGGTAAAGAACCGCGACGACGTCGACATCATAATTGCACTCGGGATGGCCAAAGAAGGTTTCGACTGGGTGTGGTGCGAGCATGTTCTCACGGTGGGCTATAGAGGCTCGCTGACCGAAGTGGTGCAAATTATTGGCCGAGCGACACGCGATGCGCCCGGCAAGGCCGAAGCACAGTTTACGAACCTTGTCTCAGCGCCCTTCGCCAAGGACGAGGCTATAAGCCGCGCTGTCAACGACATGCTCAAGGCCATCTCCGTCTCGTTGCTGATGGAGCAGGTGATGGCGCCAGTCTTCAAGTTCCGCACGCATAAAGGCGCTGACGAGTTTGATGGTTCGCCCGGCGACAAGCTCAAGCCCGAACCGGTGACCAATGCAGGAGAGATCGAAATTGTTGGTATGCCGGAGATCGACGCGAAGGCTGTAGAAGCGATCGAAACCGACTTCAACGATTTGTTCGCAGACGTGCAGAATGACTCGCGTACGATCACGGTTATGATCAATCCCGATGACCACCACACGGACGTTATGTACGACCTCGTAGTCACGGATGTAATCAAACGGCGTTATCCCGGCTTCTCCGAAGAGCAAATCAAGGATGCGGTTGGCCTATTCGGAGTGCGCGCCGGGCTAGGCCGTGAGGTCGCAAAAGACCCGAGCATCATTCAGACTCCAAGCCTTTCCGAAGAGGAACAGTCTCTCTTTGCCGGGCAAGAGGATCGCGACGGCGCGCGCGCCACGACCGGCACAAACGCTGGTGATCGCTTCGTTCAGCAGGCGAGGCGGTTCATCAATGTTCAGGAGTTGCAGGTCGATCTTCTCGGCGGCCGCCGAGACTTCGATGACGCATATGAGCTGCTATCCAAGGAACTTACCGAGGAGCTGCTTGCACGCCTCCACGGCGAGGTCCGCGCCCTCAAGGTAAGCATGACGCAGGAAGAAGCTGAGAAGCTTTATCCGCGTATCAGAGAATTCATCCAGCGCGAGGGCCGCGAGCCCAATCTAAATTCTCCAAATGGCCGCGAGGTAAGGCTAGCAGAAGCCTTGGCGTTCCTGCGCAAGCTTTCGCGAGACAAACGCGCTGCTATGGCAGGGGCTGACAAGGGTGAAGTTGATGCCTGAAACAATCGACTACTTAAACGATGAGCTTCTTCTCACGTCTGATGAGAAGCCGAAGGCGCCACAAACGCCCCTCCTCGACCGTGCGGTCGAAGTTATCAAGCGTATTAACGCATTTATCGACGAGACTGGTGCCGAGCCCGTCTCCGAGCCAGGACGCGGTGTTCGAGAGCGCATGCTCGCGAATGAATTAGCTGGACTGCGGGCATCGAAAGCGGACCTTGATGGGCTCGCATCTTACGACACGCGCACCCTCATGTTCGGCGGGACAAGCGGTGCCGACCCTCTCGATGATCCTCTCCTTTCTGACGATCTCGACATCTTTGAGGTGCGCGAAGAGCTGAAACCGATGGCACGCCCCGACTTCGTTGCTGACCGTCGCCCGTGCCCCGACTTCGAGCGCTTCGAGTCGCTGTTTGTACGCATTCGGAAGACTGTCGAGGCTGGGGAGCGAACCCCCCAGCCCTTTCGGCAGGAGCGCGTAGAGCTGGGCGAGTTCTTCGTCCTGAAGGGGCAAATTGTGCATGTTGCTGATGTTCGCGACGAGCACCGGCGCAACGGCAAACTGGACGCACGGCTGCGCGTCATCTTCGACAATGGTACGGAATCGAATTTGCTGATGTCATCGCTGGTACGGCGGCTCTATGAGGACAAAGATGCCCGCAGGATCGGCACGACGGGCGCTGGCCCCCTTTTCGAGGGCGCTCGAACAGGCTTCGTCTATGTCCTGCGTTCCCGATCAAACAAGCCTGAAGTCCAAGGATTACTTAAGGTGGGCACCACATCAGGAACAGTCGAGGATCGTATCGCCCGCGCCGAAACTCAGTCGACGTTTTTGTTTGCGCCCGTGGAGATTTTGGTAACTTACGAACTAAAGGGCTACTCAGCGAAGGAAGCCGAACAGCGCATTCACCGTGCGCTGCGCACCTACCACACGGCTCTGAAGGTGATAGGGCCGGACGGGCGATCCTTCAGTGCGGTGGAGTGGTTCAAGGCGACGCCGGAACTGGTGGAAGAGGCCATCAATGTAGCACTCAGTTGAGGAAAGTCAGGTTGTCGAGGGGAGCTCAATTTTCGGCTTATGCAGCTTGCTGGTTTTTGTCCTGAGACTATAAGCAAAGCAACTCCCTTCACGCGCGAGGTATGGTATTAAGCGTGGTATTCAGAAAGAGTTCCTTAAGCAATAGGTTGATTTTAATAGAAAAATACCTCGTATCAATAATTGAGTGGGAATGATTGGACGTCTGGCACTGACCGGCACCAAGCAGCACTGAACACCCTGAAGCCCGCGTAATTGCGGGCTTTTGGCTTTTTGGGTCTGGCAATCCGTTGGCTGACGGGTTACCGACGGCCTTCGCACACCGGCGATTCTCCAATACGACCGAGCTTGCACATGTCCACGTTATCTTTGCGTTTGTAGCCTGCGTCTTTCATGCAATAGAAGTTCAGTAACCTCACATCGATTGGCGACCTGTCTCCTGCGCCATCAACATTGGTATATTCGCACGCACGCATCGCAGCAATGATCCCGGTCTGCGATACGCCCTCCTTGTACCATTTTGTGTAATCCGGAGCCGGCGGTTGAAAGCCCCTTCCCGTGCAACCAATCAGTATCACAGCGCAAAAACCCAGCAGCAGGCTCCTCGTGAGCATGTCGTTATTCCTTATGGTTTGACCTGCATAAAGTGAGTGTCGCCGTCGGGTGAATCTCTCCAGAAAGGCTGCACGTAGGCCTCCTCGATTTCGGCACATTTTCGGCGCCAATTATTTGAACTCCCTGGTTGCTCAAAAAGCAATTGGGCTTAGTTCGATTGATTCATACGCGTTATTAAATTGTCAGCCATAAGTAATACAGCGACCCACTAAAACAAGCAGTTAGGAGCGCTATTCTCTGTGCTGTCAAAATACTGACAATAACAGCCAGTTGCATTCTTCCTATAAGTCGGTGATTTATCATGATCAAGATCATGGCCTTCTTGTTAATAGGAGTTGTCACTGCAGGATGCAACGGATTCGTGAAGCCCGACTTGTCGGGGCCCGTTAATGACGCGTACTTTACGGTCTTTTCAGGCTTTCCCGTGCCGTTTATGTACATGGCCTCGGCCGTGCAATGGAACGAGGAGTACGCCGTCACGACCGCGCACACTCCGTTTATCCCCAATGTTGCATACCGTTGTAGCACGCATTGCGATCTGGTCTTCATCAAGCACAAGGCAAGCGGCCACTTTCCATCCTGGCGGGCCCCGCGTGTGGGTGAAAGTATTACCGCAGTGGGGGTGAGCCCTTATCTGGTGACCACCACGGGCAAAGGCAAGGTGTATCAAACCCCCTTTCGCAATATCGAAGAGCATAGCGGTGATCTTTATGGCATCCACGACGCACCGCTGGTCAAGGGAATGTCGGGCGGGCCGGTCATCGCCAGTGACGGCAGCATCGTGGGTATCAATGAAGGGTTCTACTCGACCACATTGAACGATGTGATCACTCAGTCCGGCTTGAAAGGCGCGCAGAGGGTGAGCATCTTTATCCCGTATTCGATTATTCAGCGCGAGTGGCTGATGTTGCAGGCCCAGTTGGATGGCCCGCGTGGTTCGAAGTATGCGGTGAAGTAAACCCGGAGCACTTCGCCCTCTCTCTCAAAGGGAGAGGGTGAGGGCGGATTGGCTCTAGCGCCGTGCCACATCCGAAAAGTAGAACTTGTCCAGTGTATGCCGCGACTCGGTGTACTCGAACTGGCGCCCATCCTGCAGAAATGTCTGGTTGCTCACCACGATGACATGGCTCTGACCGTCCAGGTCCAGATGCTGCTGATCGTCCTTGCTGCGGGGCACCGCTTCGATGGTGCGCTGGGCATAGCTGATCTGCAGGTTCAGGGTTTGCTCGATGTAGGCATAAATCGAGTGCTGGGCAATGTCAGGATTGAGTCCCGGAATCAGGTCGCTCACGAAATGGTTGATGTCCAGGATCACCCGTTTGCCATCTATGCGGCGTACCCGTTTGATTCGGGTGATGAGGCTGCCTGCTTCCACATCAAGTTTTTCGCACAACCCACTCTCCAGTAGCGCAAATTGCGTGAATTCAACGACGTCCGTGCTGACGTTGTCGCCCAGGCGCGGGTAAGTTTCCTGGAAGCTGACAATGCCACCCAACTGAAACTCGATCGGGCTGGATGACAGCACAAAAGTGCCTTTGCCGTGGATCTTTTGCGCAAAACCGCGTTCCTGAAGTTGCTCGATGGCCTTGCGCACCGTGCCACGGCTGGCGTCATAACGGGTCATCAACTCGGCTTCGGATGGCAGGCGTGCGCCGCGGGCCAGGCGTTCAGTGGTAATGCTGGCAAGCAGATCGGTGTAGATCTGATTGTATTTAGTCATGGCGAGGGCTCTATGCCGTTGGGGCTCTGGGCCCGAACCTTAAGGGCAGGGGGTAGGCAGCGCAAGTGCAGGCCCCGGGGGAGCAAGTAAAAAAATGCAAACTCGTCTGTACCAGTTGTTGCTTTAACTCGTACAGACGAGTATTTTTCGCTTCGGCGTGCTGCCAAAACGACGCTCCATAATAAAAATTCAAGCGGAAGACAACGCATGAGCCACGACTATTCCAAGATCGCCAGCGAGTTGCTGCACAGCCTCGGTGGCGCCGATAACGTTGAGCAGGCCGCACACTGCGTCACGCGTTTGCGTCTGGCGCTCAAGGATCCAAACCGGGTCGACAGCGCAACCCTTAACCAGATCGATCTGGTCAAAGGCTCCTTTTTTACCGGCGGCCTGTATCAAGTGGTGATCGGCCCCGGTGAAGTCGAAAAGGTCTATGCCGCCCTGCGGGAACAGACCGACCTGGCCGCAGCCACCATCGCCGATGTCAAACAGACGGGCGCCGACAAGGCCAACGCCATGCAGCGTCTGGTGCGGGTGTTCTCCGATGTGTTCATGCCCATCCTCCCTGCACTGATCATTGCCGGCCTGTTGATGGGGGTTAACAACCTGCTGGGCGCTAAAGGCATGTTCATTGCCGACAAAACCCTGCTCGATGCCTACCCGTCACTGGACGGTGTATGGAGCCTGATCAATCTGATGGCCAACACGTCCTTTGTGTTCTTGCCTGCTTTGGTGGGCTGGTCGGCTGCCAAGCGTTTTGGTGGCAGCGAAATTCTCGGCATCGTGCTGGGCCTGATGCTGGTCCACCCCGACCTGCTCAATGCCTGGAACTACGGCAAGGCCGTGGCCGGGCTGGACGGTCAAAGCTTGCCGTACTTCAACATTCTGGGTCTGTTCCAGATCGAGAAGGTGGGCTACCAGGGGCAAATCCTGCCGATCCTGATGGCGGCGTATGTCATGAGCGTGATCGAGAAATGGCTGCGGGCGCGGGTACCCAATGCCATTCAACTGCTGGTCGTGCCCATCACCACCATCGTCATCACGGGCGTGCTGGCGCTGGCAATCATTGGCCCGGTGACTCGTCACCTCGGAATCCTGATCACCGAAGGCGTGGTCATGCTGTTTGACCTGGCGCCGGTGCTCGGCGGGATGATTTTCGGCCTGCTGTACGCACCGCTGGTGATCACCGGCATGCACCACATGTTCCTTGCCGTTGACCTGCAACTGATTGCTACTCAGGGCGGAACGTTTATCTGGCCGATGATCGTCATGTCCAATCTGGCCCAGGGCAGCGCCGCGCTGGGCGTGTTCTACATGAGCCGAAATGTGCGTGAACGCAGCATGGCCTCGACCTCCGCGGTATCCGCGTATTTCGGCATCACCGAGCCGGCGATGTTCGGGATCAACCTGCGCTACAAATTCCCGTTTTATGCGGCGCTGATCGGTTCGGCCCTGGGCAGCATTTTCCTGTCGCTGAACAAGGTCCAGGCCTCGGCCATTGGCGTCGGTGGCTTGCCGGGCTTTATCTCGATCATTCCGCAGTACATCCCGATGTTTGTGATCGGCATGCTGGTGGCCATTGTCGTGCCGTTTGTCCTGACTTGCGCCCTGAGCCTGAAAATCATTCGTCCCGGTTATCGCGTCGTTTAAACCCCTATCCCGTAGTCGCTGCCGAAGGCTGCAAGCTGTCGAACTTTTACCGGCTCGCAGCCTTCGGCACCGACTACAGAGCCCATTGAGCAGGATTCTTTTATGCAAGACTGGCAGCGCTCGGTGATCTATCAGATCTACCCAAAAAGCTTCTACAGCCACGCGGGCAACCCGACCGGTGACTTGCTGGGCGTGGTCGACAAGCTCGATTACCTGCAATGGCTGGGCGTTGATTACCTGTGGCTGACCCCGTTCCTGCGCTCGCCCCAGCGTGACAACGGCTATGACATCAGCGACTACTACGCCATCGACCCGAGCTACGGCAGCATGGCCGATTGCGAGTTGCTGATCAGCGAGGCCAAGGCCCGGGGCATCAAGCTGATGCTCGATATCGTGGTCAATCACACCTCCATTGAACACGAGTGGTTCCAGCAGGCGCGCAGCAGCCTCGACAACCCGTACCGCGACTATTACATCTGGCGCGACCAGCCGAACAACTGGGAATCCAAGTTCGGCGGCTCGGCCTGGGAATACGAGGCGCAAACCGGCCAGTACTTCCTGCATCTGTTTGACCATACCCAGGCCGACCTCAATTGGGACAACCCCAACGTACGGGCGCAAGTGTACAAACTGATGTGCTTTTGGCGGGACAAGGGAGTGGGCGGATTTCGCCTGGACGTGATCAACCTGATCTCCAAGCCGGCTCACTTCCCCCAGGACAACAGCGACGGGCGCCGTTTCTACACCGACGGCCCGAAGGTGCACGAGTACTTGCAGGAGATGCACCGCGAAGTGTTCGAGGGCCACGATCTGGTCAGTGTCGGCGAGATGTCGTCCACCAGCCTTGAACACTGCATCCGTTACTCGCGACCCGAGAGCAAAGAGCTGTCGATGACCTTCAACTTTCATCACCTGAAAGTCGATTACCCGAACATGCAGAAGTGGGTACGGGCCGATTTCGACTTTTTGCAGCTCAAGGGCATCCTCTCGGACTGGCAAGTCGGCATGCAGGCGGGCGGAGGGTGGAATGCCTTGTTCTGGTGTAATCATGACCAGCCGCGTGTGGTCTCGCGCTTTGGCGATGACGGTGAACACCGAGTGGTCTCAGCCAAGATGCTCGCCACCGCGCTGCATTGTTTGCAAGGCACGCCGTATGTGTATCAGGGCGAGGAGATTGGCATGACCAATCCCGGGTTCGAGGCTATCGAGCAGTACCGGGATGTGGAAACCCTGAACATCTATCGACTCAAGCGCGAAGCAGGCGCGTCTCACGATGAATGCATGGCCGCGATCAAGCAAAAGTCGCGGGACAACAGCCGCACTCCCATGCAATGGGATCACCAGGCGAATGCCGGTTTCAGCAGTGCCGAACCGTGGATCGGTATTCCCGCCAATGCGCACGCCATCAACGTTGAAGATCAGCTCAATGACCCGTCGTCGGTACTGCATCACTACCGGCACTTGATCGCCTTGCGCCGCGATGAGCCATTGCTGCAACACGGTGAGTATCGCCTGTTGTTGGCTGAGCACTCTCAGGTGTGGGCGTATCTGCGTCAGGGTGACGGCGAGTGTTTGCTGGTGATCAACAACTTCTACGGCACACCCTGCGCCATCGAACTGCCGCAAGGCGTGATTGACGCGGGCATGGACCAACGGCTGCTGGTCAGCAACTACGACGACTGCCCGGTGCGCAGTCGCAGCATCTCGCTGCGCCCGTATGAGTCTTTCGTGCTGCACCTGAACACCTGAAGCTGGATTCCACAGAAATATGGCTGTAATCACATAAAAATAAAAAAGGTCGTCCCATGAAATCTTCACTCAACCACAGCATTTGCATCGCCAGCCTGTGCCTGCTGGCGCCACTGTCAGCCAGCGCACTGGAGTTCGCCGGTTACCTTCGCAGTGGCGTGGGCAACTCACTCAATGGCGGCAAGCAGTCGTGCTTCAAACTGCCCGGTGCCGAGGCCAAATACCGGCTGGGCAATGAATGTGAGCAATACGCCGAGCTTGAACTGCGCCAGGACGTGTACAGCTTCGACGACGGCTCGGTGCTGAGCGTCGATGGCATGGCTTCGTTGTACAACCAGTACGACCGTCAGCTGACTTTTCAGGGCGACAACGGGGCAGCTCGCCTGCCGCAGTTGTACGCGCAGTGGTCCAACCTGCCGAGCCTCAACGGCGGCTCGCTGTGGGCCGGGCGTCGCTACTACAAGCGTAACGACATCCATATTTCTGACTTCTACTACTGGAACCAGAGCGCCACCGGTGCCGGTGTCGAAGACGTGCTCATCGGCGGCCTGAAATACAGCTACGCCCTGTCGCGCAAAGACAATCTCTACCAGGAAAACTACGTGACCCGTCACGACTTCAACGTGGCCGGTTTCAACACCAACCCCGGCGGCGAGCTGGAGTTGGGCCTCAGTTATCTGGACAAGCCCAAGCGCACCGACGCCCACAGCGGCTGGGCCATTACCGCGCAGCATGTACAGAGCGAGTTTCTGGGCGGCAAAAACAAGTTTGCCGTGCAGTATGGCGAAGGCTCCGGCACCGGGCTGGGTTACACCGGTGACTTTCGGCTGGATAACAGCAGCAAGCGCTATCGCATCGTCGAGTTTTTTGACTGGCAAGTGACGCCCCGTTTCGGCGGGCAGATCGAGGCGGTGTATCAGAAGGATTTTCGCCCTGACGGCGGCAATCAGGAATGGCTGTCCCTGGGGGTGCGCCCGGCCTACGCAATCAGCGAGCAGTTCAAGCTGGTCACCGAGTTGGGGCATGATCAGGTCAAGGCTGCGGACGGTACGCGCAAGCTGAGCAAGTTCACCTTCGCGCCCACTTGGTCGCCCAAGGGGCCGGGCTTCTGGACGCGGCCTGAAGTGCGCTTGTACTACACCTATGCCAGTTGGAACGCTGCCGCACAACGGGCGGCCAATGAGCTGGACGCGGGCTCGGCCTTGTCCGATACCGGCGCGTTCGGCACGGCGCGGCACGGCTCAAATGCCGGTTTGCAAGTCGAATACTGGTGGAAATAAGCGGGCTGTCGGAGCTCGCGCTCCATCGGCATTTAACCGAATCAACTGCAGGTGAAGTCATGGTCACATCCCAACAACTCCAATTGCTGGCGCCACTGTCCGGTGTGCTGATGGCGCTGGATAACGTGCCTGACCCGGTATTTGCCAGTCGCCTGATTGGCGACGGCCTGTGTATCGACCCAACGTCGCAGGTGCTCTGCGCGCCGCTGGCCGGAGTGATCAGCAACCTGCAGCACACCGGGCACGCGGTCAGCATCACGGGCGACAATGGCGTGCAGGTATTGCTGCACATCGGGCTGGATACAGTGAGTCTGGGCGGCAAGGGGTTCACCGCGCTGGTCGAGGAAGGCCAGCAGGTGACTGCGGGGCAGGCGCTGATCGAGTTCGATGCGGACTACATTGCGCTGCATGCCCGCAGCCTGTTGACGTTGATGCTGGTGGTGAGCGGCGAAACCTTTGTTCCTCTGGGGACGGGCCGCGATCTGGTTGAAAGTGGCCAGCCGGTGTTGAGCGTGCAACTGGCGCAGGCTGAAGCCGTGGCAGACGATCTGAGCACGGCGGCACACCGTTCAGCGCCCCAGACCTTGCCCAATGCCAACGGCCTGCACGCCCGCCCCGCAGCGGTGTTCGCCCAGGCGGCGAAAGGCTTTGCGTCAACCATCCATCTGCACAAGCAGGGTGACAGCGCCAACGCCAAGTCGCTGATAGCGATCATGGCCTTGCAGACGGTGCACGGTGACAGTGTTTACCTCAGCGCCGCTGGCGCCGATGCCGATCAAGCCCTCAAGGTGTTGTCCGAGCTGCTGGCGTCCGGTTGCGGCGAAACGGTTGCGGCCCTGCCGGTCGAGCCGTCGCCAGCGGTCGCGTCTGAGCAGGCTGCAACCGATGTGTTGCGCGGGGTTTGCGCTTCACCGGGCTCGGCCTTCGGTCATGTGGTGCAGCTCAACGAAAGCGCGCTGCAGATTACGGAGTTCGCGCCGCATCCCGCCCTCGAGCGCGACCATTTGGAGCAGGGGCTGGCAGAGGCCGCCCACGCGCTGAAAACCCTGTGTGACAACGCCCCGGGCAAGGCTCAGGCCGACATTTTCAAGGCGCATCAAGAGCTGCTTCAAGACCCGGGTTTGCTGGAGCAGGCGTTTGGGCTGATCGATCAGGGCAAGAGCGCAGCTTTCGCCTGGCAAAGCGCCACGCAGGCCACTTCGACACTGTTCAAGGGACTGGGCAGCCACTTGCTGGCCGAGCGCGCGCTGGATCTGGAAGACGTTGGCCAGCGGGTGCTCAAGCTCATGCTGGGCGTGCAGGACCATGCCCTGGAATTACCCGACCACGCCATCCTGATTGCCGAACAACTGACCCCGTCCCAGACCGCCTCGCTGGATACCCGCAAAGTGGCGGGCTTTGCCACCGTCGGCGGGGGCGCCACCAGCCATGTTGCGATTCTGGCCCGGGCGCTGGGCTTGCCCGCGATGTGCGGGATGCTGCCCCAGGTGCTGGCGCTGGCCAATGGCACCCCGGTCCTGCTTGATGCTGATCGGGCAGAGTTGCACCTGCACCCGGACCCTGAACGCATCCAGCAGCTCACTCTCCAGCGTGCCCGGCAGCACGAGCGTCAGCAACGGGACCTGCAACAGGCCACTCTGGCGGCCTGCACCCGGGACGGGCGGCATGTTGAGGTCAGCGCCAATATCGCGTCCCTGGCCGAGGCCGAGCAGGCTGTGGCCCTTGGAGCGCAAGGGGTGGGCTTGTTGCGGTCCGAATTTTTGTATCTGGAGCGCAACAGCCCCCCCAGCCACGACGAGCAAGTAGCCACCTACAGCGCTATCGCCCGCACCGTGGGTACAGAACACAATCTGGTGGTGCGCACACTGGATGTGGGCGGCGACAAACCGCTGGCCTACGTACCGATGGAGCACGAGGCCAATCCATTCTTGGGCATGCGCGGGATTCGTCTGTGCCTGGAACGTCCACACCTGCTGCGTGAACAGTTGAGCGCGATTCTGGCCAGTGCCGACCTGACCCGGTTGCACATCATGTTGCCGATGGTCACCCAGTTGTCTGAACTGCGCATGGCCCGCCAGATGCTCGAAGAACAGGCGCTGGCGCAGGGGATCAGCACACTGCCAAAGCTTGGGATCATGATCGAAGTGCCGGCGGCGGCCTTGATGGCGGATCTGTTTGCGCCGCTGGTCGACTTTTTCTCGATTGGTACCAACGACCTGACCCAGTACACCCTGGCGATGGACCGTGACCACCCGCGTCTGGCCAGCCAGGCGGACAGCCTGCATCCGGCGGTATTGCGCCTTATCGCCAGCACCGTCAAGGCCGCCCACGCACACGGTAAATGGGTTGGCGTGTGCGGTGCGCTGGCCTCCGAATCGCTGGCGGTGCCGGTGTTGCTGGGGCTGGGGGTTGATGAGTTGTCAGTGAGCGTGCCGTTGATTCCGACGATCAAGGCCCGGGTTCGCGAGCTTGAGTTCTCGGCATGTCAAACCCTGGCGCAGCAGGTGCTGGGGCTGGAAAGTGCCGAGCAGGTGAGAGCGGCATTGCAACCACGGGTGCAGCCCATGACTGCGTTGGAGTACTGAACATGTTCGATAAAATGCAAAAAGCTTTCTGGAAAGCCCTGACCCCTGATCTGGTGGCTGATGAACCAGGCCAGTCGGCATCGATTCTGGACGAAGCCGTATTGGCGGCGCTCGGCGGTGCTCGTAACGTCAAGTCCGGGCAGCGGGTGGCCTTGACCCGTATCCGCGTGGAGCTGGCGGATGTCACGCGCATGGACCCACAGGCTCTGCGCGCTGCGGGCGTACCGGGGATCCTGAGCCTGCCGGGCGGTCTGGTGCATTTGGTGGTGGGGTTGTAAACCCGGGCCCACGGCCCTTAGGTGGGAGCGGGCTTGCTCGCGATGACAGCGCTGCGGTGTACCTGTCACACCGCAGCGATCCAATCGCGAGCAAGCCCGCTTCCACAGGGTGTGTGTTTGCCTGGCAACTGTGACCCTTCGCCACCCCGCCCTTACTGTTTCGCAATTGCAGGTGTATCGTATTCGCCTTTTGCGGGCTTCACGTCCGCGCCGGATACGAGAGGTAGTTGAATCCATGTCCTTTACCCGTCGACAAATACTCGGTGGTTTGGCCGGCCTGGTAGTGGTGGGTGTTGGCGCAGGAGGCGCTTCGCGTTACTGGCTGGGCAAGGTGGCTGCCGAAAACGCAGGTCACGATTACGAGCTGATTGCCGCTCCACTGGATGTCGAGCTGGTGCCCGGTCTTCAGACCCAGGCCTGGGCCTTCGGCCCTTCGGCACCCGGTACCGAGTTGCGGGTACGCCAGGGCGAATGGCTGCGGGTGCGGTTTATCAACCATCTGCCGGTCGCCACCACCATCCACTGGCACGGCATTCGCCTGCCGCTGGAAATGGACGGCGTGCCTTACGTCTCCCAATTGCCGGTACTGCCCGGTGAATATTTCGATTACAAGTTCCGTGTGCCGGATGCGGGCAGCTACTGGTATCACCCGCACGTCAACAGCAGCGAAGAGCTGGGTCGTGGCCTGGTCGGGCCACTGATCGTTGAAGAGCGCGAGCCCACCGGTTTCAAGCACGAACGCACCCTGAGCATCAAGAACTGGCATGTGGATGAAGAAGGCGGCTTCCTGCCGTTCAGCATTACCCGCGAAGCGGCGCGTGGCGGTACGGCCGGGCGACTGTCGACGATCAATGGCAGCCATGTGCCGACCATTGAGTTGCCGGCCGGGCAGATCACTCGCGTGCGCATCCTCAACCTCGACAACACGCTGACCTACCGTCTGAATATTCCCGGCGCCGAAGCCATGATCTATGCGCTGGACGGCAATCCCGTCGAGCCAAGGCCGTTGGGCAAGGATTACTGGCTGGGCCCCGGCATGCGTATTTGCCTGGGCATCAAGGCACCGGCTGCGGGCGAGGAGCTTTCGTTGCGTGATGGCCCGGTACGCTTGGGCACCTTGCGTTCGGTCGCCAGCAATGACACGCCGACGCCGTGGCCGCCGGCATTGCCGGCCAACCCGATTGCCGAGCCCGACGTTGCCAGCGCCGAGAAGATCAACTTCAACTTTGAATGGGTCGGTTCGGTGTCCGAGGACCTGGGCCCCGATCAGCCACCCAGCTTGTGGCAGATCAATGGCGTTGCCTGGGACATCAAGGACAAGACCTGTGCCGACCGTCCCATTGCCAGGCTCAAACTGGGCCAGAGCTACATCTTTGAGCTCAAGAACATGACCCAGTACCAGCACCCGATCCATTTGCACGGCATGAGCTTCAAGGTGCTGGCGTCCAACCGCAAAAAGATCATTCCGTACTTCACCGACACTTACCTGCTGGGCAAAAACGAGCGTGCCCGCGTGGCGCTGGTGGCGGATAATCCCGGGGTGTGGATGTTCCACTGCCATGTGATTGACCACATGGAAACCGGCCTGATGGCCGCTATTGAGGTTTCCTGATGCGACAAGGGCGTCAACCCCAGATCATCGACCGCAGTCGCGATCAAGACTTTATGCGTGAAGCGCTGGCCCTGGCCGCCCAGGGAGCAGCCCTGGGTGAAGTGCCGGTGGGCGCGGTGCTGGTGCAAAACGGTGAAATTATCGGTCGCGGGTTCAATTGCCCGATCAGCGGCAGCGACCCCAGCGCCCATGCCGAGATGGTTGCCATCCGTGACGCCGCCACAGCCGTAAACAACTATCGGCTACCGGGCAGCACGCTGTACGTGACACTTGAGCCGTGCAGCATGTGTGCGGGGCTGATCGTGCATTCGCGGGTGGCGCGGGTGGTGTATGGCGCGCTGGAGCCCAAGGCCGGGATTGTGCAAAGTCAGGGGCAGTTCTTTACCCAGGGCTTTCTCAACCACCGGGTAGTGTTTGAAGGCGGGGTATTGGCGCAAGAGTGCGGGGCGGTCTTGAGCGAGTTCTTCAAGGCCAGAAGAGCGAAATCCTAGGGACATCAACCACCCAACCTGTGGGAGCGGGCTTGCTCGCGATAACATCACCGCGCGAATCCAGATTGACCGCGCCGTCTGCATCGCGAGCAAGCCCGCTCCCACAGGTCGTGGTTATTTCTTCGCGATGATCACCGCCCGCATCGGCGCAGGCAGGCCTTCGATGGTTTTGCTGTGGTCGTTGGGGTCAAGGTAGTCGCTCAGTGACTGGAACTTCATCCACTCGGTCGCGCGCTGTTCCTCGACCGTGGTGACGCTCACGTCCACGCAGCGCACGTCGCTGAAACCAGCACGGCGCAGCCAGCGCTCAAGCGCCGGAATCGAAGGCAGGAACCACACGTTGCGCATCTGTGCGTAACGGTCTTCAGGCACCAGCACCTGATTCACATCGCCTTCAATCACCAGGGTTTCCAGCACCAGCTCACCGCCTTTGACCAGGCAGTCTTTCAATGCCAGCAAATGCTCGATGGGCGAACGACGATGGTAGAACACGCCCATGGAAAACACCGTGTCGAAGCCTTCGAGGTTCGGCGGCAGGTCTTCGAACGGGAAGGGCAAGTGCCATGCGGCCTCTTGCTGCAAGAACCGCTGTACAGCCTGGAACTGGCAGAAAAACAGCCAGTTGGGGTCAACCCCGATCACGCTGTGAGCACCGGCACCGAGCATGCGCCACATGTAGTACCCGTTGCCGCAACCCACATCGAGGATGCGCTTGTGCTTGAGGTCGATGTGGGGGGCAACGCGTGACCATTTCCAGTCCGAGTGCCATTCGGTATCAACGTGCACACCAAACAGGTCGAACGGGCCTTTGCGCCACGGCGACAGGCCCATCAGCGCCTGGCGCATCTGCGCACGGGTTTCGTCGTCGCAATCGGTGTCCAGGGTCAGGCCGTCAAGCAGGTCGATTTCACTGGGTTTGACGTTGGGCAACGCATCCAGCGCGCTTTGCCAGCGCTCCAGATCGCCGTGGCCTTTCTCCATTTTGACGTCGAGCTGGGCCTGCAGGGTGTTGGCCCATTCAGCCAATGGAGTGCCGGCCAGACGCCGGGCAAGTGGGGACAGATCAATCATGGCAAGGCAATCAACGAGGCAAAGTTAAGACACTGGAACCACGGCACGACTTTCGAGAACCCGGCCGCCAGCAGGCGTTCACGGTGTTCTTCGAGGCTGTCGGGCTTCATGACGTTTTCGATGGCACTGCGCTTTTGCGCAATCTCCAGATCGCTGTAGCCATTGGCACGTTTGAAGGCAACGTGCAGCTCGGTCAACAGCGCGTGCTCTTCGGGATCACTGAAACGCAGTTTTTCCGAGAGGATCAAGGCGCCGCCCGGCAGCAGCGACTGTCGAATCCGTCCAAGCAGCGCCAGGCGCTCATCGGGGGCGATAAATTGCAGGGTGAAATTCAGCGCAACCACTGACGCGGGCTCAAATTCCAGCGCCAGGATGTCACCTTCGATCACTTCAACGGGCAACAACTCCTGAAACATCGAGTTCTGCCCATTGAGGTATTCGCGGCACCGCTCGACCATCGCCGCCGAGTTGTCTACCGCAATGACCTTGCAGCCTTCGGTGCGCACGTGTCGGCGCAGGGCCTGGGTCACCGCACCCAGCGAACTGCCCAGGTCGTACAGGACGCTGTTGGGCTGGGCAAATTGTGCCGCGAGCACGCCGAGGTTTTCGACAATCGTCGGGTAGCCGGGCACCGAGCGCTTGATCATGTCCGGGAACACCCGCACCACGTCTTCGTTGAAGGCGAAGTCCGGCACCTGTGCCAGGGGCTGGGCGAAAATACGGTCGGGTTCTTTGCTCACGGCGGTTCCGGCGATGGGAAATTTTAAAGGGGCGGCATTTTAGCCAAGTTAGCGCCCGGATGCGCGCTCTGTCTGATAAACCGTTCAGCGACTACTCTGTGAACGCACTGAGGCGCCAATGCCCCATTGACCGAGCCAGTAAGTAAGAATGATCAGGTAGGGCGCTGCGCTGAAAGGCAGCACGAAGCGGTCGATGCCGATCAGGCTGTCCGAGACCACGAACGCCACCGCGCCCGCGGCTGCCAGCCAGGCCGAGCGCCCGGGTACGTGGGTGCCCAGGCGGGCGAGGGCGCGCCACAGCATGGCGCTGATGGCCAGGGCGTAGACACACACCGGGATCAGCAAATCCCCAAGGCCCCTGGAGGCCATTACGGTCAATAAGCTGCCTCCGGCAAGTAGCGCCAGCCCCAAAGGCAACAAGGCCGGACGACGGCAGTCCACAAGGTAGGCCTTGAGATAGGCCAGGTGGGCGAACAGAAACGCGCCCAGGCCAAACACAAACAGGTCCTGGGGCCATGCCAGCAGAATGTCACCCAGCAAGGAAAACAGCAGGCCGATGCTGATCCAGCGTCGATACGGGCTGGCCGGGGCGTCCTGTAGCCAGCCGAGCAGCATCAGCACGGGCACCGGTTTGCTCAGTAAACAGAGCAACGTGTCATGGGTGCTCAAACCGTAGAGGTAAGTGCCCGCGCCGATCACCGCCAGGATCAGCCACGCCATATCAGTTCACCGTGATCGCGCAGTCGAATACGTGTGCGGGCTCGGCTTCGGGCTCCCATGGCTGTTGCGAGGTCAGGCGCAGGCGCCCGCTGCCTGCGGCAAACACCTGGAAGCGCCAGGTCGAGAGCCCGCCACTGCCCAGCAGTTGGCCATCGTCGCTGCTTGTGTAGACCTCCGGGCCCAGGCTGCGCAGTACGCCGCCCGCGGAGTCCTGAATGGCCCAGCGATAACCGGTGGTGGGGTTGCTGGGCAGGGACACAATCAGATGCTGCCCTACGTGCAGTTGCTTGGGGCAATCACTTTGGGATTCGACGGTAACGTTATGTGCAGGCTGTTGAGCGCAGGCCGCCAGCAGGCTGAGGCCAAGCAGAGGGATAAGGCGTGCAGAAAGCATTGAAGGCTCCGGTCAGACAAACACAATGGCTCAGCATAACCCATGACGGAGGCTGCGCCATTTGTCGGCTACCGGTCAGAGACAGGCATGGGGTGGGCTGATGCTGAAATCGCCACTCATTTCCATGCTGTTGCCGTTGTGGTCCAGGCCTTCCATTGTGAACAGCCGTGCGCTGTAGCAACTCTCGACCACGCTCAGGTGCAAGGTGCCGACGTCGGCCTGGTTCAAGTGATAAACCTGGCGGCCATCGACTTCAATGCATTCGATGTAGGACATCGATTTGATGGGGCCGTGTTCGTCTTTTTTAAACCCATAAATGCCGGACTGGATATTGATGTCCAGGGTCAGGGTCACAGCGCGATAGCGGGTTGAGCCGAAGTCATCGAACTCGGCCGTGATGACAATTTTCTTTTGGCTGCTGGCGAATGTCATTTCCTGGGCAGTAAAAGCCGGGCGGTCGAGCAACTCGGCCTTGAGCTCTCCCCGGGTTCTAGGGTTGAAAACCTTCTGCCCTGGTTCGTTCTGCCTGAGGACATCCGGATTTTCATACACAGGATGATGAAGTGGCATAGTCGGTTCCAGCGTTATTTTTGTGTGATTGGGCTCTATTAACGATAGAAAGTGTGCAGGTGTCTACTGTCAGAAATGACAGTAGACGTGTCTAGAATAGATCTCACACGACATGTTGCAGGCAAAAAATGTGGGAGCGGCTTGCTCGCGATGCAGGCAGCGTAGCTTGTCAGGCAAACCACGCTGCTGCCATCGCGAGCAAGCCCGCTCCCACCGGGGTCAGGCAGCTACAAAAAACAGCCTTTAAAACAGCACCTTGGCCACATCGGTAAAGCGCTTGGCAAAGTGCACGGTGATGCCTTCTTTCAGATAATCGGGCAGTTCTTCAAAGTGCCCGCGGTTAGGTTCGGGCAAGATCAGCTCGTTGATTTTTTGCCTGCGCGCCGCGATCACTTTTTCACGCACACCGCCGATCGGCAAAACATGCCCGGTCAGCGTCAGCTCGCCGGTCATGGCGATGCCTTTTTTCGGCGGCTGATTGCGCGCCAGAGACAGCAGGGCACTGGCCATGGTGACGCCTGCACTCGGGCCGTCTTTAGGCGTGGCGCCTTCAGGGACGTGCAAGTGCACAAATGCTTCATCGAAAAACTTGGGGTCGCCGCCAAACTGTTTCAGGTTGGAACTGATATAGCTGTAGGCGATTTCGGCAGACTCTTTCATCACCTCTCCCAGTTGCCCGGTCAGCTTGAAACCGCGGTTGAGGGTATGAATGCGGGTGGCCTCAATGGGCAATGTCGCGCCGCCCATGCTGGTCCAGGCCAGGCCGGTAATCACTCCGGTGCCGCTGATCACCTGCTCGTTACGGAACACCGGCATGCCCAGTGACGCTTCGAGGTCTTTGGGGCCGATCTTGATCACAGCCTTCGGGTCTTCCAGCAACTTGACGACCGCCTTGCGCACCAGTTTGCCCAGCTGCTTTTCAAGCTGGCGCACCCCGGCTTCGCGGGCATAACCGTCGATCACTGCGCGCAGGGCACTGTCGCTGATGCTCAGGCTGTTTTTGGACACGCCCGCCTTCTCCAGCTGCTTTGGCCACAGGTGGCGCTTGGCGATCGCGACCTTTTCCTCAGTGATGTAGCCCGAGAGGCGAATGACTTCCATGCGGTCGAGCAACGGGCCGGGGATCGAGTCCAGGGTGTTGGCCGTACAGACGAACAGCACTTTGGACAGGTCCAGGCGCAGGTCCAGGTAATGATCGAGGAAATCGACGTTCTGTTCCGGGTCCAGGGTTTCAAGCAAGGCTGACGCGGGGTCGCCCTGGAAGCTTTGGCCCATCTTGTCGATCTCATCGAGCATGATGACCGGGTTCATCACTTCAACATCCTTGAGCGCCTGCACCAGCTTGCCCGGCTGGGCGCCAATGTAGGTACGGCGGTGGCCCTTGATCTCGGCCTCGTCACGCATGCCGCCGACGCTGAAACGGTAGAACGGGCGCCCCAGGGATTCGGCAATCGACTTGCCGACACTGGTTTTACCCACACCCGGCGGGCCTACCAGCAACACAATCGAACCGCTCACCGAGCCTTTGTAAGCGCCCACTGCCAGGAATTCGAGAATCCGGTTTTTGATGTCATCCAGCCCGGCATGGTGGGCATCAAGCACTTTGCGTGCGTGCTTGAGGTCGAGCTTGTCCTGGCCGAACACGCCCCACGGCACTGACGATGCCCAGTCCAGGTAGTTGCGGGTAACGGCGTATTCCGGCGACCCGGTTTCCAGGATCGACAGCTTGTTGAGTTCTTCATCGATGCGTTTTTGCGCCTGGGCCGGCAGCGTCTTGCCTTCAAGCCGCTGCTTGAACTGCTCGATATCGGCGCTGCGATCGTCCTTGGTCAGCCCCAGTTCCTGCTGGATCACCTTGAGTTGTTCCTTGAGGAAGAACTCGCGCTGATGTTCGCCGATCTTGAGGTTAACTTCGGCTGAAATCTCTTTTTGCAGCCGCGCGACTTCGACTTCCTTGCGCAGCATGGGCAGTACTTTTTCCATGCGCTTGAGCATGGGCACGCAATCGAGCACTTG
This sequence comes from Pseudomonas sp. MF06569, assembly GCF_059862735.1. NCBI lineage: Bacteria > Pseudomonadati > Pseudomonadota > Gammaproteobacteria > Pseudomonadales > Pseudomonadaceae > Pseudomonas > Pseudomonas sp. MF06569. The sequence continues at coordinate 128,782 of NZ_JCBCUZ010000003.1, read as the reverse complement.
CTGCAGCTCGTTGCCCGTGGCCGAAGTCAGCGCCGCCGCGAAGTCGGTCAGCGGCGACGGATCGTTGGGGCTGAAGCGGTTGAGGTAGTTCTTCAACTCTTCGCTGTACAGCGGGTTGAGCGGCAACAGCTCTTTGATCGCATTGATCAGCGCCATGCCGTACGCCTTGACTTCGTCAGTGGGCTGCTTGGGCTGCTGCGGGTATTCGACTTCCACCAGATACGGCGGGCGGTGATGCTTGAGCCACATGCTGATGCGCACGCGGGTCAGGCCCTGGGCCACGAATTGCAATTTGCCGTTTTCGCGGCTGGCGTGATGAACCTTCACCAGCGTCCCGTATTCCGGAAGGCTTTTGGTGTCGAAATGGCGAGGATCCTCAGGTGGCGTGTCGACAAAAAACAGCGCCAGAGAGTGATGAGGTGACTTGCTGACCAATTCGAGGGTTTCAGCCCAAGGTTCTTCATTCACGATGACCGGCAAGACTTGTGCCGGGAAGAACGGGCGATTGTGAATCGGGATGATGTACACCTTGTCCGGCAGATTTTGCTCGGGCAATGCCAGCTCAGTCCCGCCTGAGTGGGGTTGGTGTTCGGATTCGGAGTGTTCTACATCGGTGTACTCAGTGGTGTTGTCCGGAAATTCTTGCTGGTCGCTCATGGGGCACCTGCGCAATTGGGTATGGGTGTTAGATGGGGCGCGGTGCCAGTGGTTTCAATGGTGAACAGATTTTCATCGTCAATTGGCGTGTAGCCGCTGAGGAGCGAAGCGAGGCTGCGACGGGTTGCGCAGCGACCCTGTTTGAAGGTCCTTGGGCCCTTATCGCAGCCTGCGGCAGCGACTACACGTGGTGTTCAAGGCTTGGAAAGGCATCATTCCGGGAGAGCGTTTTTAAGTGAAAAACGCCCACAAAAAAAGGCGGCTATCTCTCGATAGCCGCCTTTCTTAAAACCCGCTGAAAAACTTACTCAGCCAGTTTGAACGCCATGACATAGTCACCTTTTTTGGTGCCCAGACCGCCATGACCGCCCGCCATGACCAGCACGTATTGGGTGCCGTCCTTGCCGGTGTAGGTCATTGGGGTGGTCTGGCCGCCAGCAGGCAGGCGACCTTCCCACAGCATTTTGCCATTGCTTACATCGTAAGCACGCAGGTACTGGTCAAGGGTACCGCTCAGGAAAGCTACGCCACCCGCCGTGGTGAATGTGCCACCCAGGCTTGGAACGCCCATCGACAGCGGAATTGGAACCGGCGAGCTGTCACGCACGGTGCCGTTCTTGTGTTTCCAGATCAGGTTGTTGTTGGTCAGGTCGACCGCAGCAACATAACCCCACGCCGGTGCCTGGCAAGGCAGGCCGAGTGGCGACAGCAGAGGCTCCAGGATCACGCCGTAAGGCGAACCTTTGTTCGGTTGAACGCCGGAAGTTTCGCCTTTGCGCGGGCCCATTGCAGCCACGTCGGCCTGCGGAACCAGCTTGGAGGTGAACGCCATGTAGCTCGGGTTCAGGAACGCGATCTGACGAACCGGGTCAACCGAAATGCCACCCCAGTCGAACACGCCGAAGTTGCCTGGATACACGATCGAACCTTGCAGCGATGGCGGGGTGTACATGCCGTCGTAACGCAGGGATTTGAACTGGATCCGGCACAGCATCTGGTCAAACGGGGTCACACCCCACATGTCACGCTCGGTCAGGACCGGCGGGATCATGTTCAGGTCCGAACGAGGTTGTGTCGGTGCGGTGTGGTCGCCTTCTACAGCGCCGCCAGGGGCCGGGATCTCGTTGATCGGCACGATGGCTTCGCCAGTGCGACGGTCAAGCACGTAGATGCTGCCCTGCTTGGTGGAAGCCAGCAGAGCCGGTTTCACGCCATCAGCGGTTTTGAGGTCCATCAGGGTCGGTTGACCACCCACGTCCATGTCCCACAGGTCATGGTGAGTGAGCGGACGGTACCAGCGGACTTTACCGGTGTTGATGTCCAGAGCGGTGATGCCAGCGGCATAGCGCTCGGAATCTTCGGTACGGTCGCCGCCGTACTGGTCAGGCGTCTGGTTGCCCATCGGCAGGTACAGCATGCCGAGGTCTTCGTCGACAGCGAACATCGACCACATGTTAGGCGAGTTACGGGTGTAGGTTTCGCCTTCAGCAATCGGTGTGGTTTTTTTCGGGTTGCCGCTGTCCCAGTTCCAGACCAGCTTGCCGGTACGTACGTCGTACGCACGGATCACGCCAGAAGGCTCGTCCGTGGAGATGTTGTCGGTCACGTGGCCGCCAATCACAACCAGGTCTTTGGTCACGGCAGGTGGCGAGGTGGAGTAGTAGCCACCGGGTGCGAAGTTACCGATGTTGTGACGCAGATCGACCGCGCCGTTCACACCGAAGTCTTCACACACTTTACCGGTGTCGGCGTTCAGTGCGATCAGGCGGGTGTCCGCAGTCGGCAGGAACAGGCGACGTGGGCACGAGTTGCTCGAAGTGGCAGCAGCAGGCTCGGCAGCGCTTTGTTCAGTGCTGGCTTTGGTGTAGGCGTTTTCGTCGTGATAAGTCACGCCGCGGCAGGTCATGTGTGCCCAACCTTTGAAGTTTTCAGCGTTCTGAGTGCTGATCTTCGGGTCGTAGCGCCAGATTTCCTTGCCGGTATCCGGGTCAAGGGCAATCACCTGGCTGTGGGGAGTACACACATACAGCATGCCGTTGACTTTCAGCGGGGTGTTCTCGGCGGTTGTTTCGCCGGGATCGCCTTCACCAGGAATGTCACCGGTGCGGAATGTCCAGGCTGGAACCAGCTTGTGGGCATTTTGCGGGGTGATTTCTTTGAGTGGCGAATAACGGTCGCCATAGGCGGTACGACCGTATGACTGCCAGTCACCTTCCGGCATGGCCGGTGCGGTGTTGGTCATGCCAGGTACGGCATCACGGTCCAGTTGGCCTTTGACTTCACCCGGGCTGGTGAACTGGCTGGCCAGTGCTGCCAGGCCTGCCAATACCACGGCAACGCTCAGCGCGCCGGTAGCCACAGGTGCCGACTGACCGCGCAGAACCGGGCGACGGAACCAAGGCAGCAGCAGAACGATACCGATGGCGAACCACACGGCCAGGCGTGGCACCAGTTGCCACCAGTCCAGACCGACTTCCACCAGTGCCCACACGGTGCTGGCGAACAATACCAGCGCGTACAGCGTCAGTGCCGCACGGCGCCCGGCAATCAGCAGCGCGCCCGACAAGCCAAAACCGATACCGGCCAGCAGGTAGTACCACGACCCGCCCAACGTGATCAGTTTGATACCCCCGGCCAACATGGCCAGGCCCATTAGCAGCAGCAAGATACCGAGAAGGCTCGGTAGCAGGCGGCTTCGACTGAAAGCACCATCAGTGCTCATAGTGTGGTTCTCCGTTACGTTAGAGGTGTTCCCGCGAGGGAGTGTCTTAAAAGGACGAACCGGCGCGGGAGTGAATCAGCTAAATAGGTGTTTGATTGCAACCTTCAAGGTTGCCGTCGTAGTCCGCTCGTCAGAACGAACTTTGAATTTTCAGACCGCCAATCAGCGCGTCATCCAGTTGGCTGACGCCACCCGGGTGACGGATGTATTGCAGGTTCGGTCGAATGGTCAGCCAGTTTGTGACGTGCACGCCGTAATACAGTTCGGCGCTGTACTCTGTGTCCTGAGGCGGCAGGTAGGCCGGGTTGTCGAAGTCGTAGACGGCACGGGCCTGATTGGTGGCCTGGGCATTCTTGCGATAAGCCGGATTGACGTGAACCCGCGCCATTGCAAAGCCGATGTCGTCCTTGGGCCGCGCATCGAACACGCCTTTGTAGACGACACCTGCCTGGACATAGTTGTCCACGGCGTTGGTTTTCTTGTCGTGCATAGTGGCATTGGCGAACACACTCAAGCCCCTCGACTGATCGCTGGCGCGGGTAGTGAGCTGTTGTTGCACGCCCAGCCACATCCCGTGTTTGCTCGAACTGCTGCGATACGCTTCACCCGTCAAGGCGGCAGGCTGCCCGTTGGCATCTTTGTAAGCATCTGTTGCCTTGGCATTACTGTAGTAGTAACCCGCGCGGTATTCCCCTGGCAGGCCATTAATTTTTGGCGTCCATACCAGTTCAATCGGCAGTACCGCGCCCTGGGTACCGCTACCGCTGAGTTTGAATCCGTTGCCGCGATCCAGGTTCGACGGGTTTTGCTCATAGGCGCCGACCTGTGCGTACAGCTCGGGCGTCAGGTGATATTTGACCCGCAGTGCCCACTGGCTGACGGGCCAGTTGTACCAGATGCTGCCAGCCCAGTTGCCCACCTGGGAGCCGCAGAACGCCAGGTTCTGGAAGTCGCACGGGAAGCTGTTGAAGTCCTCGCCCTGACCAAAGCGGCCGACCTTGATGTCGAGCTTCTGATCAAAGAACTTCTGCTGGTACCACATCTGCGTCAGGCGGGTGGTTTGACCACGGCCCCAGACTTCCTGGGCCGAGGTGAAGCCACCAACCCGTGGATCGTTGATGCGATCGTTGCTGATGTTGTTGCCGCTGCGATGGGTAATCGTCAGTTGGAACTCGGCGTCGTCCCAGCCCAGAATTTTTTGCAGGTCCAGGTGCGTGCCCAGGCCGAACTGGTCGCTGTAGCGCGCCGTACGGTCATGGTCATAGCCGCCATGCAGGTTCGAGCCCACTTCGCCCACGTAATCGAGAGAGAAGGCATAGCCCTGTTTTTCCAGTTCGCTGCGGGTGCCGCCCCAATCGCCGAGCATCCACTTGGAGTCGGAGTCAAAAGCGGGTGCTGCCTGCACGCAGGTGGCCAGGCCAAGAGCGGTCATGCCGCCGATCAATGCCAGGGCTTTTTGCCCGGCAACAGGAAGCAGCGCGCTGTGTTTGCGCATATTCAGAAGTGTGGACATAAGTCGAGATGCGAGTCTTTATAGGTATGGCTGTGGCTGTGGGTAGCGCTGTCTTTGGGGGCAGGGCTTGCACTTCAGATTTAAGGGCGAATGAATCGTTTCAGCCCTTTGTGCGGAAATGATAAAGCCCTGAATCGTTTAGAAACAGCACTTTAAGTGACATGGATCATTTCTGATTCTGTAACAGTGTGCTGCGACCCATCGTCCCAGGGGCTTTTTGTCTCATGTTCGGTGCTGTTGGCAGGTAGTTACGACCAAAGACGGCATTGAGCACAGAGTGCCACGTTGACAGGTAATGGGGTGCCAGCAAACGCCAGAAGGGCAGGAGCAGTGTGGGAGCGGGCTTGCTCGCGATACCTTCGGCGCGGTCCGGCAGGAACACCGGGGCGTCTGCATCGCAGGCAAGCCCGCTCCCACAGGTTGTGTCGTGTGTTGGGAGTTGCTTGCTTAGAACGTGGTGCGCAGGCCGACCTCGATACCGCGCCCGGGGGCGGGTGCTATGTCGCGCAAAATCGAGCTGGCATAGCGCACGGTCTGGTTGGTCAGGTTGTCGCCTTTGACGAACGCCAGCCACTGGCTGCTGCCCACATCGAAGTGATAACCGGCGCTGGCGCCCAGGGTTGTGTAGCCATCGGTCCCCGATTCGTTGGCTGGCACACGGCCCTGATTACTGGCGTGCTCGACGTCAATACGCGCCTGCCAGCGGTCAAGTTCCCATAGCAGGCCACTGCTCAGGCGCAGCGGGGCAATACGGGGCAACGCTTCGCCTGTATCGAGGTTGATGGCCCGGGTGTAGTCACCGGACAGCTCCAAAGCAAATTTGCCGTAGGCGCTTTCACCCAGCTTCCAGTGATCTTTGGCTTCAAAGCCTGTGAAGCGTGCCCGAACTCCGGAATAGGTGTATTCCGGAATACCATCGGCGTCGGGTTCTCCTTCGTCATTCAGCGTACGACCTGTGCCCAGCAGGCCGATGTAGTTGGAGAAGTGGCTGTAGAAAACGCCAACGCTGCCCTTGTGGGTGCCATTGTCAAAGCGCAGTGCCAGATCGCTGGACACGGCTTTTTCCTTCGACAGAGTGGCACTGCCCACTTCATAGGTGCCGGTGGCGACGTGGGCGCCATTGGCGTACAGCTCATAAAACGTCGGGGCACGTTCGGTGTAGCCCAGAGTGGCGGCCAGCGACCAGACAGGGGTAAGGGTGAACACTGCGCCTGAAGACAGGCTGCCTGCGGTGAAACTTTTGGAGCGGTCGGCCGCAGAAAAGCGCTCATTACCCTTGGCATCCGGGTCGACCACGGTGCGCTCCAGGCGCCCGCCGAGGCTGAGTTTCAGTCGCTCGGTGGCTTGCAGCTCTTCGAGAATAAACAGCGCGCCGCTGTTGGTATCGGTCTGCGGCACGAAGGCTTCTTCGCCCAGGGCCGAGAACTCGTTGCGATTGACCTGTGCGCCGACCACCCCTTCCAGCGGGCCGATCGGCACATGGCGGGCTTCGACGCGGGCTTCGTAGCCCTTGTTCTTGAACGTGGTGCCGACTTCGCCGCCCTCGATTTCGCGGTGTTCGTAATCGGTGTAACCGGCATCCAGTTTCAGCGAGCTGAAAGGGCCCTGCAGGTTGCGTATCTCGGAGGCGAACGCGTAGTGATCCTGTTTCATGCGGATACGCACGTCCTGCTCGGCCGGTGAGCCGTAGTTGGCGTCGTAAGTGCTGTAGGACAGACCTGCGTAGCCATCATCCCAAGTGTAGGAACCGCCCACTGCGCCGCCGTCCTGGCGGCCGTTGCTGTTGCCTAAACGACCTTTCTTTTCGACGCCATCTTCGCTTTCGGGTGCATGACGGCTACGGGCATAACCCGGGATTTTCAGGTCATTGAATTCGCGAGCGTTGGCATCCAGGTGCAGGGCGAAGGTGCCATCACCGGCTTCCAGTTTGCCAGCACTGCTGCGGGTGGTGGCTGCGCCGCCGTAGCGCAGTTCGCCCGCGCCGTGAATGCCTTCGATGGCTTCGGTGGGGATGCGGTTGTCGAAGGTGTTGACCACGCCGCCGATGGCGTTGCCGCCGTACAGCAAGGCCGCCGGGCCGCGCACGATTTCGATGCGCTCAACGTTGACCGGGTCCAGTGGCACCGCGTGATCGTAAGACAGTGACGAGGCATCCAATGCACCAACGCCGTTGCGCAGGATGCGAATGCGGTCGCCATCCAGCCCGCGAATGATCGGGCGGCTGGCGCCGGGGCCGAAGTAGGAAGAAGAAACACCCGGCTGTTTATTGAGGGTTTCGCCCAGGCTGCCTTGCTGTTGCAGGGTCAGATCGTCGCCTTCGAGCACCGTGGTGGGTGACGCTGATTGGCTGTTGCCCAACGGGTTGCCGGTAATGACCTGCGGTTGCAGTTCGAGGGCATAGGCAGGGGAGGCGAGCAGCAGTGCGGTGGCGAGCGGTGTCAGGTGAAGACGTCGTAGATGACGTGGGAAGGCAGGGGAGGACATTGCAAGTTCCTTGGCAAGGTGACGAATGAAAGCGGCGCTGAGCGCTCTTTGAAGTGAAAGCTATAGTTACAATATAACATCACCTTGGCGCTATCCAAGCGGAACTTTCATTTGGGTGCCGGGTCACGGCTAGACTTGCTCCGTACCGAATGCACTTCCCCCTGAGCAGGTGCTCGGCTAAGGTGCGCGGCTTTCTCTCTATTGCTTTAAAGGCCCGGCATGACTGAATCCAACAACAACCCATTGCACGGCGTGACGCTGGAACAGATCCTCACTGCGCTGGTGGCGCATTACGAGTGGGAAGGGCTGGCCGAGCGTATTGATATTCGTTGCTTCAAGAGCGACCCGAGCATCAAGTCGAGCCTGACGTTCTTGCGTAAAACCCCGTGGGCGCGGGAAAAGGTCGAGAAGCTGTACGTGAAATATGCCCGTACCAAACGCGAAATTTGATCGGCCAATGAGTGTCGCGTCACGCACGCTGTGCACCGTGATGGCAATCCTGGGCTGGAGCGGCCTGGCCATTCAGCTTGAGCTGGTGCTGTTCGCCCGCTGGATGAGCGGAGCGAATGTGGTGGGCGGGCTGGTGAGCTATTACAGCTTTTTCACCATTTTGACCAACACCCTTGCCGCCTGCGTGTTGACGTATGCCGCAGACGCCCGCAGCTCAAAGGGCAGGACGTTTTTCTTGCAGCCGTGGGTCAGTAGCGGCATTGCCGTCAGCATTATCGTAGTGGGGGCGGCATATAGCCTGTTGCTGCGCCAGCTCTGGCAGCCTGAAGGCTGGCAATGGTTGGCCAATGAACTATTGCATGACGTGATGCCGGTGCTGTTTGCGTTGTACTGGTGGTTTTACGTGCCGAAGGGGGTGTTGCGGGTGAGCCATATAGGGCTCTGGATGCTGTACCCGGTCTTGTATTTCGCCTACATCCTGCTGCGCGGGCACCTGTTGGGTGTGTACCCGTATCCGTTTATCGATGTCGAGAAATTGGGCTACGGGCAAGCGTTTATCAATGCAGGCGGGATTCTGGCAGGATTTGTTGCGGTCGCGCTGGCGGTGGTGGCAGTGGACCGTTACAGGGGCCAGCGGGCCTGATCCCGGCCTGGCTTTTGTGGGAGCGGGCTTGCTCGCGATAGCCTCACCAGGCGGGTCAGACAAACCCCGTTGCTAGCATCGCGAGCAAGCCCGCTCCCACCGAATTTTGCCGTGAGTCCTACTCTTCAGTACCACCTTCCAGGCGCCAATACCCCACGGCCTTGACGAACTCTTCGTTCAAACCGTGGGTGTCGAGCAGTACCCGGCGCACCTTGCGCGACAACGCGCTTTCGGTCGCAACCCAGGTGTAGAGCTCTCCTGAAGGCATGCTTAATCCGGCAACCGTCTTGAGCACGTCCTGCCCAGGTACATCGCGATGTACCCAGATCACCTCGACCGACGCGGCACTGTGCAGGGGCTGTTCCTCAAGGGCGTTTTCCACCTCGACCACCACTAAGGCGCGGCGATTGGCGGGCAGCTCTTCCAGTCGGCGGGCGATGGCAGGCAGTGCGGTTTCGTCACCGATCAGCACATAACTGTCGAAGATGTCCGGCACTACCATCGAGCCTCTTGGGCCGCCGATATGCAGGTACTGACCAGGCTCGGCCTGAGCGGCCCAGGTGGCAGCGGGGCCGTCACCGTGCAGTACAAAGTCGATGTCCAGTTCAAAGGTGCTCAAGTCATAGCGGCGCGGGGTGTAATCGCGCATCGGCGCCATGACGCTGCCTTTCAGACCGGCACTCAATTCCAGATTTTCCAGCGCTGCCAGCTCTTGCTCGGTTTGCGGGAAAAACAGCTTTACGTGATCGTCGCTGCCAAGACTGATGAAGCCCGCCAGCTCTGGTCCACCCAGGGTAATACGGCGCATGCGCGGGGTCAGGTCGACGACCCGTAGCACTTCAAGCTTGCGACGTTTGATTTCATGCATGACACGGTGAATGGTCTGGGGAGTAGCGGCATTCATTTAGCGTTCTCCTGTGCAGGCTGGGCAGTGACAGGGCCATCGACAATGGCTTTGGCGGTGTTGTTGAGTAAGTCCCGTACCCGCAGGATTTCCTCGGGGCTCCAGCGACCATGGTGCATCTGCAAGGCATGGCGCAGGTTGTGTACAGCCTCGTGAATCTCGGCGGGGCGATCATGACCGCGCAAAGAGCGCTTGCTGACATCGATGCGCATGCGCACGCCGTCCAGGGCAATGGCTTGATCACTCAGGGACTGGCGACCAAGGTCGGTCACGCAGTAGCGTTTTTTCCCACCCTCAGCGTCGCCCTGAATCAGTTCGCTTTCTTCAAGGAAGGTCAGGGTGGGGTAGATCACGCCGGGGCTCGGGCTGTACGCGCCGTCGAATAAGCCTTCGATCTGGCGGATAAGGTCGTAGCCGTGGCAAGGCTGTTCGGCAATCAGTGCCAACAGCAGTAATTTCAAATCGCCTGGGGCGAATACTCGGGGTCCGCGTCCGCCGCGTTCGCGACCGGTGCGTTTCTCGAAGCCGTCTTGACCCGCGCCATGTTCGCGGTGGTGGGGATGATGTTCGCTCATTTTCTCTTCGCTCTCGTTAAGTTAGATACAACTTAAGATATATCTTAAGAAATGTAAAAACTCACTCGACGAACGGTAATGATTCTCATCGGTCGACAGGGTTCTGGATCACACGGACCCCATCGCGAGCAAGCCCGCTCCCACAGTGCTGTGGTTTTCACACCCTTCGAGGGGGGGCACAGCACTGTGGGAGCGGGCTTGCTCGCGATGGCATCACCCCGTTTTGCCAGACAGGCCGCGGTGTTTTGCTATTTCGCTGCGGTTTGTATCGACGCTGGCGCCAGGCACAAGGTGTTGGTACCCGGTTGCAGATAGGGCGTGAGGATCGGTGCCATGCCCTTGAGCACTTGCACCGGCAGTGCGGAGGTGAATTTGAACGCCTCGGCCGAGCGCCCTGGAACGAAGGCAGTCAGGGTGCCGAAGTGATGCTCGCCGATATAAAACACGAAGGTTGCTGTGCGGTTGATCGACTTGGAACTGAGAATCCGTCCACCCGCCCCCATGCTTTCGATACGGTTGTCGCCGGTGCCGGTCTTGCCGCCCATGGCCAGCGGTGAGCCGTCATCAAGCTTGAAGCTGCCCGAGACCCGGCGCGCAGTGCCGGCATCCACCACTTGGGACAAGGCTTCGCGCAGGGCCGTGGCGACTTCGCTGGGCATGACCCGCACGCCTTTGTCCGGGTCGTTGATCAGGCGGGTTTCATAGGGGGTATCGGCGGCGAAATGCAGGGTATCAATGCGCAACACCGGCAAACGCACGCCATCGTTAAGAATGATGCCCATCAGTTCGGAAAGTGCCGCCGGACGATCCCCGGAACTGCCCAGCGCGGTGGCAAGGGAGGGCACAAGATGGTCGAACGGGTAGCCGACTTTTTGCCAGCGTTGATGGATGTCCAGGAAAGCTTCGATTTCCAGCATGGTGCGGATGCGGCTGTCACGGGCGCTCTTGTGCCGGCTTTTGAACAGCCAACTGTAAACTTCCTGACGTTCGTGCTCGCTGGCGCCGACGGCTTGCTGGAAGGTGGCCTGCGGGTTATTGAGCAAATACCCCAGCAACCACAGATCCAGTGGATGGACTTTGGCGATATAGCCCTGGTCAGGCAGGTTATAGGCACCGGGGCCGTAGCCCTCATACAGCTTGGTCAGCCGCTCATCGGTGATTTTGTCGCTGCTCAAATGGGAGCGCACAAAGCGGTTGAAGGTGGCCTGGTCTGAGTTCGGGAACAGATAACGATGCACGGCCGCCATTCTGATGGCGGTGGGGTGCATGCTGTCCAGGAAGGTATCGAGGCGGGCCTTGGAGTCTTTGCCCCGGTATTTTTTCCAGAACTTGAGCATGAATGTCGTGCCTTCACGGTCGGCGAAGCGGCTCAGATACTCCTGGCGAAGCGGGTTGCTGTCGTCGCGCAGCAACTCGACGTTGTTGCTGGGAGACTGGTAGCTGGTGTAGCGCACCACGTCACGCATCAGACGCACAAAAGGCAGGTTGATCGACTCACGTATCGAGTCGCGCAGCGTCGCCGTCCGGTTGTTGTCCTGGCTGCGGAAGTTGTGGAAGTGATGCATGCCGCCGCCGGTAAAAAAGCCTTCACCGGGGTTGGCGGAGTATTGGCGGTTGAGTGCTGCATCGAGCATTGGCGCAAGGGTTGAGCCGGGTTTTTCGATCAGGTAACCCAGCGCCCAACGGGTCAGGGGGTCTTGATCGGTGATCGGGATTTTTCTCAAGACGACGCCGGGCTGGCTGGCATAGCGATCATGCAGTTCTGAAATGATTTGCAGGTAGGTGGTCAGGACTCGCAGTTTGGCCGTTGAGCCCAGTTCCAGTTTGCTGCCTTCGTTGATGTCGAAAGGCTGGTCGGTGCTGTCGGTTTGCACCCGTGCTCGCGCACCGTCCGGAGTGAGTTCGAACAAGGTAAAGCTGTAACGCACTTGCGCGGTGCTGGTGGGGGTCAACAGGTAGGGGCCAAGCAGGCCGATCTTTGCGGCAAAGGCCGGGTCTGCCAGTTGACGCAGATACTCACTGACCTGACGTTGCAGATCGCCTTGCAAGGTACTGGTGGCAGACAGGTCCAGACGGTCAAGGTCATACAGCGGACGCTTGAGCAGCACTGAAAGGCGGCTGCGGGCCACGCTGATGCCCTTGTTGGTTTCGTTCGGTTGCATCGTCGGTGCCAGGGCCCAATCGCGGTAGGTCACGTGGCTGGCCAGTGCGGCCTCAGTGAGTGCCGGATCAATCACATTGTTTTGTGCCAGCAGGCGTATATGGCTGTCGGTCAATTGCGCCAGTTCGTCACGGCCTCGGGCCAGGTAGTGGGAGGGTCTGCGCTGGGCGATCATCAGTGACAGCACTTCGCGCAATGCCAACCCTCTCTGAGCGAGGCTTTTTGGGTCTGTGGCGGTACTGCTCAGCATCTGGTTGACCTGATTGAAGTCGGCGCCGTACCACACCCGCAAACCTTCGGCCATGCCGTGGACTTCGCCATGACCGGGCACTGCCGACAGTGGCACGCTGTTGAGGTAGTCGCGCACCACCTTTTGCCGGGCGGGTAGGGTCTGTGGACCGTCCTGATAGGCTCGCACGCTGGCCGAGACCATCTGGCGCAGTTTTTCGCTGCCCGACAACGTCAGTCCATCGGGTGAATGACGATATTTTTCAAGTTGGGTGGCCAGGGTGCTGCCACCTGCAGACTGCCCCGGCAGATGCAGCATCTTGGCAACCTGCGAGTAAGCGGCCATGGCAAATCGCGGCCAGTCCACGGCAGGGTTCGCTTGCGGCTGCGCAGGGTCAAGCAGGTCGCGGTTTTCGATAAACAGCAAACTGTGAACCACCAGCGGGGGAATGCTCGCAAAGCTTGAGTACAACTGCTGTGGGTAGTTGTACTGATACAGGGCGCTGCCCGCACAATCGGTGATCGAGAGTCCTGTCTGAATTTTTTCCGAATAGGGTACGAAAAACCCTTTCTCGCTGTAGCCCAGTAACTCTGGCGAAAAGCGGCTTTGTTGAGTGATTACGTAGTCACGTTTTAGCAGGCGTGGAAGGAAGTCGCCTAATGCGCTGTAGCCCAAACGCTTGTCGAAAGGCCCATCCCCTGGATATTGAATCGCGTCGGACGGCCCCGCATGCATCGAATAGCTCAATGAGGCGGCAAAGCGGCTGAATTCACGGGCTTGCAGCTTGGAGCTGCGCACCTCCTGTGCAATGGCAAATCCCAGTACAACCAGTCCTGCCAACACCACTAGGCCGAACACGAGCCATCCATAGCGCTTGGGTTCAGGCGAGGGTGGCGGGGGTGCAGCATTGTCCATTGCTGCTGATGGCACCGCCGTTTTTCTGGAGCTTGAGTTCCACAGTACGCCCATAGTCGACAGTTCCAGGTACGCATCTTGGTTGCGCTTGATTGAAGCGTAGACGCTGGCGGATTCGGGTGAAAAATTTGTGAGGGTAATCTGATAATCCTATCGCCGCAGAGGAGAGGGCTTGTCGTGATGCAAGCGTCCCGCGTGACGCAAAGCGAAGGAATAGAGCCCTTGCAAGTGGTAAATACGATCTGTGTAGGGGAATGACTGTGCACCAACCCTGTGCAATACTCGCCGCCGATCTCAGTAGGGCATTTCCCTTCTGGTCTAACGGCCTACAAAGCCCGGGCTGATCAGGAGGTTGGACAGGTGACCCGCCCGTCTTTTCGAGCGCTCTATTGATGCATATCCAATAACAATATGAGGTTGTATTTTTATGCCAGTCGGCAACCACCCGCCCCACGGTGAAACCGTTCAAGGCGGCCCGCTCAAACGCGAACTGGGCGAACGCCACATTCGCTTGATGGCGCTTGGCGCCTGTATCGGCGTAGGCCTGTTTCTGGGCTCGGCCAAAGCCATTGAAATGGCCGGTCCGGCCATCATGCTGTCCTACATCATCGGTGGCCTGGCCATTCTGGTGATCATGCGTGCACTCGGCGAAATGGCCGTACACAACCCTGTGGCCGGTTCGTTCAGCCGCTACGCCCAGGACTATCTTGGCCCATTGGCTGGTTTTCTGACCGGCTGGAACTACTGGTTCCTGTGGCTGGTGACCTGTGTCGCTGAAATCACTGCCGTGGCGGTGTACATGGGCGTCTGGTTCCCCGATGTACCACGATGGATCTGGGCCCTGGCGGCGCTGATCAGCATGGGCTCGATCAACCTGATCGCGGTGAAGGCGTTCGGTGAATTCGAGTTCTGGTTTGCCCTGATCAAAATCGTCACCATCATCGCGATGGTCTTCGGTGGTATTGGCATCATCGCGTTCGGCTTTGGCAACAACGGCGTTGCGCTGGGTATTTCGAACCTCTGGACCCACGGCGGCTTTTTGCCCAATGGTATCCAGGGTGTGTTGATGTCCCTGCAAATGGTGATGTTCGCTTACCTGGGCGTCGAGATGATCGGCCTGACTGCCGGTGAAGCCAAGAACCCGCAAAAGACCATCCCGAGTGCGATTGGCTCGGTGTTCTGGCGCATCCTGCTGTTCTACGTCGGCGCGTTGTTCGTGATTCTGTCGATCTACCCGTGGAACGAAATCGGCACGTCGGGCAGCCCGTTTGTGATGACCTTTGAATGCTTGGGCATCAAGACGGCGGCAGGCATCATCAACTTCGTGGTGATCACCGCAGCACTGTCGTCATGCAACGGTGGCATTTTCAGTACCGGTCGCATGCTCTATAGCCTGGCGCAAAACGGTCAGGCGCCTGCCAACTTTGCCACCACCGCGAAAAACGGTGTGCCGCGTCAGGCATTGCTGCTGTCGATTGCCGTCCTGCTGCTGGGTGTAGGTCTTAACTACATGGCTCCCGAGAAAGTGTTCGTCTGGGTGACAGCCATTGCGACCTTTGGCGCGATCTGGACCTGGTTGATGATCCTGCTGGCGCAACTGCGCTTTCGCAAGAACCTGAGCCCGCAAGAAGCCGCCGCCCTGAAGTACCGCATGTGGCTTTACCCCTACAGCTCGTACGCGGCGTTGGCGTTCTTGTTGATGGTGGTCGGTCTGATGGCCTTTTTCGAAGAAACCCGAATCGCCTTGTTTGTAGGCCCCGGGTTTCTGATCCTGCTGACTGTGCTGTTCTATGTGTTCAAGTTGCAGCCAACGCAGAGCTCACCGGCCAAGGTCAACTAAACGCCTGTGGGAGCGGGCTTGCTCGCGACGGGACGCCGAGGTCTGTCAGACTGATCTCGGGATCCCGTCGCGAGCAAGCCCGCTCCCACATCAGCAGCCACTATTTGCGCGACAGGCGCTTGTTCCAGTCCAGCCAGGCCGCCAGTACGGCCATCATCCCCACGCCCATCAGGGCGCTGAACACTTGCATCACAACCCCGTCACCGCCCAGTGCATTGAGCATGTCGGCCAGCGGTGCCAGGACCACCCCCAGGCAGAACACTTCCAGCGAATAGCGGCCCATGCGGCAGGTCTGACGGGTGAGCCAGTTGTTCAACCAGTCACCCTGAGGCACCACTTTGGCCGCTACATAAGCCAGGGCCAAAAAGTGCAACAAACGCACCGGCGACAGGTTGGTCTTGCTGATCGGATAGAGATGCTCGCCCAGCCAGAGCGGCATGACGGCGTCGTGGAACTGCGGCCACTTCCATGACAGCGCCAGTAACCCGGTGATCAACAGATAGGCCGCCGCCCCCACAAACACAGGCTGACGGGATAACGGCCGGGTTTCAGGGGCCTTGTCGCGCTGCCCGTGAAGTGCCGCAGCACCCCCCAGGATAAACAGGAACTGCCAGGCCATCGGGTTGAAAAACCACACCCCGCCTTCCTGTGCCGCCAGGTTCCAGACGGGGGCCAGCAGGTACAGCGCCAGGGACACGCCTACCACATACACGGCTTTGCGCAGCAGCATAGGCAATACCAGCGGCAACCCGAGCAACAGCACGATATAGAGTGGAAGCGGGTCCATCAGGTTGGGTTTGAAGCGCAGCAGCAACTCGTCGGTCAGGGCCTGTTGCGGGTTGCTCAAGAAGTATTGCAAGCCCATTTCCTGCACCAGGTCGCGGGTTTCGACGTGGCTGTTGGCATAAAAAACGATGCCCATCAGCACCGCCAGCAGGAAGATGTGCACCACGTACAGCACCCAGGCGCGGCGCAGGATTTTCACGCTGGCGATCAGGAATCCATCCCGTTGCGCGATTTTGCCGTAGGCCAGCACCGCGGCATAACCGGCCAGGAATACAAAGATTTCAGCTGCATCACTAAGGCCGAAATTTCGTACCGTCAATTCGGCCAGCGGGTTGTGGGGGATGTGATCCCAGAAGATAAAAATCAGCGCCAGCCCGCGAAAGAAATCGATGCGGTGGTCGCGTCCGTTAAGTATCACGGCGAGTACTCGAAAAAATGAATAAAAATGGGCGCAGCTCAGAGTGCACGCCACTTGTTGGCGGCGCGCAGGGTGACGCTAATAGCGTTTAAATGCAAAGGCTGTGGATAGCTGCCGTGTGTGACCTGACAGCAGCTATCACTTCGCTTGAATGGTCTACCGGGTTTTTGTATCAAGGATGTTCTGGGTAATACGTTTCAGGGTTTTATTCTGACGAGGTTGCGAATGACCCTGAAGAAATTTTCAGCGTCAGGCGCTGTTTGCAATGCCGTCCAAAACTCCGTTTCCAGGGCTCGATCGGGCTCTGTCAGCCCGAGATCGAGCCAGAGTTTATTTAAAACTCATGCATCATGATAAACGTGCAGGCTTTTGACTGATGGGCATTGATCAATGGCACCAGCCGGCGGAAATGCTCGCTTTGGCAATGGGCATCCAGTGCATCCTGATCCGGCCATTGTTCGATAAAGATGAAGTGCCCGGGGGCCGCGTGATCCACAAACAAGTCATAGGCAATGCACAGGGGTTCCTGTCGGGTTTTTTCCACCAGTTCGGCGTACCACGGGCGTACGGTCTCCAGATGTTCGGGCTTGATGAAGTCTTCAGCGATCACCTTCAACATGTTGCTCAGTCCTTGTGTGCGTCAGGCAGCGGCGATTTCGTTGGGCTCGAAGCTGTCAGCCCGTGCCATTTGCCACATGCGTGAATAGAACTCGCCATTGACCTCTCCGGTGAGCAATTCGCCGGGCTTGAGGAACACATGCAGTTGCGAGAACAGTTTGATTTCGGTCGCGGACATGCGTCGCACCAAGTGCTTGGCCTTGAGTTGCGCCGGGTGTTCCAGACCCGCCGCGGCTAGCATTTCGGCCAGGGCCTTGAGGGTGTTGCGGTGGAACTGAAAAACCCGCTGGGCCTTGTCCGGCACCACAAGCGCCCGCTGGCGCAACGTGTCCTGGGTGGCCACGCCGGTGGGGCATTTGTTGGTATGGCAGGACTGCGACTGAATGCAGCCAATGGCGAACATAAAACCCCGCGCCGAGTTGGCCCAGTCGGCACCAATGGCCAGTACGCTGGCAATGTCGAAGGCGCTGACAATCTTGCCACTGGCACCCAGCTTGATCTTGTCCCGCAGATTCAGGCCCACCAGGGTGTTGTGCACGAACAGCAAACCCTCGCGCAGCGGTGCGCCGATATGGTCGGTGAACTCCACGGGTGCGGCGCCTGTGCCGCCTTCCTTGCCATCGATCACGATAAAGTCCGGCAGGATGCCCGTTTCGAGCATGGCCTTGGCGATGCCCATGAATTCCCACGGATGGCCCAGGCAGAACTTGAAGCCGACAGGTTTGCCGCCAGACAACTCACGCAACTGCGCGATAAAGAGCATCAGTTCGATGGGCGTCGAAAACGCGCTGTGACGCGAAGGTGAGATGCAGTCTTCGCCCATGGGTACACCGCGTGTTTCGGCGATTTCCAGGGTCACTTTGTGCTTGGGCAGAATGCCGCCGTGGCCCGGTTTGGCGCCCTGGCTCATCTTGATTTCGATCATCCGCACTTGTGGCGTTCGGGCCTGGGCGGCAAAACGTTCAGGGTCGAATCGCCCGTCCGAGGTGCGGCAGCCGAAGTAGCCACTGCCCAGCTCCCACGTCAAGTCACCACCATTCTCACGGTGATAGGAGCTGATGCTGCCTTCTCCCGTGTCGTGGGCAAAGTTACCGAGCTTTGCACCCTGATTGAGGGCGCGGATGGCATTGGCGCTCAGAGAGCCAAAACTCATGGCCGAAATGTTGAAGATCGACGCCGAATACGGCTGGCTGCATTGCGGGCCGCCCACCACGATTCGAAAGCTGCTGGGGTCGGTCAGCGGGGCCGGGCGCATGGAGTGGCCGATAAATTCAAAGCCTGGCTGATACACGTCCACCAATGTGCCGAAGGGTTTGTCGGCACTTTCATTCTTGGCCCGTGAGTACACCAGCGAGCGTTGAGAGCGTGAGAAGGGCAGCGCGTCGCTGTCAGATTCCAGCAGGTATTGGCGGATTTCCGGGCGAATGGCCTCCACCAGATAGCGAATGTTGCCCAGGATCGGGTAGTTGCGGCGCACGGCGTGGGGGCTTTGCAGCAGGTCGAAAATTCCCAGCAGGCTTAACGCCAGGGTGACGGCAGTAAAGGGCCATAACCATTCATGGTGCATGAACGGCAGGCTGGCGAGGGTGAAAATGACGCAACATGCAAAAAACGCATAACGGCTTAACAGTGACAGGCTCATACGGTTTCCTGTTTCAGGCTGATCTGTTCCCTCAGGCGGTTGCGCCTCAAAAGGTCGAGAACAGAAAAAGGACAATAGAACCCTCTCTTTGAGTCGGAGGTTTGCAGGGGAGTGTTGGTCATCCATCACGCAAATGCCAACTCCCTGTCTGAATATTCATTGAACGGGATTTCCTTTGCGCCAGCATCCCTACCAAAGTCGGGCATTTCATACAGAAGGCTCGGGTACAGATGACATCTGTATATTTTCAGGTTTGCCGGCTCGTGTGATCCTGCGCGCACCTTTTATCGTGTCGGCCCCTGAACGTGACCACTCCAAAACCCATGACATCCAACATCATTCGTATTGCTGCTGCGGTATTGATCGGCCCTGATGGCCAAACCCTGCTGGTGCGCAAGCGCGGCACCCAGGCGTTCATGCAGCCCGGCGGCAAGATCGAAGCCCACGAACAACCTGTTACGGCATTGGCCCGAGAGCTGGAAGAAGAGTTGGCTTTGGTGATTGATCCGGCCACCGCCACCTGGCTGGGCCATTTCGCGGCCCCGGCCGTCAACGAACCGGGCTTTGAGGTGCAGGCCGAGCTGTTTTTGCTGCATATCAGCGAGCCGGTCACCCCTGCCGCGGAAATTGAAGAAGTGCAGTGGATCGATCCGCAGGGGGATGGTGGCCTGGTCTTGGCGCCCCTGACTCGCGATCTGGTCTTGCCGTTTTATCGCAATGCGTTGCTGACCAGGACTGCCTGATGATTCCAGCCCACGACCTGCTGATTTTTGCCGCGGCCTGCCTGCTGATGGTGCTAACGCCGGGGCCGAACATGATTTACCTGATTTCGCGCTCCATCTGCCAGGGGCGCCAGGCCGGGGTCACGTCTTTGCTCGGGGTTGTGGCGGGGTTCTTTGTGCATATGTTTGCCGCCGCCGCGGGCCTGACGGCTGTATTTTTGGCGGTGCCAATGGCCTATGAAGCACTCAAGTGGGCAGGGGCCCTGTACCTGCTGTGGATGGCCTGGCAAGCGGTGCGGCCCGGTGCCCGGTCACCGTTTGAAGCCCGGGAGCTGGCGCCGGACTCATCGTCAAGATTGGTGCTGATGGGGTTCATGACCAGCGTGCTGAACCCCAAGGTAGCGGTGTTCTACCTGTCGGTTTTCCCGCAGTTCATCAACCCGGAGCACGGTTCGGTGTTCACTCAGAGTATCGTGTTGGGCCTGACGCAAATCAGCGTCAGTTTCACGGTTAACTTGCTGATTGCGCTGTTCGCCAGCGGCATTGCCGTATGGTTTGTGCGTAATCCGTTGTGGCTGGCAGTGCAGCGCTATGTGATGGGCTGTGTGCTGGCTGCACTGGCAGTGAGGCTGATGCTGGAACAACGTAAAACCGTATGACCTGGACCTGTAATGGCTATAGAACTGCTTGAACCCTCAAACGCCAAGGCCTATCGCCAGTTGATGCTTGAGGCTTACGCGCTGCACCCCGAGGCTTTTGTATCCACCATCGCCCAGCGTGAGAAATTGCCGCTGAGCTGGTGGGAAGCCAAATTGGACGATGAACTGAGCGCCCTGTTTGGTGCTTTTGTCGATTCCCGGCTGGTGGGGATTGTCGGCCTGGCGTTCGAACCCTGGGAAGATGCCCGGCACAAGGCCACGTTATTTGGCTTGTATGTGTCCGGGGATTTTCGTGGGCAAGGGCTGGGTGAGCATTTGGTACAGGCCGTGCTGTCACTGGCCGAGCAAGAGCCTGAAACCAAGGTGATTGAGCTGACCGTCAGCGCCGGCAGTGATGCTGCGCTGGCGTTGTACACACGCTGCGGATTCGAGCAGTCGGGGTTGGAAGACTGCGCGATTCGGGTGGGTGAGGCGTATTACGACCGGGTGCATATGCGCCGGTTGGTGAACGTCGAAGACATCTGAAACCGTGTAGTCGCTGCTGAAGGCTGAGAGGGAATGCTGTTCACTTAAGAGCAATGCTGCTCCCACAGAGGCAGAAATCCCTTGAGTGAACAACATTGAAGGTCCTGCGGCCCTTATCGCACCGCGCTCACCCCGTCCAGGGTCGAGAACGACGTGTCTTTGGCCGTCAGCAAAAAGTCGCGCATGTACGGTGCATCCAGCATGTCGGCGCGAATCCCGGCGTACAGCGTGGCAAACAACCCCTTCTCGCCAAGGCGCTTAGCCTTCACATAACCCCGCGAGCTGTATTCATGCAGCGCCCAGTGCGGCATCCCGCAGACGCCTCGGCCGCTGGCGACCAGTTGCATCATCATGACCGTCAGCTCCGAGGTGCGTACCTGAGCGGGTTCGACGTCGGCAGGTTCCAGAAAACGGGTAAAGATATCGAGCCGATCACGCTCCACCGGGTAGGTGATCAAAATCTCGCTGCTCAGATCCTCCGGCACGATAAACGGTTTGTTGGCCAGCGGATGCTGGTTGGCCACGGCCAGCATGGCTTCGTAGGTAAACAACGGTACATAGGTCAGGCCGGCAATTTCCTGCGGGTCTGAAGTCACCACCAAATCCAGATCACCCCGTGCCAGTGCCGGCAGCGGTGCGAAAGCAAAGCCGGAGGCCAGGTCCAGCTCGACCTCGGGCCAGGCATCACGGAACTGATCGATGGTGGGCATCAGCCATTGGAAGCAGCTATGGCACTCAATCGCCATGTGCAGACGCCCGGCCGTACCGCCGACCAGACGGGCGATATCCCGCTCTGCACCGCGCAGCAGTGGCAGCATGGCATCGGCCAGTTGTAGCAGGCGCAAGCCGCCGCTGGTGAAGCGAACCGGTTTGGTTTTACGCACAAAGAGCGGCATGCCCATGCGCTCTTCCAGCTCTTTGAATTGGTGAGATAAAGCGGACTGAGTCAGGTGCAGGCGCTCTGCCGCTTCGACCAGGCTGTCTGACTCGCGCAACGCGTGCAGGGTTTTGAGGTGACGAATTTCCAGCACAGTGGCTCCATGAGTAGATTTGATGTTCAACACGAAAACATTGAGTTTGTCTCATGTTTAGGCGGGTGTCGATAATAGAGCCATTACTTACACGAAGGAATGCTGTCATGGCTCTGGCCCACACTCTTGGTTTCCCCGGCATTGGCGCAGACGGCGATCCGAAAAAAGCACTCGAAGCCTACTGCAAAGGCGACAGCGTTCAGGCGGCACTGCACAGCGTGGGTCACCCGTTGCGTGCCAGACAGTACTGCCTGGCACCGGAATTCAGCCTGGACCAGCACTTTGAGCTGAACTGGGACCCGTTGTTTGAAGAGACCGCCCAAGCACTGGCGCAGGGCCACAAGGTCAAGCCCGTCATACTCGGTCCACTGTCCTACCTGTGGCTGGGCAAGGCCAAGGGTAACGAATTCAACACGCTCGACCTGCTGGAAAACCTGCTGCCGGTGTACGCGCAAACCCTTTCCCGCCTGGCAGAGCAGGGCGTGGAATGGGTACAGATCGACGAGCCGATCCTGTCGCTGGACTTGCCACAGGAATGGAAAAGCGCCTTTGAGCGCGCTTATCACATTCTTCAATACTCGCCGCTGAAAAAGCTGGTTGCTACTTACTTCAGCGGCCTTGAAGGCAACCTCGGCCTGGCCGTTGGCTTGCCGGTGGACGGGTTGCACGTGGATCTGGTGCGCGCTCCCGACCCGTTGCATGCAATCCTGGATCGTTTGCCGACTTACAAAGTGCTGTCCCTGGGCCTGGTCAACGGTCGCAACGTATCGCGCTGCGACCTTGAAAATGCCCTGGTGCAATTGCAAGAAGCCCGGGAGCGTTTGGGTGACAACCTGTGGGTCAACCCCGATTGCGCCCTCAAAACCCGCAGCTGGGCCGTGGCAGAAGTAGCGCTGATCAACAGGCTGGCGGCTGCGCGGCAGGTGCATTCGCAAGCCGCTTAAAGAGCATTGCAAGCTACAAGCCGGGGCTTGTAGCTGTTTCTCCCTCTCTTCTAACGTCAGATATGTTTCTTTTTTTTGTATGAAAATTCTGATGAATGGATGTCGTCTCTGTCATTTCTGACAGTAGGCAGTTTCTCTATCCAAGTGCGTAATCGACCTCAACAGAGTCAGTTCCTGACTTAAAAAAACCGATGTGCTGGCGGTGGCCTTGGCGGATAGCCGGGGAGGCTCCTGTCAATTCGGAAGTTGAGGATATGGTTATGGCAACGCAAAACACTTCAGACGGCTCCACCCCCCCGCCAGCTGGCCTGGCAGATGAGACCGGACCCAGCGAGGGCGAGGTGTCTGAACCCGAAAGGGATCCGGACACCGAGGGGCAGGAGGTCACAACCTCTGAACGCGACCTGCTTGCCCTCCAATCCCTGCAGGTATTTCAAGCAGAGCTCGAACAGTCCGGTTACAGCTCGGTGTTTGAAGTGGCAGACAGTGGCCCCGAGGCCGTTACCCAGATGCTGCAAATATCCGGGCGCAATCTTGAGCTCAACCAAACAGTGGATTTTTATGATCAGGCGCAAGACCGTGCTGCTTCTCTGACCCGGCTCTATGCTCAACTGTGCTCGCGCAGCGATCCGGCCATGCAGGCTGTGTCCAGGCTGGGTGTGGAATACGACAGTGCCTGGATGCAGCGTTCCCTTGGCGGTACTGGCAGTTATGACAGTTGGTTCGCGCCAGCCAATGGCACCCAGTTTGCTCATCCGGACTCGGTCGGCTCATTGTTCTCCCCCGCCAGCTACTTGACCGACCTGTATCGCGCCGCCAAGCCGCTGCATCCGCAAACCCACGGCTTGCAGCTCAACCGACGGCGCCCGGACCTGGCCAATCTGGCGCTCAGTGAAGCCAACGTGCATGAAGAAGTCAGCACCCTGGCGCTGACCCTTGAGGTACTTGAGGCTGGTATAGAGGGCGATGTTGACGAATTGCTGCGCACCTCTTTGTATCCGATGAACCTGCCGTACAACCATGCCAGCGAACAGATCCTGCAAGGCATGGCCGCACGTAAATCTACCCCGGCCGAACTGTGGTCGGTATTTGGCGATTACGAAGATCAGGCATTGCGGCTGGATAGTACGCTGGCAAGTTGGGCAACCAGGATGCCGGTGAACTATGCGCGCGACGCGCTGGGCATGTCGCCGGACTTGTTAAACATACTGACGGAAGCCAGGAATACCTCTGATGCAGGGGTTGCTAAATATTTTGGCCTCCCCGGCGCAAGTCATTTGAATTATGTGTCATCTCTGGAAGCAGCGCTTAAAATGCCAACGGAAACTATCTTGGCTGCGCTGGGAGCAGGGCCGTTCTTTGATGTTTCAGACTTGGGGGAAGCCGAAGTTAAAGTTGATCCCGAACAGTCGTTAACCGTTTCATATACCGGCACGGTTGGAGACGGAACCTTTACTTGCAAATTCATTGACGTGTCAATTCAAGTCCGCAATGGAAATGAACTTTGGCTTGCGTACACCTCAGTGCTCACGGACGGAACTGATCGGCATGTGGTGTGGCTTGCACAAGCGGGGAATGACAACGCACAGGTAACACAACTGCTGACGCCCATGGACTTGCCCGAGCCGTGGCCCTCGGTGCGTTATTGGGAACATTCTCTGAATATGACCCTCAATCAGTATCTTGAGAACCCCGTACCTATTTTCATAAAAGGGGTCAACATGGGCTTTGAAGGCGTGGTCATTCCCTTGAGCGCTGCGCTTGATATTTCAATCACTTATATACCGAGGATCATCCCACCTCAGATCTACGGTGCCCGCTATATCAACGGCTGGGACGACGGTAGTGCTGCTCCCGCCAAGCCCTTATATGCATATGTCGGTGCCGCCCTTGGGCATCCGGTTCCAGCGCCACCCAACGATCCGACGACGAGTGGGCTGTACAACCGTAATGGTCGTGCCTTTGAGCGTCTTAATCGCCTTGTTCGGCTGCAACGCCATGTGAAAGTTCTGTCCTTTGAAGAACTTGACTGGTTCATCAGTCAGGCCAGCGACGATATTAGCGCTCACCCGCTCACGCAACCGTTGCAGGCGCTGGCGATCTATTTGCCACTGCGTCAGCGCTATGGCATGACCGTCGACAGCTTCGCCGCTTGCCTGGGAGTGCTTAACACCTTCAATGCCAGCGGCAAGACCTCGTTTTATACCCGTCTGTTCGGCGCAACTGACTTGATTGGTCAGCTCAATGTCGACTTCCAGCGCTCAACCGAAGATCAGGCCTCACTGCGTGCTCGCGCCCGTTTGTGCCAGGGCCTGCAGATCGATGACGCTAGCCTTGTCCTGCTGGCACAGAACCTGCCAGG
The DNA here is from genome assembly GCF_059862735.1 of Pseudomonas sp. MF06569. Classification (NCBI taxonomy): domain Bacteria; kingdom Pseudomonadati; phylum Pseudomonadota; class Gammaproteobacteria; order Pseudomonadales; family Pseudomonadaceae; genus Pseudomonas; species Pseudomonas sp. MF06569. Next base: position 103,982 of record NZ_JCBCUZ010000003.1, on the reverse strand, counting down.
CATGGTCGGCAACACCTTGCCAGTATTGGGGCTGGAGCAGATTTCAGCGTTGTACCGGCTGGTGGCGATCCCTCGCGTGTTTGGCCTGCGGGTGGTTGAGGCTGTGCATCTATGGGAGTTGCTGGGCGCGCCCAATGCCATAGTCAGCGCTCTGGCCCAGCCAAGACCCAACCAGAAGGCTATGGCCATACTGATTCGCACCGGCTACCTGGTCGACTGGATGCGAGCCCAACAGCTGGATGCCGCGCAGTTGATCGCCCTGACCAGCCGGCGTTATCCGGTGCAGAAAACACCTGAGCTGCAAGCCTTTATCGAAAATATCTACAGCACCCTGACCGGCCGCGAACCCGTGCCGTCGCAACTGCTGGCGGCAGAGGACGGGGTATTGCGGGCGCAATTGGCACGCCATATCGGTGCCGAGTTCGGCCTCAAGCCCAACATCGTCGATGCCATGCTGGTCTGGGTCGATGCCGTGGCCAAGGACATGGCCCCAACGCTCAATGGCTACGGGCTGTTGAAGTTTTGGGAGGATATCGAGCGTGTTTGCCAAGGGTTGGCCTCTCTGGAGGACCTGCCTCAGGTCGTGCAATACGCACACCTTGTGCGTCAGTTCGCTCAAGTCTGCATCTGGGCCCAGCTCGGTGAGCAGGACCTGGAGCTGTTGATGCCGGTTGCGCAGGGCAGGCCTTCGGCGCTGACCGGCGCCAGCACAGCCCCACCGTTGACCCTGAACCTGTTGCTGGCGCTGTCACGCTATCGCCAGTGGCAAAGCAAACTGGTGGGGCCTGTGGCCGAGGCACGCGGCTATTTGCAGCGCGCCAACCAAACTCCGGCACTGACCCTGCAAGTCGCTGCACAGTTGCTTGGCGATTTGCATGGCTGGGATGTGACCCAGACCCTTGCGTTGATGGGCACCAGCGTACCGAAAAGTTTTGTAGCGCTGGTGCCCCTGCTGCAAAAAATGCAATTGAGCCAGCGCCTTAACCTGTCACCGGCGGATTTACTGTGGGCCGCAAAATTAACAGCAACCAGCGCGCTTACTCAGTCCAGCCTCAACGTGATTGTCGCCAAAATCATCGCCGCCGCACACGGCTAAACCGGGAGTAACCGTTTGCCACAACAGACGCGGGGGGGAGGTTGCAAAACCGGTACCCGCGGTTTGCCTGATAAACCGCGGCGTTCCAATCGCGAGCAAGCCCGCTCCCACACGCGCGGGCTTGCCCGCTTTAATGGGCTAGCGGACGATTTTATCGACATGGATGTCGAGCTTTTTCAGGCGATACCAGAAGCTGCGTTCTGATATCCCGATCAACTGCGCCGCCGCTGCCTGCACGCCATTGGCTTGTTGCAGGGCGGCAAGGATGTACGCTTTTTCGACCTCGGCCAGTGCCGCTTCCAGATCGGGCGGCACACTCGGCCCCGGTGCGGGCAGGGCGCTGTTCTGGCCGGGCTGGGCGCTGAACAGGTAGGGCGGCAAGTCGCTGTCCTGGAGGATGCTGCTGTTGGCCACGATGGTGGCGCGCTCGACACAGTTTTGCAGTTCGCGAATATTGCCTGGCCAGTGATAGGCGGCCATTGCTTGCAAGGCGCCGGGGCTGAAACCGGTGATGCGTTTACCTGCGGTGGCTCCCAGGTTGTGGGCAAAGTGCCGCGCCAGCGGTGCGATGTCTTCAACCCGTTCGCGCAAGGCGGGCAGGGGGATCGGGAATACATTCAGGCGGTAGTACAGGTCTTCGCGAAACGTTTTGTCGGCCACGGCTTGCAGCAGGTTTTTGTTGGTCGCGGCGATCACCCGCACATCCACCTTGCGCTCTCGCGGATCCCCCACCGGCTCAATCACCCGCTCTTGAAGCGCCCGCAGGATCTTGGCCTGCAAGGCCAGGGGCATGTCCCCCACTTCATCGAGAAACAGCGTGCCCTTGTCGGCCTGCATAAAGCGCCCCACACGGTCGGCCACGGCGCCGGTAAAGGCGCCCTTGCGATGGCCGAACATCTCGCTTTCAAGCAGCCCTTCGGGAATTGCCGCACAGTTGACCGCGACAAAGGGTTTGTCTGCGCGACTGCCGTGTTTATGGATGGCGCGGGCGACCATCTCTTTGCCCGTGCCGCTTTCGCCGGTCAGCAGGATGGTGGCGCTGCTCTCGCGCACCGAGTCGATGGCTTGAAGCACCCGACGAAAGCTGGGGCTGTCGCCGATCAGGCTGTCGATGTGCTGGTGCTCGTCCAGTTCGGCACGCAGGCGTGCGTTGTCGCGCAAAATGTCGCGAAACTGCAGGGCCTTGCTGACGGTAATGTCCAGCTCGTCGATATCGAAGGGTTTGGCGATGTAGTCGTAGGCACCGTTACGCATGGACTGTACGGCGTTTTTCACCGTGCTGTAGGCGGTCATGACGATGACCGGCAGCTGCGGGTAGCGCAGTTTGACCTCCGCCAGTAACTGAGGGCCGTCCATGCCGGGCATTCGCCAGTCGCTGATCACCAGGTCGATGTCTTCCTGCTCCAGAATCGCCAGCGCCTGCAGGCCGTTGCCCGCGGTGAAGACCTGAATGTCGTTTTGACTCAGTGCCGAGCTGAGCAGGTCGCAGAGCTTGGGTTCGTCATCGACCACCAGCACGTTATGACTCATGTCTTGCTTGCTCCGTGGGCAGGAATGTACAGATTGAAGGTGGCACCGGCGTCTTTTTTGCTGATGCATTCGATGCGCCCATCGTGGCTGTCCATGATGGAGAACACCTTGGCCAGGCCCAACCCTGTACCTGAGGCTTTGGTGGTCACGAAGGGCGTGAAAATACGTTCGAGCATGTCCGGTGCGATCCCTTCTCCTGTGTCGGCAATGCCTATCACGGTGTAATCGTTTTCGCGGGAAATGTGCACTGTCAGGCAGCCGCCTTCTGGCATGGCGTCGATGGCGTTGATGATCAGGTTCAGGCACGCCTGTTTCAGCTGCCCGGCATCGGCATACAGGGTGGCCCCGGGTGCTTGATCGTCGATGCGGGCATCGATGTTATGACTTTCCAGTTCCGGTTTGCAGAAGCCCAGAATGTCTTCAACCAGAGGTCGCGCAGCCTGTTGCGCGCGGACGGGAGCGCTGGGCTTGGCGAAGTCGAGGAACTCGGTGATCAGGTCGTTGATCCGCGAGACTTCGCTGACCACGTATTCCAGGTGGCGCTTGTCGGTCTCGCCCAGGTCGGCGCGGCGGTGCAGCAGTTGGGTCGCAGTTTTGATAATGCCCAGCGGGTTGCGGATTTCGTGGGCCAGGCCCATCGCTACTTCCCCCAGGGCATGCAAGCGGTCGCGGCGGCGCAGTTGTGCTTCGAGATGATGCAACTGGTCCAGCCGTGCCGTCATGTGGTTGAAGGTGCTGCTCAGCTCGGCCAGTTCGTCGTTGCCTGATACGCCAACGCGCTGGTTGTAGTCCCCGGCAGTCACGGCGCGCACGCCTTCTGACAAGTCTCGTAGCGGTCGGGTCAGGCGCTCGGAGACCAGCCAGCCAACGGTCAGTGACAGCACTGAACCGAGCAGGAAGATCAGGGCGAACAGGTTGCTCTGGTTGACCAGACCCACCAGGCTGGCATGGCGTAGCAGACCGCTGTAGATCACGCCTTGCAGCTCGCCGTTGTCGTTGAGAATGGGCCAGTACAAACCGCTGTAGCGGCTGGTGAACTGCTCGGTGGGCAAGCGGGTTTCGCGCAATATTTGCTCGATAGCCGGGGGCACCATCGGCTGGCGGTCTTCGAAACGCTGGCTGGAGAAGATCTCGGCAAACCCTGCGGAATTTGACAGGTACAGGCGCAGGTCCAGGGAGTGAACATTGGCCACGCTGGTCAGAAAGCTGCTGTCCATGTAGGTGGCTACCAGCAGTTGGTAATCCGCCCCGTCCTGGCTGGTGGCAAAGGTCGAGACCACGGTGCCGGTGGGTACGCCTCCGACGTCGATGGTTTGCAACACCGCATTGGGCGCCAGGCTGATCTGGTCGACGATGGTGTCACTGGCGGTGCTGAACACCACTTTGTGGTCGCTGTCGCGGATCAGGGCGACCACGTCGATGCCCATCGCGTCGGCGATGTCAGCAGTCAGCCGGTCATGGCGGATGGCCTTGCTGGAAGACGGCGGGTGGGTGTATTGCAGGAACAGCTTGGCGGCCCGGGCGTTGTCCGCGAGGATTTCGCTGATCTCGTCCTTGACGATTTTGGTCGACTCCTGCAACCAGACCCGCACGTTGCTATCGAAAATCTGCGACAGGGTGGTGGCGGCCAGTTCGGCGGCGATCATGGTCGGGATGACGCTGACCAGCCAGAACGCCAGCACCAGTTTGCGCTGCACGGTCCAGCGCGACACTTTGAAGGGTTGGGGCTGGCGCGGTGAGTCAGGCGTGGTGGGCATTAATACTCGCTTATCGCAGCCGCCAGGGCAGGGTCGTGGCGGTCAGGGCGGATGAACAGTTTGACCAGCTTGAGCAGGTTGTTTATCAGCCAGTTGCGATGCCGGAAATACAGTGTGTTGCCCTGAAAGGTACAGCCCAGGCGGATCTTGCTGGCGTAACCGGCCTGGCCGCATTCGTACAGGGCAATGTTGTGGCTGATGCAGTAATCGACATTGACCAGCCAGCTCCTGAAATACAGATTGTAGTCGCGGGTCAGCTCAAGGTCGTGGCCAAAAAACTTGTCGATCAGGCGGTGTTCATCGATCAGCACCAGATTGAACGCCACCAGTTGCTCGTCGAGCCAGTACAGCACGCACACTGCCCGGTCGCCCAGTTGTTGGAGGATACCCGTGAAATAAGTCGCGGGTAAGCGCTCCAATTGCAGGTCGCTGCGTGCCAGGCTGGCCGCGTACAGGCGCATGACGTCAGGCAAAACGTCGTCGATGGTGCTGCGCCACTCCACCCGCGGGCCGGGGTTGCGCAGTTTGCGGCGCATGTCTTTGCGGGTGGACTTGCCCAGTGAGCCAAGGTAGCCGTCCACCGAGCCGAAGGGCACCGCCAGGGTTGCGCTGGGCAGCCCCGGCATCGACTGAAAGCCTGCCGTCTTGCAGAGGGTGGCCCACTCATGGTCGTCGCTGGGCACGTCCTTGACCGCGATCAGGCCGATGCCAAGGCGGGCGGCGTCAGCCTGGGCCAGGGTCAGCAGCCGGGCGAGCAGGGCAGGGCGTTGCGCTGCCGGGATAACGCTGGCCGTCCCTGCACTGCATTGTTCGGTCAGCGGCGAGCCGATGGCGTACAGCTGCAGCTGCACCAGCCCCGGCAACACGCGGTTGAGCCGTTCGGTAAAGTGCTTGGCGAGCCCTTGAACGGTGGTGTCGAGGCGATAGCAGGTGGTAAATGCGGTTGCCACGGCCAGCAGGGTGGGGCCTTCGAACAGCGTCAGATAACGCCATTCAAAGCCTTCAATCCCGGCTTTTTCGACGGCCACGATGTAGTCCCAATCCTCCAGAGCATCTGGAAAACAGTCATTCCAGGCTTCGCGGTCGATAGCCTGGATGGATGAAAAGGTGTGGGCGGTAATCATGGGCGTCCTTTGGCTCAGGCCTGCTGTCGATAGTCGACAGGAACCGGTGCCGCGCGGCTGTTTTTCTTGATAAAGGCGTCACTGAGTTCGATCACGCGGCGGTACTGCAGGTCGACGGTGATCATGTGGTAGCAGTTGTCGAGCAGCACTTTGGTCACAGGCCCGCCCAGATGACGCTCCACGTAATCGGCGTTCCAGCGGCTGGTGATGTCGTCCTCGATGGAGTGCAAAACCAGGGCTTTGGTGGTGATCGACGGCATGCGCTTTTTCACCACGGCATTCATCCGGTGCAATTCGCGCACGGTGATCCCATGCATCGTCAACAGCCCGGCATTCGCGCTTTCTCCAGCGTGCATCTGGCGCTCGACAATGGCGCGCAAACGTTCGTTCTTGATGCCGTAAGGGGGTTTTTCTTCAAAATTGCACAGGTGTACGCCAAAGGGGATCGCCATCAGCAACGGGGTCAAAAAAGCCAGTTTGTTGATGCTCCAGCCGTCGTAACGCAAGGTGGTGGAGTACATCAACAGCCCGGCGACCTGGCCCGGGTGTTCGGAGGCCACGTACATCGACATGACCGCACCCATCGACAGACCCCCGACAAAAACCTGCGAGTGACGCTGGCGGATCCCGGCGAAGGTTTTACGCACGCCTTCGTACCAGTCCAGCCAGCCGGTGGCTTGCAGGTCGTCGTTGTCACCGCAGTGCCCGGCCAGGGTGGGGACGTACACCGTGCACGTCCCGTCCTTCGCCAGGCCCTGGGCCACCCGACGCAGTTCCGTCGGAGTGCCGGTGAGGCCGTGGATCAACAAGACCCCGACCTCACCCGTGCCGAGAACGAAACCGGCGTCGCCTTCGCCCAGATCGATCTCTGGCCCGTTCACCGTTTCATGGCCCGAGCCAGCAGGCGGTCGAGCAGGGCGATGCCCAGGTCGATTTCGGCGTAGCTGATTTCCAGGGACGGCGCCAGGGTGATCACGTTCTTGTAGTAGCCGCCCACGTCCAGAATCAGACCCAGACGCTTGCCGTCGATTTCAATGTCGCCCTTCATGCCTTCTTCAACCATGAAGTCGAGGGTGGCCTTGTCCGGGGTGAAACCGTCCGGGCCGCAGATTTCGCAGCGCAGCGCCAGGCCCAGACCGTCGACGTCGCCGATGATCGGGTAGCGTTTTTGCAGGTCTTGCAGACCGTCCAGGAAGTACTTGCCCTTGGCCATGACCATCGCGCCGTAGTCGACTTCGCTGGTCATCTTGAACATTTCCAGGCCCACGGCGGTGCCCAGCGGGTTGGAGGCGAAGGTGGAGTGGGTGGAGCCCGGCGGGAAGATTTTCGGGTTGATCAGCTCTTCACGGGCCCAGATGCCGCCCAGCGGATTGAGGCCGTTGGTCAGTGCCTTGCCGAAGACGATCACGTCAGGTTTGACGTCGAAGTGCTCGATGGACCACAGCTTGCCGGTGCGCCAGAAACCCATCTGGATTTCGTCGACCACCATCAGGATGCCGTGCTGATCCAGCACGTGCTTGAGTTCGCTGTAGAAGTTCATCGGCGGGATGACATAGCCGCCGGTGCCCTGGATCGGTTCGACGTAAAAGGCGGCGTATTCGCTCTGGCCGACTTTGGGGTCCCACACGCCGTTGTATTCGGTCTCGAACAGACGGGCGAATTGCTGCACGCAGTGGCTGCCGTATTCTTCCTTGGTCATGCCTTTTGGCCCACGGAAGTGGTACGGGAACGGGATAAAGTTGGCGCGCTCGCCAAAGTGGCCGTAGCGGCGACGGTAGCGGTAGCTGGAGGTGATCGACGAGGCGCCGAGGGTGCGGCCGTGGTAGCCGCCTTCGAAGGCGAACATCAGGCTTTTGCCGTTGCTGGCGTTACGCACCACCTTCAGCGAGTCCTCGATGGACTGCGACCCGCCGACGTTGAAGTGCACGCGACCGTCGAGGCCGAACTTGTTTTTGGCGTCGACCGCGATGCGTTCCGACAACTCGATCTTGCCCTTGTGCAGGTACTGGCTGGCGATTTGCGGCAAGGTGTCGATCTGTTGTTTCAGGGCGTTGTTCAGGCGCGGGTTGGAGTAACCGAAGTTGACCGCCGAGTACCACATTTGCAGGTCGAGGTAGGCCTGGTCTTCGGTGTCCCAGACGTAGGAACCTTCGCAGCGGCTGAAAATGCGCGGTGGTTCGATGTAGTGAACGGTGTCGCCGTAGGAGCAGTACTTGGCTTCTTTTTCCAGAAGGATCTGGTCTTCAGGGGTAGCGATTCGGATATCAGACATGATTGAAGAGTTCCTGCTGTTCACGAGAATAGTGGGGAGCGTTGGCGGCCGGGTTCGGCAATTTGGCGAGCAAGGCCGGCAGTTCGGCGAAAGAGTCAAAGCGTGCGTAGGGGATACCGTTGCGTTCGCAGTGTTCGGCCAGGCTGTCCTTGGCGAAGACGAAGTCGGCGCTGGAGGCCACGCACATGTCGGAGCGGCCATCGCCAATCACCAGCACGCGTTTGCCGCCGGGGGTGGATTTGCATTTGCAGTTGCCCGAGGCGGCCCGGCAGGTGTCGCTGGAGTACGGGAAGTCGATGCGCCAGCGGTTCTGGTCGACCTGACGCAGGCGGTTGGCAAGGATCGGCAACAGGCTCACGTAGTGGCGGGCCAGGATGCGGGCAATGCCTTGTTCGATACCGTCACTGACTACCTCGATGGAGGCGCCCAGGCCGATGACGTGGTCAACGAAGTCGGGAAAGTGAGGGTCAATCTCAACGCTGTCGAAAAAGGCCAGCAGTTCGGCTGGCGTGGCCTTGACCAGCGACAGCTGGCGGCTCAGGCATTCACGCGAACCGATTTCACCCTGCACCCATTGATCTTCGATCGCTTCCCAGCTGGGGTCGGCGAAGCGTTGAAGAATGTTGTCGATGACGTCGGTGCGGGTAATGGTCCCGTCGAAATCACACACGATATGCCATTGCATCATCTGCATTGTCCTGTCGAAAAGACGCGCTTTTTGCGCTTGCCAGAGGACATAGCATTGACTGTGCCAATTATTAAAAGCCCCGTGGGCTGGGGCTTTGCGCCGATTGGAGGGTGGCTTTCGAGTTTGAAGCTACAATTTTTGTAGCTTGCTACAAACAACATGAGTGCTTGCACAGGGCGAGCGAAAAAGGGATTGATGCGCCCATGAACCTCTATGGAACCTTCGACATGAAAGCCCCGGTCCGTGCTTTATTGCTGCTCACATTGTTGGGTGTCGGCGTGGGTGCCCATGGGGCAGACGGCCCGAGTGGGGAAGTGGGCGTGGGGATTGGCTATCAGCCCTACGATCCAAGCGCCAGCCGCTATCAGGTGGTGCCGTTGCCGTATTTCGATGTGGACTGGGGCGATGTCAGTCTCAATACCGATGACGGTCTGACCTGGAGTGCCTTCAAGGCCGACGGCTGGAGCGCGGGCCCCTTGCTCAACTACGTGTCGGGGCGCAATGCCAATGGTTCGTTGCGGGGCCTTCGCGATGTGCCGGACATGGCCCTGCTGGGCGGCTTTGTGCAGTACAGCCCGGCCGATTTCTGGCGCGTGTATGCACAACTCGGGCAGGCGGTGGGCGGCGCGGGCGGTCAGGGCGGGGTGCTGGGTCAGGTCGGGGGCGAGCTGGGTTATCCGCTGGGGCTGGGGGTTATCGGCAGCAGCCAGTTGGCGGTACATTTTGCGGATGGCCGACAGATGTCGACGTTCTTTGGTGTCAGCGACAGTGAAGCCCAGGCGTCGGGGATTTCCGCATACAAGGCCAGTGGCGGGTTGCAGAATGTCACCCTGACCCAGAACTTCGAGTTTCCCCTGGCACAACACTGGTCACTGGTGACCAGCGCCAGTTGGGTTCATCTGCTGGGCTCGGCGGCGGACAGCAGTATCGTGCGCGAGCAGGGAGATGTGAATCAGGGCTCGGTGCAGGTCGCGGTGAGTTACAAGTTCTAGACCCCATCCCCTGTATCGCGGGCAAGCCCGCTCCCACAGAGGTGGGCTATGGCTCACCCTCCGCCAGCAGCGCAATCCCGCCAATGATCACGGCAACGCCGAGCCAGTGCAGGGCGCTGATATGTTCGCCCAACCCCAGCCACGACCCCAGCAGAACCCCCACAAATACCAGCGAGCTGAGCGGAAACGCCAGCGACAGGCTGCTGCGGCGCAGTATCAGCATCCACACGAAAAACGCCCCGATGTAACAGGCAATAGCCACCCACACGCCGGGGTTTAGCATCACTGCTTGCAGCCATTGCAGGCTGAAATCCATCTGCCCCAGTTGATCGCCGCCGACCTTGGTCGCAATCTGCCCGCTGCTTTCGAGGGCAATTAACAGCGCCCACAGCACCACAGTTCCCAGACGTCCATGCAGCCAGCCGTTGTCTGCGATTTTCAGGGTTTCAGTGTTGTCCATTGTTCTTCTCCTCAAGCCCCGGCGATGCAGACCAGCATCACGCCAAGGGTAATCACCAGGGTGCCCAGCCAGCGCCGGCGGCTCACGTGTTCGCCCAGGAACACCTTGCCGGCGAACACCGCGCCGCAGTACGCCAGTGCGGCAGCCGGGAACAGCACACTCAGGGGCGCCCGTGACAGGGCCTCCAGCCAGACGAAAAACTCGATGACGTAAGCGCCGATCCCGGCCCACAGCATGGGGGCATTGAACACCTGGCCCCAGAATGCGTTGAGGCGAAAACCGCCTTCCAGTTCCGGCAGGCGGTCCAGGCCGATCTTGAAACACAGTTGGCCCATGACATCGAGCACGATGGAAAACGCCACCAGGGCAATCACGGTCAAGGTCACGGGAACAGTTCCTCAAACAGAGCGATCAGCGCCTCATTGGTGGTTGAGTTGCGCAGCAAGTCGCTCTCGCTCCAGCGTTCAGGGGCTGGCTGGTCGGACCTGGCCTCCCAGCGCTTGAGCAGGTTGCGGTGCGGTGCCCTGGCGAATTCGCCGCACACGTCGATGCCCAGCACCCGCTTGCTGGCGGCCAGGGCCCGGATGGCCTGGAGCAGGTGGGTCAGGCGCATGCCGCCCTGATCCCAGTTGGTGGCGGCGTCTTCGCTGGCGAGAACGTCCTTGTCCAGGGTGATCCAGATCGCTTCCGTGGGCAGGCTGCAGATCAGCTCGGCGAGAAAGATTGGCCAGTCCTGATCGGCAAGATTGCGCCAGTGCAACAGGTTCTCGTGCTGCTCGTGCCCCGCGCCGTCGCCGATTCGGCCCCAGACTTTGGTGGGGGGATGCTGCCAGGGGAATAGTTGCAAATCACCACGGCGCAGGGCCCCGAGGTTGCCGCCCTTGAATTGCGGGGTTTGCAGGTCGTCGCTGCACGGGCCGAGGGTGACGATGCGTTTGATATTCGGCAGTTTCAGGGCGCGATTCACCCACGAACCGCAATGGCGACGGGGGGCAAAGCGTACCCAGTCAGGGTGGTTGTCGAAGTGGATCAGGGTGACAGGTTCGGGCAAGTCGGCGAGCAGGGCCGGGGTCAGGTGATGATAGTCGCCGGAGCCGATGAAGAAGATTTCAGGCCTCAGGGCCTGGCGTCTCGGCCTTTGCTGCAGGCGCTGGGCGAAACGCCGGTAATTGCGTTCGGTGGACCACAGGCGCAATTGCGGGCCCAGTTCGAGCAGGTCCAGGCGTGTAGCGCGACCATCGGTCAGACGCTGCATGATCGGTGTTTGTGAGGTCAGGCTGTGATCAAGATCGAGAATATTCAACGTGTCATTTACCCCATTCAATCGCCGCCGATCCAGGCAGGGCGGGCTTCAGGGGGTAAATGCAAGGGACGGGCCAGGGGCGCGCTGATGATCTTGAGGTGGGAGCGGGCTCAGTGCAGGCGCACCCACACGCTGACCAGTACGGTGGCAGCCATCAGCCAGGCCACGGCGGCCAGCGCCAGTGACGCTTCAAGACGCATGCGGTCGACCAGTATGTACAGCGTTGCGAGGTAGACGAAGTAGGGAATGATCGACCACATGCCAAACACAATGGTGGTTTTCAGGTCGTCCACCGAGCGTCCTTTGCCGACGATGTAATGCGCAATCAGAGCAAAGGTCGGGAACAACGGGACCAGGCCCGCGATGTAGTAGTTTTTGGTCTTGGCCAGCATTGCCAGAATGATGACCACTGCGGCACCCAGAGCCGCTTTGAGTATCAGATCCATCAGTGCGCGAGCCCGTATTTTTTGACTTTGTCGAAGAGGGTGGTCTTGGCCATGCCCAGTTCCTGGCTGGCCTGGGTCAGGTTGCCGCCGCTGCGTTGCAAGGCGTCACTGAGCAGGTTGCGCTCGAACGCCTCGACCGCCTCGGAAAAGCCCAGCCCCTGCGCCGCGTTGCTCCCGGATTTTTTGAAGGCAGGCAGACCCAGGGCGAAACGCTCGGCCACGTTGCGCAGTTCACGCACGTTGCCCGGCCAGTCATGGCTCATGAGGCTGGACACGGTCTGGTTGTCCAGTTCAGGGGCGGCACGATCGAAACGCAGGGAGGATTGCTGCAGGAAGTATTCGAACAACTGCAGGATGTCTTCGCGGCGTTCGCGCAAGGGCGGCAGTTCGAGTGTCACCACGTTCAGGCGGTAGTACAGGTCGCTGCGAAACTGGCTGGCCTTGCTCAGTTGATCAAGGTCGGACTTGGTGGCCGCGATGACCCGGCAATCAACGTCGATGCTCTGGTTGGAACCCAGGCGCTCCAGGGTGCGCTCCTGTAATACCCGCAGCAGTTTTATTTGCAGGTTGATCGGCATGCTCTCGACTTCGTCCAGAAACAACGTGCCGCCATGGGCGTGTTCGATTTTACCGATGCGGCGTTTGCCTGCACCGGTGAAGGCGTTGGCTTCGTGGCCGAAAATCTCGCTTTCAAACAGATTTTCCGGCAGGCCACCGCAGTTGAGGGCTACAAACTGCTGGGGATGGCGCCGGCTGAAGTCGTGCAGGCATCGGGCGACCAGCTCTTTGCCTGTGCCTGTCTCGCCTTCAATCAACACGTTCGCAGAGGTATCGGCGACGTTGGCGATCAATTCTCGCAAGTGCTGCATGGCCGGGGAACGCCCGATGATTCGTCCTTCGAGCGAGTCGCGTTCTGCCAACTGGCGACGCAGCGACCAGACTTCTCGGGCCAGGCTGCGTTGTTCCAGCGCACGGCGGGCCACATCCACCAGGCGCTCCGGGGAAAAGGGTTTTTCCATAAAGTCATAGGCGCCGTCACGCATGGCCCCCACCGCCATGGAAATATCGCCATGCCCGGTGATCAGCACCACCGGCAGGCTGCGGTCGCGGGCCTTGAGGCGCTTGAGCAACTCCAGGCCATCGATTCCGGGCAGGCGAATGTCACTGATGACGATGCCCGGGAAATTGTCGCCCACCAACGCCAGTGCCTGTTCGGCACTGCTTACGCCTTCGCTGCGAATGTCTTCAAGTGCCAGCGCCTGCTGGCATCCGAGCAGGACATGGGGGTCGTCTTCAACAATCAGGACGGTCAGGTCGTTATTCATAGGGGCTCGGTCTTGGCGGGTTGCACCAGCGGTAAAAGAAGGACAAATGCGACACCACCACTGGCCGGGAATTCGGCGCTGAGGCTTCCGCCAGCGGCGGCTGCCAGGCTGGCTGACAGGGTCAAGCCCAGGCCCAGGCCCTGTTCGCCGGGTTTGGTGGTGAAGAACGGTTCGAAGAGATGCTTGCGGGCTTCGGGGTCGATGCCGGGGCCGTTGTCGCGCACCAGCAGGCGGTATTTGCTTTCGCTGACCTCGCCCTCCAGCCAAAGCTGTGGCGGTGTTGACTGGCCCTGCATGGCGTCCAGCGCGTTGCCGATCAGGTTGACCAGGATTTGTTCCAGTCGGGTCTGATCAATCTTGAGCGCCACATCGCCGAGTGCTCGATGAAGTTGCACCCCGGACTCCTCCATGCGGCTGGCGAGCAATTGCAGGGCCGCATCGACGGCTTTGCCCAGGCTGGCCTGGCCCTGATCATCTCCACGGCGGGCAAACGAGCGCAGGTTGGCGGTGATGCGGCCCATGCGGTCGACCAGGTTGTTGATGGTACTGAGATTGTCGGCGGCGACCTTGAGGTCTCCGCGCTCAAGAAAACGCACGGTATTGCCCGACAGGGTGCGCAATGCGGCCAAGGGTTGATTCAGTTCATGGGCAATGCTGGTGGACATCTGCCCGATGGCGGCCAGTTTGCCCGCCTGTACCAGTTCATCCTGGGCACGGCGCAAGGTGTCTTCAGCCTGGCGTCGTTCACGGATCTGGCCTTTGAGTCGTTCGTTACTGGCCCGCAAGTGAGTAGTGCGCTCGGTGATCTTGCGCTCCAGCTGATTGTTGGCTTCTTGCAGGGCTTCGCGTGCCGCCAGCCGGGTGGCGATCACTTTGCGCCGTTCATTCCAGGCAATCAGCAGAAAGGCCAGCAAGGCAAATGCAACGGCGACCAGCGTCCCCTGATTCGCCGCTTCACGGCGCAGGTCCTGCAGTGGCGTGAGGAGGGTAATGTCCCAGGGTGTGTCATTGAGCTTGCGGGTTTGCGCCAGATAGCTGACTTCCTGCTGGTCGGTAACGATCTGGTTGTTATTGGCAAAGGTGACTTTTTCTACGCCGTCGGCCAGGTTTTCCCGTTCCAGCGGTACGAGTTCATTAAGCGGCCACCAGTAGTATTGAAGGCTGCGTGCCAGCCGCTCTTTGGTTTCGGCGCTGAGCGGGCGGATCGACTTGAGGCGTCTGGTGGGATCGCTGGACAGGATGATGATGCCGTTCTCGTCGCTCACATAGGCTTCGAGGCGAGCGCGCTGCCAGCGTTCTTCAAGGGCTTCGAGCCGGACCTTGATCACCGCTACGCCAATGATCTTGCCTTGTTCTTCGAGGCCGTGAGCCAGGTAATAGCCGGGTTCACCCGACGTGCTGCCGATCCCGTAGAAGCGCCCCGGTTGACCGCGCACGGCGTCCTGGAAGTAGGCGCGAAATGACAGGTCCTCACCCAGATAGCTGTCGGTATCCCGCCAGTTACTGGTGGCCATCACGCGGCCAGTGGTGTCGAGCACATAAATGGCCCGGCTGCGGCTGCGACGGTTAAGGCCTTCCAGGTACTGGTTGACGGTGACCCGGTTCTGCACGCTTGGGTCGGCCAGCAACCTGGAAACACTGGACTCCAGTTCCAGCAGGCTGGGCAGGTAAGTGTATTTGCCCAGTTCGCTTTCGACGGTACGGGCGTGGAGTTCGAGCTGGCGCTCGCCGGTTTCGCTCAGGGTGCGAATACCGAAGTGTTCACTGATGCGATAGCCCGCGTAGCCGAGGCCGATCGTCAACAGGATGATCAGCAGCGGTAGCAGGAAGTGGCGCAGTAGACGAGGTTTCACGGCAAGTGAGGGCGGAGCACCGCGATAGAGAGTGGGGTCGCATTTCATCACAGATGCCTTGGGTCAACCACACAAACCGGGATGAGCGCAGGTCTGGAGTGGGAGCGGGCTTGCTCGCGATGGCATCACCCTCATCGTTCAGATAAACCGCGCCGTTTGCATCGCGAGCAAGCCCGCTCCCACAGGGAGTCGCCTCTCCCTGCGGGCGGTGCGGATTTTTAGTGCTGCAGGATCTTGGCGAGGAAGTGCTGCGCACGCTCGGAGCGGGCTGATACGTCACCGAAGAACTCTTCTTTCTCGCAGTCTTCGACGATTTTGCCCTGGTCCATAAAGATCACACGGTCGGCCACCTTGCGTGCAAAACCCATTTCGTGGGTTACGCACATCATGGTCATGCCCTCGTTGGCCAGTTGCACCATCACGTCGAGTACTTCGTTAACCATTTCCGGGTCGAGCGCCGAGGTCGGTTCGTCAAACAGCATGACGATCGGGTCCATGGCCAGGGCGCGGGCAATCGCCACACGCTGTTGCTGACCACCGGACAACTGGCCAGGGTGCTTGTGGGCATGGGCCGACAGACCGACGCGCTCCAGCAGTTCAAGGCCTTTTTTAGTGGCTTCGGCCTTGCTGCGACCCAATACCTTGACCTGCGCAATCGTCAGGTTTTCGGTGATGGTCATGTGCGGGAACAGTTCGAAATGCTGGAACACCATGCCAACCCGCGAACGCAGTTTTGGCAGGTTGGTCTTCGGGTCGGCAATGGAAGTGCCGTCAACCGTAATGTCACCTTTCTGGAACGGTTCAAGGGCGTTGACGCACTTGATCAGGGTCGACTTGCCCGAGCCGGACGGGCCGCATACTACGACCACTTCGCCCTTTTTGACTTCAGTACTGCAATCGGTCAGTACCTGGAAGTCCCCGTACCACTTGTTGATGTTCTTGATCGAGATCATACGGCAAACCTTTTTTGCAGACGCTTGACCAGCAGCGAGGCGGAAAAGCTGATGATGAAATACACCAGACCGGCGAAGATCAGGAACTCATTGGAGCGGCCGATGATGTCGCCACTGGAGCGCGAGGCATTGAGGAAGTCAACCAGGCCTACGGTGTAAACCAGCGACGTGTCCTGGAACAGGATAATGCTCTGTTGCAGCAGCAAGGGGGTCATTTTGCGAAAGGCCTGGGGCAGGATGATCAGGCGCATGGCCTGGCCGTAACTCATGCCCAGTGCTTTGGCTGCACCCATCTGGCCTTTGGGAATGGCCTGCACGCCAGCTCGCACGATTTCGCAGAAGTAGGCGGCTTCAAACATAACGAAGGCCACCAGGCACGACTCGAAAGCGCCGATCGGGGTGTCTTTGCCGGTGATCCAGCGCAGCACGAAAGGTACGGCCAGATAGAACCAGGTAATGACCAGCAGGAGCGGGATCGAGCGGAAGTAGTTCACGTAAGCGCCGGCCAGATTGGCCATCCACTTGCTTGACGACAAACGCATCAATGCCAGCACTGTGCCCAGGGCTACGCCACCCACGACGCCCATGACCATGAGTTTCAAGGTCATGACCATGCCGTTCCACAGGCCTGGCAGGGCAGGGACGATGCCGCTGAAATCGAAGAAGTCCATTATTTACCCCCCAGAGACATCAGGCCGGGCACCGCTACTTTTTTCTCGATCAGGCGCATCAGCAACATCAGGCTCATGTTCAAGGTGAAGTAGATCAGGGTGGCCAGGGTGAAGGCTTCAAACAGGTTGGCGGAAAATTCGGCGGTCTGTTTGGTTTGTGCCAGCAGTTCCATCAAGCCGATCAACGAGGCCACGGAGGAGTTCTTGAACACGTTCAGGAACTCGGAGGTGAGCGGTGGAATGATGATCCGGTAGGCTTGCGGCAGCAGCACGTTCCAGTAGATCTGCGACATGCTGAAGCCCATGGCGCGGGCAGCAGCTTCCTGGCCTCGTGGCAGTGCCTCGATACCGGTACGAACCTGTTCGCAAACCCGTGCAGCGGTAAACAGGCCCAGGCACACGACAACGCTCAGGTAAGCCGAGGTCGTCGGATTGAGGTCTTGCTTGTACCACTCCTGCAAATCAGGCGGCAGCAGGTCGGGTACCAGGAAGTACCAGATAAACAGCTGCACCAGCAGCGGCACGTTACGGAAGATTTCAACGTAAACCGTGGCGATGCCCGCGATGAAACGGTTCGGCAGTGTGCGCATGACACCCAGCAGCGAACCCAGGATCAAGGCGACAATCCAGGCGACAACAGCGATAGCGATGGTCCAGCCCAATCCGGAAATAAACCAGTCGAGATACGTCTCGCTGCCTACGCCGGTGGACTTGAAGAACACGCTCCAGTCCCAGTTGTAATTCATGCAGGGTCTCCCCTCAGATGGGTCTATAAACAAGCACTTGCTTCAGGGAATCCGTTCTCACCCGACAGGGTCGTCGGGCACACAAAACCCGCTCGATAACCAGCGGTTCGAGTGTTCTCTAATGCAATAAGAAGCTTAGTACAAAGGTGCTCGACAACTCCTCGAGCGTGGTGACCCACGCTCGGGAGTATCAAAGGTCAGAAATCAGGATTTCTTTTCTTCTGCTGGCTTGTCGTCTGCTGCTTTGTCGGTCGGGTTGGCGATCAGTGCCTTGAGCTCATCGCTCATCGGGAACATCAGGTTCAGGCCTTTTGGTGGAATAGGCGATTGGAACCAGGTGTTGTAGGTGTCGTTGATTTTGCCCGACTTGTAGTAGGCAACGATGGCGTCATCCACTGCTTTTTTGAACTCAGGGTCGCCTTTACGAACCATGCAGCCGTAAATTTCGTACGACTGTGGAGTACCGGTAACAGCCCAGTCAGTTGGCTTCTTGGCTTTAGCCATTTCGCCGGCCAGCAGGGCGTCGTCCATCATGAAAGCAACAGCACGGCCCGACTCAAGCATGTTGAAAGCTTCGCCGTGGTCTTTTGCCGAGATCACGTTCATGCCCATCTGCTTGTCAGCGTTCATCGCCTTGAGGATGCGCTCGGAGGTGGTGCCAGCCGTGGTTACGACGTTCTTGCCTTTCAGGTCAGCGAAGTCCTTGTAAGGCGAGTCCTTTTTGGACAGCAGGCGGGTACCGATTTCGAAGATGCCGACCGAGAAGTCGACTTGTTGCTGGCGTTCCACGTTGTTGGTGGTGGAGCCGCACTCAACGTCAACGGTGCCGTTCTGCACCAGCGGGATACGGGTCTGGGAAGTAACCAGGTTGTATTTGATCTTGAGGTCCGGCATGTCGAGCTGTTTTTTCAGCCCTTCAACGATTGCCAGCTGTACATCGTGGGAGTAACCAACCGGTTTGCCGGAAGCGTCCGCGATGTAGGAGAACGGAATGGAGGAGTCACGATGCCCAAGGGTGATGGTGCCGGATTCTTTGATTTTCTTCAGTGTGCCGGTCAATTCGGCTGCAAAAACTGGAGTGCTAATCAGAGCTGCAGCAATTGCTGCGCCCAAAAGTTGCGGAACGATGCGCATCGGTGTTTCCTCGACATTGTTTTTTTTATTGAGCCCGTTTGTGGGCCCTTTTGTACTTCGAATGTCTCAACAGACTAAACGCTCTGTTAAAGCATTCGGTCCAGAGTGTAGAGCATGAGTCGTGCCAGACATTGAATTTATGTCTAATGCTTTGATTTATAAGGGTTTTATGTTGATTTATGGCTGGCTTTAAAAGCGGTCGCGCCCGGAAAGCCGAATGATGCAGGAGTGCGTGTTCGGAAAACCGAATGAAAGATGGCGCAGGCAGTTCGCGATTCAGGTAGTCAGGGTTTTCTGGCAAGCCGTTCCGATTTCATCGCGAGCAAGCTGGATCGTCACGCCCTCACCCCACAAGCAATTGAGACCTGTGGGGCGGGGGAGCAGGTTTAAGCCGCTTCTACCTTGCGGTTTTTCAGATTGAGGGTGGCCATGTACTGGGACAGATGCGCCTGCTCCTCAGCGGTGGTAAACAGGCCCAGCTTGGTCCGGCGCCACAGAATGTCCTGTGCATCCAGTGCCCATTCCTGGCTGCACAGGTAATCGACTTCACGGCTGTAGAGGCCACTGCCGATATGCTCGCCCATGTCGCTCAGGCCTTGTACGCCGTCCAGCAAGCGCCACGAGCGGTTGCCATAGGTGATTGCCCAGCGCTTGGCAATCGCAGCATCCAGCCAGCTGTGTTTGCTGATCAGAGCGGCGCTCAGGGCTTTTGGCGTGGTCATGTCTTCGCCGCCCGGCAATGTCGCGGTGGCGGTCCAGCTCGGCTTGATCTGGGTGAAGTAGGGCGTCAATTGGGCCATGGCCGACTCGGCCAGCTTGCGGTAAGTGGTCAGTTTGCCGCCGAACACTGACAGCAGCGGGGCTTCGCCCGGTGCGCCGGACAATGCCAGGGTGTAATCCCGTGTCACTGCTGAAGGGTTGTCGGACTCGTCGTTACACAGCGGGCGCACGCCGGAGTAAGTGCGCAGGATGTCGCTGCGGGTTACTTGTTGCTTGAAGTGGGCATTGACTACATTCAGCAGGTAGTCGGTTTCTTCTTCCGTGATGCTTACTTTGGCCGGATCGCCTGTGTATTCACGGTCGGTGGTGCCGATGATAGTGAACTGATCCATGTAGGGAATGGTGAACACAATCCGCTGATCTTCGTTTTGCAGAATGAACGCATTGGGCGCGTCATACAGCTTGGGAACGATGAGGTGGCTGCCCTGGATCAGGCGGATGCCGTAAGGCGAATCCAGCTTCAAGTCGTCTTTGATGAATTTGGCTACCCAAGGGCCAGCGGCATTGACCAAGGCTTTGCTGCGAATCGAAAACAGGCTGCCGTCAGCACGTTCCAGGTTCAATTCCCACAGCCCTTTGTTACGGCGCGCGCCCACGCAGCGAGTCTGGGTATGGACATGTGCGCCTTTTTCCCGCGCGGCCATGGCGTTAAGTACTACCAGGCGAGCGTCATCGACCCAGCAGTCGGAGTACTCGAAGCCTTTAGTGATTTCTGCTTTCAGCGGGCTGTCTGCACCAAACTTGAGGCTGGTGGAGCCTGCGAGTTTTTCGCGCTTGCCCAGATGGTCATACAGGAACAGCCCGGCACGGATCATCCACGCCGGGCGCAGGTGCGGGCGATGGGGCAAGACAAAACGCATGGGTTTGACGATATGCGGCGCTTTGGACAGCAGCACTTCACGTTCAGCCAGTGCTTCTCGTACCAGGCGGAACTCGTAATGTTCGAGGTAGCGCAAGCCGCCGTGGATCAGCTTGCTGCTGGCGGATGAAGTGTGGCTGGCCAGATCGTCTTTTTCGCAAAGGAACACAGACAAGCCGCGACCGGCTGCGTCTGCCGCAATCCCGACGCCATTGATCCCGCCGCCAATCACAGCAACGTCGTAAACCTCAGCGAGAGGGGTGGCAGGCAAGGTGGTCAGGGACATAAATGGGCCTCGCGTTCTTTACGCATATTTGAATGTGAACACTAATGTTCATTTTCGAAAATATTAGCGGATAAAGGCGAGCGTAGCCAGCACCCTTCGATTGAAAAAACTCATCGAAGGGGGGTTAAAAGAAGAATATCGAACATTTTGGATGGGAAGATGAACCTGCGGGCCGGTTACACCACTTCGAGGCGGATCTTGTTTTGAGCCAGGAGTTGCGCGAGTTCGGGCACGGGCGGCTGGTCGGTGACCAGGCAATCAATCAGGGTGATCGGGCCCAGTCGTACCATCGCATTGCGGCCGAACTTGCTGGAGTCGGCTGCCAGGATGGTTTGTCTGGCGTTGGCGATAATCGCCTGAGAGACGCGAACTTCCTGATAATCGAAGTCCAGCAGGCTACCGTCGGAGTCGATGCCGCTGATACCGACCAGTGCAAAGTCGAACTTGAACTGGTTGATGAAATCGACACTGGCCTGGCCAACGATACCGCCATCGCGGCGTACATTGCCGCCTGCGATCAGGACTTCAAAGTCATCCTTGGCACTCAGGATTGAAGCCACGTGTAGGTTGTTGGTGATGATCTTCAGGTGGTTGTGATTGAGCAGCGCCCGTGCAATCGACTCGGTAGTGGTGCCGATATTGATGAAAATCGAGGCGTGATCAGGGATCTGGGCGGCAATGGCTTCGCCAATGCGGCGCTTTTCGTCGCGCATCTGGTCTGCGCGCATGGCGTAGGCAGTGTTTTCAACGCTGGAGTCATAGGCGGCTCCACCGTGGTAACGGCGTAGCAGATCGGCTTCTGCCAGTTGATTGATGTCGCGGCGAATGGTCTGCGGTGTGACGATGAACAGCTGAGCCATTTCCTCGATGCTGACATAACCGCGCTCGCGTACGAGTTCGAGGATCTGCTGCTGGCGTGGAGGCAGATTCATTGATTTTCCTTTGGGCGGCGAAGCAAATTCGCCCATGATGCCGCAGGAAAGCGCCGCCTGCTACTCGCAGGTGCCATCAAATATTGAAGCGACTGCGGGCGCCAATGGCGCCCGCAGCAGTTATTGCCCAGTAGGCTTAGTTGCTTTCTTCGTGGGGTTCCCAGTCGCGAGTGCGGCTGACGGCTTTTTTCCAGCCGGCATAGAGCTTCTCTTTGCTGGCTTCGTCCAGCGCAGGTTCGAATTCGCGCTCGATCACGGCCTTGCCGCGCAATTCATCCAGGCTGCCCCAGAAACCGCAGGCCAGGCCCGCCAGGTAGGCCGCGCCCAATGCAGTGGTTTCGCGCATTTGCGGGCGTTCAACCTGGGTGCCGAGAATGTCGGCCTGGAATTGCATCAGGAAATTGTTGGCTACGGCGCCACCGTCCACACGCAGGGCTTTGAGGCGTTCGCCAGAGTCCTGCTGCATGGCATCCAGTACGTCGCGTGTCTGGTAGGCGATCGACTCAAGTGCTGCACGAATAATGTGATCAACGCGTACGCCGCGAGTCAGGCCGAACAATGCGCCACGGGCGTACGGGTCCCAGTAAGGGGCGCCCAGGCCAGTGAAGGCAGGCACCAGGTAGACGCCATTACTGTCCTTGACCTTGTTGGCGAAGTATTCGGTGTCGTGTGCGTCGTTGATGATCTTCAGTTCGTCACGCAGCCATTGAACGGTGGAACCACCATTGAAGACGGCGCCTTCCAATGCGTAGGCAACTTCGCCACGTGGGCCGCAGGCGATGGTAGTCAGCATGCCGTGGGTCGATTTGACGGCGTTTGCGCCGGTGTTCATCAGCAGGAAGCAGCCGGTGCCGTAAGTATTCTTGGCCTGCCCTGGCTCGACACACATCTGGCCAAACAGTGCGGCCTGTTGGTCGCCTGCAATGCCGCCAATGGCGATACCGCTTTTGGTGCGGCCGTAGATTTCTGAAGATGACTTAACTTCTGGCAGCATTTCGCGCGGGATATCCAGTACCTCCAGCATCTTGGCATCCCACTCCAGAGTGTGGATGTTGAAGAGCATGGTGCGAGAGGCATTGGTGTAGTCGGTGACGTGGGTTTTGCCGCCGGTAAATTTCCAGATCAGCCAGCTGTCGACGGTGCCGAACAACAGTTCGCCATTGCGTGCGCGCTCACGACTGCCTTCGACGTTATCGAGGATCCACTTCAGTTTGGTACCCGAGAAGTACGGGTCGGTCACCAGGCCAGTGGTGTCGCTGATGTATTGCTCGTGGCCATCGCGCTTGAGCTGCTCGCAGATTTCGGTGCTGCGGCGGCACTGCCAGACGATGGCATTGTAGATCGGACGACCGCTGACCTTGTCCCACACAACGGTGGTTTCACGCTGGTTGGTGATGCCGATGGCGGCCACCTGATCGTGATGCAGGCCGGCTTGTGCAAGGGCCTCGACCATCACGGCGCTTTGGGTAGCGAAAATTTCCATCGGGTCGTGTTCAACCCAGCCCGGTTGCGGGTAGTGCTGTTGAAACTCACGTTGCGCCGTGCATACCACGTTGGCGTCACGATCGAAGATGATCGCTCGCGAACTGGTTGTGCCTTGGTCCAGCGCAATGATGTAGTTCTTATTCTGAATGTCGGTCATTTGAAAGTGCCTTGCAGAATGAGGGAGGTTGGGGGCGCGAGAAAGGTAACGGGCAGTAGGTCTCGTGCGCCCCGTTTCATAAGTCGATATCAGGAAGCTTGGGTTTTCACTTGCGCTGCAGCCTGGGTGTCGGCGGCTACAGGGGCAGCGTCAGGCAGATGGCGGGCAATCAGGCCGCGATAAATGGCTGCGCCCAGGCAAGCGCCCACGATCGGTGCAAATACTGGAATCAGGAAGTAGGGGATGTCGCGTCCACCAGTGAACGAAATTTCACCCCAGCCCGCCAAGAATGTCATCAGTTTAGGTCCGAAATCACGCGCGGGGTTCATCGCAAAGCCGGTTAGCGGCCCCATCGAGCTGCCGATGACAGCAATCAGCAAGCCGATCAGCAGGGGGGCCAGTGCGCCACGTGGCAGACCGTTCTTGTCGTCGGTAAGCGCCATGATCACGCCCATCAGGATAGCGGTAATCACCACTTCGACGAGGAAGGCTTGCAGCGTTGTAAGCGAGGGGTGCGGGTAGGTCGAGAAGACAGATGCCAACTCCAGGCTGGCCTGGCTGCCTCGAACCATTTGATGTGCTTGTTCGTAATCGAAGAAGAGATTGCTGTAGAGCGTGTAAACCAACGCTGCAGCGCAGAAGGCGCCTGCTACTTGGGCAAGGATGTAAAAGGGCAGCTTACGTTTTTCGAAATCGGTGAACAGGCACAGCGCGATGCTGACTGCCGGGTTCAGGTGTGCGCCTGAAACGCCTGCTGTCAGGTAAATCGCCATGCTGACGCCAATGCCCCAGATGATGCTGATTTCCCATAAGCCAAAACTGGCACCCGCGACTTTGAGAGCCGCAACGCAACCGGTACCGAAAAATATCAACAGTGCGGTACCGAGAAACTCGGCCAGGCACTGGCCTGAAAGTGTGGGGTGTTGCGATGCAGTCGTCATCTGAAGCCTCGTTATTGTTGTTTTTAGACGTTATCAATCAGGGTGGCGGCGCGCCTTGGTCTGATCGGGTAATTGCGTACCATTGATTTCAGCATGTAGGTAAAGTCGTACAAAAGTTGAATGCTAATATTCAGATTCGAAAAAATATAGACAAGAAACGCTGCTGTCAAAGGTCGAAAGTGAACGGGTATTCACATTCTGACTTTAGAGCGGGGTGGTGGTACTGGTTTTTCTGTAAGAAAACACTACGAATTGGTAGGTTGGCGTGTAACGTTTCAGCAAAATGCATGGCGCAAAGCCCCGTGCCAGCGCGTTTTATACGGGCCAATAGCCTAAAATCGGCCATCAGTTTTCTTTTCCTCATTCAAGACTGGAGCTGTCATGACGCCTGCACTGGACCTGCTGAAAAAAGTTCGCGCCGAACATCGTGTGCATAGCTATGAACATGATCCCAAAGCGGCATCCTACGGGTTGGAGGCCGCAGAAAAGCTTGGCCTCGAACCTGCTCAGGTGTTCAAGACGTTGTTGGCCAGCAGTGAGAAGGGGGAGTTATTGGTCGCTGTGGTACCGGTCGTCGGAAGCCTCGATTTAAAAGCCCTCGCACACGCTGCCGGAGTCAAAAAAGTCGAAATGGCGGACCCGGCGGCAGCTCAACGTTCAACAGGGTATTTGTTGGGAGGCATCAGTCCGCTGGGGCAGAAGAAGCGACTGCGCACCTTTATCGATAAAAGTGCTGAAGGTTTTGCGACTATTTTTGTCAGCGCCGGACGACGCGGGCTGGAAGTGGAACTGGCGCCTGGGGTGCTGGCAGAGCATACGCAGGCGCAGTTTGCAGAGGTCGGTCGGGTGTAAGCGCGAATTGTTGTGGTAAGGGATTACTGAGCGGTGCTGAAACGCCTTACACCTGATTCGGAGTGCGGGATTTGCGCAGCAACGCTGCCGCTGGTTTGAAACATCACCAGATGCTCGGCTGCTACGCGAATGCCCACTTGCGCCCCAGGCAAGTGATCGGCGTGGCTCGGGAAAATCGATTCCAGCTGGCTCCCTGTAGGCAGTTGCAGGCGGTACAGGGTGGAGGCACCGAGGAATGTCTTGCCAATAATCCGGGCTTTCAAATCGCTGTCCGGCGCGTAGACGATATCGTCCGGACGCAGCAACACATCGACTGCACCGCCAGTCGGCCAGGTGTATGCGCGGTTGCCGCGTAAAACTCCCAGCTCGGTTTGCACCGACTCAGGGCTTAGTAACTGGCCTCGAATGAAGTAGCCCTGACCGATAAAACTTGCCACAAAAGGTGTCTGAGGTTCGTGGTACAGGTTGTAGGGCGTATCCCACTGTTCAAGACGGCCTTCCTTGAATACGCCGACATGGTCGCTGACAGCGAAGGCTTCTTCCTGGTCATGTGTCACCAAAATCGCACTGGTGCCCCGTGCTTTCAGGATATCTCGCACTTCATGGCTGAGTTTGCGTCGCAACTCGCCATCGAGGTTGGAAAACGGCTCATCCAGCAGGAGTAATTGAGGTTCGGGTGCCAATGCACGTGCAAGGGCGACACGTTGCTGCTGGCCGCCGGAAAGCTCGTGGGGGAAGCGTTTGCCGAGCTGCTTGAGATTGACCAGTTCAAGCAGCTCTTCGGTCACGCGCTCCTTGTTCGGATGTTTGCGAATCCCGAACGCAATGTTGTCGGCCACGCTCAGGTGCGGAAACAGGGCGTAGTCCTGAAACACCATGCCAATACGACGTTTCTCAGGGGCCAAGGTAAAGCCAGCACTTGAAATGACCTCCCCAGCCAGTCTGATCTCACCCTGATGCACCGGCTCAAAACCGGCAATAGCGCGCAGTGTGGTGGTTTTGCCACAGCCCGATGAGCCCAGCAAGCAGCCAATATCGCCAGCATTGAGGTGCAGGTTGAGGTTTTGTACGACGCTCTGGCCCTGATACCCACAGGCCAGATCGCTAAGGTTGAGCAATAACGGCTGGCTCATGCGGGTTGGTACGCCGGTTGGACAAGGAATTCGAGCAGCGCTTTTTGCGCATGCAGGCGGTTTTCAGCTTGATCCCATGCCACGGAGCGAGGGTCATCCAGCAAATCGAGGCTGATCTCTTCGCCACGGTGAGCGGGAAGGCAGTGCATGAACAGCACGTCGTCGGCAGCCAGGTCGAGCAGGGCCCGGTTGACCTGGTACGGAGCAAACAGCTGCAGGCGCTTGGCGGTTTCTTCTTCCTGGCCCATTGAGGTCCACACGTCAGTGCTGACCAGATGGGCGCCAATCACGGCATCACGAGGATCGCGAACGATAGTCACGCGATCACCGGCTTGAGCCACGAACTGCGGGTTGGGCTCATAGCCTTCAGGGCAGGCAACACGCAGCTTGAAGTCAAACTGGATGGCCGCTTCTATATAGCTGTTGCACATGTTGTTGCCATCACCGATCCAGGCCACGGTTTTGCCTTTGATCGATCCGCGATGTTCCTGAAACGTTTGCATGTCGGCCAGCAACTGGCAAGGGTGCAGATCGTCTGACAGACCATTGATAACAGGTACGCGGGAGTTGGCCGAAAACTCGGTCAGGGTGCTGTGTGCGAAGGTGCGGATCATGACGGCGTCAAGCATGCGTGACATCACGATGGCGCAGTCACCAATTGGCTCGCCACGGCCCAGCTGGGTGTCGCGAGGGGACAGAAAAATGGCCTGGCCACCCAGCTGGATCATGCCTGCTTCAAATGACAGACGGGTACGGGTCGATGATTTCTCGAAAATCATGCCCAGCACGCGACCTTTCAGAGGTTCGAAGAGAACGCCGCGTTGACGCAGGTCCTTCAGCTCGATACCGCGACGAATCACGCTGACTAGCTCTTCGGGCGTGCAATCCATCAGGGAGAGAAAGTGCCTTGCGCTCATCATTAACTACCTTTTTTGCAACGACCGCAGATGCTCAAAGCCGGGGTTTTCGGAAAAACGGGCGAGACCTGCGGCGAAAGCCGCACGGGGCGACGAAATAGGGGAAGGCGCGATCTTATAAGGAAATGTCGCGTCTTGCCAATAAGGGTCACGTGTATAGAGGTTTGAGCGAGTCTTGCGCTGCACGAGCCACTCAGGTGGTATGCCTCACCTCAGCTGTCCATTTGTACACTGCCGTGGCGTTGCTTGGCAATTGCGCGGGGCATTTGGAGAGGCGTGAGGGGCCTACTATTGTCTGTCGGGGAGACCGAGCGTCACGCTCGGCTTTCCGTTACAATGCGCCACCGTGCCGACATCTGAGTCGGAAAGTTCAGCCGAGGTGCTCCATGGATATCATCGAAACTATTAAAGACCAGATTGCGAACAACACCATTCTGCTCTACATGAAAGGCTCCCCGAATGCCCCGCAGTGCGGCTTTTCGGCCAAGGCTGCCCAGGCAGTCATGGGTTGTGGCGAGAAGTTCGCTTACGTGGACATCCTTCAGAACCCGGAAATCCGCGCCAATCTGCCGAAGTACGCTAACTGGCCAACTTTCCCGCAACTGTGGGTCGGTGGTGAGTTGGTGGGCGGTAGCGACATCATGGCTGAAATGGCCGCCGATGGTTCTTTGCAGGCTTTGATCAAAGAAGCTGTCGAGAAAGCTGCTGCAAACAAGACTGAAGCCTGATGTCAGTCGCGTAGTTACAGTTGTTATGTAACACGCATAAAAAAGCCCCGCCCCGTGATAAACAGGGCGGGGCTTTTTAATGGCTGTTAGTTACTCACCCATTTGAGATTGCAGGTAATTCTCAATCCCTACTTTATCGATCAGGCCCAGTTGAGTTTCCAACCAGTCGATATGTTCTTCTTCGGATTCCAGGATATCTTCCAGCATTTCGCGGCTGCCAAAGTCACCGACAACTTCACAGTGGGCGATAGCAGCTTTGAGGTCGGCGTGGCCGGTCTTCTCAATACGCAGGTCGCACTCGAGCATTTCCTTGGTGTGTTCGCCGATGTGCAGCTTGCCCAGATCTTGTACGTTCGGCAGGCCTTCCAGGAACAGGATGCGCTTGATCAGCTTGTCCGCGTGCTTCATCTCGTCGATGGACTCGTGGTACTCGTGAGCACCCAACTTTTCCAGGCCCCAATCCTGATACATACGTGCATGCAGGAAGTATTGGTTGATAGCGACCAGTTCGTTGCCGAGAATTTTGTTGAGATGCTGGATAACTGAAATGTCGCCTTTCATGGCTGGGGCCTGCCTTAATTAACTGTATATACGGCAGAGTTTGATCCGCACGTTGCAGACTGTCAAACCTAAGTATTTGAATAATATATGAAAATTAATCGGAATAAGAATGTTTGTGTTCCGCGTCTCGGGGCTAACCACTTGAATTCTAGGCATAAAAAAACCGGACACTAAGTCCGGTTCTTTGAAAACTGTACATTACGCAGCTGAAAATTCAACCGGGAAACTCATTGCGGCCTGACTGGTTTGCAGCGAAGCCAGGGTTTCGCGAACCACTTGCTTGGCCAGGCATGCACATTTACCGCATTGGCTAGCGACACCTGTTGCTTCGCGCACTTCGCGGTAGCTGCAGCAACCCTCGTAGATTGCGTCGCGAATTTTTCCATCGGTGACGCCAGTGCAAAGGCAAACGTACATAAATAAGAACCATCGCTGGTTGGGATTCAATTCAAGGATTTTAATGTTAACGAGAATGATTGTCAAAGCACCTTGAGTCTCAATTGAGCCTTGTGGGCGCTGTGCTGACGAACGGTCTCGACGATTCTGCTTTCAGGGCCTGAAAAAGGGTTAAGGCCCGTCCAGACGGGCGGTGTATGATGACCGGTCATTTTCACGCAGGAGCGGGTCGGCTGAGTACCATTAACCGATGGTGGCACCGACCGGATCCTGTTTTTCACGCAGCACACCAGGAGATATCCAATGAGCGTACTCGTAGGCAAACAAGCCCCTGACTTCACCGTCGCAGCCGTACTTGGCAATGGCGAAATCGTTGACAGCTTCACACTGTCCACCGCCATCAAAGGTAAATATGGCCTGGTGTTCTTCTACCCGCTGGACTTCACTTTCGTTTGCCCGTCCGAGCTGATCGCTCTGGACCACCGCATCCCTGAGTTCCAGGCGCGTAACGTTGAAGTGGTTGCCGTGTCGATCGACTCCCATTTCACCCACAACGCATGGCGCAACACTCCAGTGAACAATGGCGGCATCGGCCAGGTGAAATACACCATGGCTGCCGACATCAATCACGCAATCTGCAAGGCCTATGACGTTGAAAACGAAGGCGGCGTGGCACTGCGCGGCGCGTTCCTGATCGACGACAAGGGTGTTGTACGCTCCCAGATCGTCAACGACCTGCCACTGG
Organism: Pseudomonas sp. MF06569; assembly: GCF_059862735.1. Classification (NCBI taxonomy): domain Bacteria; kingdom Pseudomonadati; phylum Pseudomonadota; class Gammaproteobacteria; order Pseudomonadales; family Pseudomonadaceae; genus Pseudomonas; species Pseudomonas sp. MF06569. The sequence goes on along the minus strand of NZ_JCBCUZ010000003.1, from coordinate 74,860 downwards.
GCCGTAACATGGACGAACTGCTGCGTCTGGTTGACGCTCTGCAATTCCACGAAGAGCACGGCGAAGTTTGCCCTGCCAACTGGAAAAAAGGCGACAAAGGCATGACCGCTTCGACCGCAGGTGTTGCAGCGTACCTGACCGAGAATGCTGACCAGCTGTAAGCGTCAGTTTCAGGCATAAAAAAACCGGACCCAGTGTCCGGTTTTTTTTAGGGTGCGATGAAAGCCTGAACGACAGGATCAGTCGTTGAAGTCTTTCCAGCCGCCCATTTGCTTCCAGCGGTTAACGATGCCACAGAACAGCTCAGCGGTTTTCTCGGTGTCATAACGAGCCGAGTGCGCTTCACGCCCATCAAAATCGATATCAGCTGTCTGGCAGGCTTTGGCCAATACTGTCTGACCATACGCCAGGCCTGCGAGGGTAGCGGTATCAAAGCTTGAGAACGGGTGAAACGGGTTGCGTTTCATGTCCAGGCGAGCGACAGCGGCGTTGAGGAAACCCAGGTCAAAGCTGCTGTTATGGCCCACCAGGATGGCACGCTTGCAACCGTTGGCTTTCAAGGCCTTGCGTACGCCACGGAAGATGTCGGTCAGGGCCGTCTCTTCGCTGACAGCCATGCGCAGTGGATGGTCGAGCTTGATGCCTGTGAATTCCAGCGCTGCAGCTTCGATGTTGGCGCCTTCAAACGGCTCAACACGGTGGAAGTAGGTGTGCTCCGGGAACACAAAGCCTCTTTCGTCCATGCCGATCGTGACGGCTGCGATTTCCAGCAAGGCATCAGTAGCGCTATTAAAGCCACCGGTTTCAACATCGATTACGACCGGTAGATAGCCGCGAAAACGCTCGGCCATCGGGTGGCGTGATCCGCCGCCATGGCCGCCTTCGTGTTCGTCATCATAATGGTCGTCACTCACAGCTGTTCCTCCAGCAGGCGCCAGCGCAGTGTTTCACCGGCGCGCAGCGGAATTACGGTCAACTCGCCGAAAGGCAGGCTGTTTGGGGCGGTCCACTCCTGGCGAACCAGGGTGATGTGTTCGGTGCTGGCGGGCAATCCGTAGAAGCGCGGGCCGTTCAGGCTGGCAAAGGCTTCCAGCTTGTCCAGGGCATTGCGCTGCTCGAAAGCTTCGGCGTACATCTCGATGGCCGCATAAGCGGTGTAGCAACCGGCACAACCGCACGCCGCTTCTTTGGCGTGCTGGGCGTGGGGTGCAGAGTCTGTACCCAGGAAGAATTTCTCGCTGCCACTGGTGGCCGCATCCAGCAGGGCTTCCTGATGGGTGTTGCGCTTGAGAATCGGCAGGCAATAGAAGTGCGGGCGGATTCCGCCAACCAGCATGTGATTGCGGTTGTACAGCAGGTGATGAGCCGTAATGGTTGCGCCGACGTTGGCCGAGGCCTCGTTGACGAACTGCACCGCGTCAGCGGTGGTGATGTGCTCAAACACGACTTTGAGTGTCGGGAAGCGATCTACAACGCGGCGCATATGCTCGTCGATGAAGATTTTTTCGCGATCAAAGACGTCCACACCGGCGCGGGTGACTTCACCGTGGATCAGCAAGGGCATGCCAACTTCAGCCATGACCTCGAGGACCGGGAAGATCGCGTCGATGCTGGTAACACCTGAGTCGGAGTTGGTCGTTGCCCCAGCCGGATACAGCTTGGCTGCATGGACGAATCCGCTGGCCTTGGCCGTACGAATGTCTTCTGGCTGTGTTCGATCAGTGAGGTAAAGCACCATCAGCGGCTCGAAACGGCTACCGGCCGGGCGAGCAGCCAGAATGCGCTGGCGATAGGCATCGGCTTCGGCAGCATTACGCACCGGAGGTACCAGGTTGGGCATGATGATGGCGCGGCCAAAAGTGCGCGCTACATCCGCAACCGTGTGAGGCAACACAGCACCATCGCGAAGATGTATATGCCAGTCGTCGGGACGCAGCAGGGTCAGGCGGTCAGACATTGGGAATTCCAGGCGGGTCAAACTGATGTGAATGCTACCGGAAAAGACTCTATCAGGCACTCGCTATCAAGTTTTGTGATTGCTGACCGATATCTCATCAATCTGTGGACTGTTTTTTTGCAGTGCAAGCCTGTGGAGCCTCCCGTGCGCCAGCATTATTTCATCCTGCTCAGTATGTTTGCCAGCCTGCCTGCCATGGCTCTGACCTTTCAGACTCGGCTGGAGAATATCGAGTGGAAAGTGGAAGGCGACAAATTCGAGTGTCGGCTGATCCAGCCCATTACTGATTTCGGCTCCGGGGCCTTTGTGCGTCGAGCCGGGGAGCAGGCCGTTTTTCGCCTCAATGCCTACAACTCGATGCTGGGGGAGGGGTCTGCGAAGCTATTGGCCGCCGCCGCACCCTGGCAGCCGGGCCGCGGCGACATTGACCTGGGCTCGGTGCGAATCGGCCGTGGGCAGGTATTGTTCAACAGTTCCCAGGCCCAGGCCGCCAGCTTGTTTCGTGGGCTGATTGAAGGGCGTAGCCCGTTGGTCAGGCACTACTCGCGCGATGGCAATGTTTCGGAAGTTCGCCTGTTGCCGGCCAGATTTCGCCAGGCCTACGGGGATTACGAGGCGTGTACCACCAAGTTGTTGGCGAAGAACTTTGAGCAGGTCAGGCAAAGCCAGGTCGGCTTTCCTGGCGGGGGTACCGAGCTGGATGCGAAGGCTCGGATCAACTTGCAAGTCATGGTGGAGTACTTGAAGGCAGATCCTACGGTCAACCGCGTCATCCTGGACGGTTATTCCGACAATCAAGGCAATCGCTTGACCAACCGCGAACTGTCACGGCGACGGGCATTGGCGGTGATGGACTTCTTCAAGGAGAAGGGGCTCCAGGAGTCTCAGATCACAGTCCGTTTTCATGGCGAACAATACCCCTTGGCACCCAACACGACCCGAGCAAATCGTGAGAAAAATCGACGGGTCAGCGTGCGCTTGGAGCGTGTTCCTGAGCCAGAAAAATCTGTGCCTTCTGTAGGTGTCAGCAATTCTGCGGCGATTTCCTGAAGTGACCGTCTGGTCGCTCCTTTGACATTATCTGTCGCTTTGTCGTCTTAAGCTGTCGCGCCTCTGTAAATTCATGGATATGGGCGGTAGACTGTTCGGCTTTTCGAACAACCCGTGGAGTGATGGCATGGCGGACGTAAACAAGGTCGTTCTGGCTTATTCGGGCGGCCTGGACACTTCGGTGATCCTGAAGTGGCTGCAGGATACTTATAACTGTGAAGTCGTAACCTTTACCGCTGACCTGGGTCAGGGCGAAGAGGTCGAACCTGCACGTGCCAAGGCGCAAGCCATGGGCGTCAAGGAAATCTACATTGATGACCTGCGCGAAGAGTTTGTTCGAGACTTCGTTTTCCCGATGTTCCGTGCCAACACCGTTTACGAAGGCGAGTACCTGCTGGGTACTTCCATTGCTCGTCCGCTGATCGCCAAACGCCTGATTGAAATCGCCAACGAAACAGGCGCAGACGCCATTTCCCACGGCGCAACGGGTAAAGGTAATGATCAGGTTCGTTTCGAACTGGGTGCCTATGCCTTGAAGCCAGGGGTGAAAGTGATTGCTCCTTGGCGTGAGTGGGACTTGCTCTCCCGTGAAAAGCTGATGGATTACGCTGAAAAGCACAATATCCCGATCGAGCGTCACGGCAAGAAGAAGTCTCCGTACTCGATGGATGCCAACTTGCTGCACATCTCTTACGAGGGCGGTGTGCTGGAAGACACGTGGACTGAGCACGAAGAAGACATGTGGCGTTGGACCAAGTCTCCAGAAGACGCGCCGAACACGCCGACTTATCTGGAATTGACTTACCGCAACGGCGATATCGTCGCTCTGGACGGCGTCGAAATGACCCCGGCCACTGTGCTGGCAACACTCAACCGTATTGGCGGCGAGAACGGTATCGGTCGTCTCGATATCGTTGAAAACCGTTATGTCGGAATGAAGTCCCGTGGTTGCTACGAGACTCCGGGCGGCACCATCATGTTGCGTGCTCACCGTGCCATTGAGTCGATCACTCTGGACCGTGAAGTTGCTCACCTCAAAGACGAGTTGATGCCCAAGTACGCGAGCCTGATCTACACCGGCTACTGGTGGAGCCCAGAGCGCATCATGCTGCAGCAGATGATCGATGCTTCGCAGGCTCACGTTAACGGTGTTGTTCGTCTCAAATTGTACAAAGGCAATGTGATCGTTACGGGTCGCAAGTCAGACGAGTCGTTGTTTGATGCCAATATTGCAACGTTTGAAGAAGATGGCGGTGCTTATAACCAGGCCGATGCTGCCGGCTTCATCAAGTTGAATGCATTGCGTATGCGGATTGCCGCAAACAAAGGCCGAAAGTTGTTCTGATGCGTGCCGCATAAAAAAGCCCCGGCCATGTGGTCGGGGCTTTTTTATGTCTTGTATTCAATGTATTACAGCGCTCTAAAAGTCAGTTGAATAGTTCCAGTGCTGCCAGTGCCGGGGTGGTAAGTGATAAGTATTTTAGAGCCGTAGGGAGACGTATTTTTATGACAGTCGATATCCTGTTTTGACGTCTCTGGCGTGATATCTGGTGGAGTACTTATCAGCAACAAAAGCACGTCGCTCGTGCGGTTGTTAATCTTGAACTTTCGCACGGACGTCGAGTGGCTATGCAGTATTTCGTGCGCAGCGCTTTTGTATAAGAGTGGGTTTGGCGGGTTGTTCAGTTCAGGCGGTTCTTTCGTGTCAGAGTCATAAATTCGGTGGCCTTGAGGCAGGAATGTGAAGTTTTGAGGAGGGAACGAACTGAATGTTATACCGGGTTGGTATGGGGTCGTGGCAAGTGATGTGCCTGTGCGGTTATGAGGGTAGGTGCGAGGCGAATAGGAAGTCATAGTTAAAGGCAACGCTGCCTTGGATAAATCAGCCGGGGTGTAGAGTGTTTTGTTGTTGAAGTTCAGGGTCAGAAAAAATAACGTAATCAGCAGTACGGGGAAGATAATTAAAAACCAAACATACTCTTTCTGATGTGCACTATCGATATACGGCAATGATACCGCTGCCGATGCTTCGGTCAGCATCGAAAAAACAGCAATTATGGTCAGAGGGTTATTGATTTTTAAAGTGTTCTTTATCATGGGATAACCTTTCTGGAGGGTAGTTGAAGTAAGGCGCTGGCGCACAGCGCTACGGGTGCTCCTGTAACGGAGGGAACTGATGTTTTGCTTTAAGGGCCTGCTTCTATAAATTTAGACACTGGATATTGAAGCTGCAAACCCAGTCCGGGTTTTGAGTGTGACGTCTATAAGGTGGATCTTTCGGTTTTTTAGTTTGCTTCAATTGTTTGTAGGAATGCTGCCGTTATCTACGGTGAATTCCATAGGTGTTATTATTTATCTGGCGTAATTGCATGTAAGTTTTTTATCTTGGGTTTGAATAATTTGTAAGATATAGCGCCAAATGATTTTTGTTGGCCTTTTTTCAAGCAGTTTTTTTGTTGTGTGTCTTTTTGGAGGGCAAGCAGGGTTTAGTATTCTTTTGATATGGATTCATATTTGGGTGGTTTCTGAATGATCTGTAGTCCTATTCTGTAAGTACAGATTTCTGATATTTTCTCCTGAAAACAATAGTAGATTCCATCGGGTGAGTGTTTAGTGGGTTGGATTATTGTGTTTTATGGTTTTTTGCGTGAAGGAGGATGTGTTGTTGTGATTGGTTTGGATGATGGTTGAGTGTGGGCCGGGCTTTACCAATGCTGAGTTTAAATTTTAGATTTAACTGAAGAATGTTGGCTGTGCAAAGGTGCTGCTAATATTAAATGTGTATGTGCCTTTAATGAGTCAGTGGGTGTTACTGGTGGTGTGTGTGCATCTGCGTTTGCTTGGATTGTATTGAGTGAATGTTTCAAGTTTGAAGGCTATTTCTGTAGGTTAAATCTTCAATAATTGTAGGAAATGTCTTTGGATGCGGATGCGTGAGGGGGCGCTATGCCCAGTTTGTTATGACTAGGCTATGGTGCTGGTTCTAAAAATTCGAACAGCGATAAATTGGAATTGCCCATGAATAAAGTGCTGATCGTGGATGATCATCCTGTAATTCGTCTTGCTGTGCGTATGCTCATGGAACGACATGGCTATGAAGTCATCGCAGAGACGGACAATGGTGTGGATGCTTTGCAACTTGCGCGTGAACACGCGCCAGACATTGTGATTCTGGATATAGGAATACCTAAACTTGACGGGCTTGAAGTTATTGCGCGGCTGTCCACACCAGCAGTGCTTATCAAGGTGCTGGTACTGACCTCGCAAGCTCCCGGTCATTTTTCCATGCGCTGCATGCAGGCAGGTGCAGCGGGTTATGTTTGCAAGCAACAGGACTTGACCGAGCTGTTGAGTGCAATCAAGGCTGTGCTGTCGGGTTATAGCTATTTCCCTAATCAGGCGCTGCACTCAGTGCGTTCAAGCCTGGGCAATGCGAGTGAGGCTGATATGGTCAATCGCCTTTCGGGTCGGGAGATGATGGTGCTGCAGCAGCTGGCACGGGGGAAAAGCAACAAGGAAATAGCCGATGGCATGTTCCTTAGCAACAAAACGGTGAGTACCTACAAAACCCGACTTCTCTTGAAGCTTAATGCCCGCTCGCTGGTAGATTTGATCGAACTGGCCCAGCGCAATGGCTTGGTGTGAGGGGGAGGGAATAGGGACGTGACACCCAAAGCCCTCCCAAGAAAAGCCTCCGCTAAGGAGGCTTTTGATATTGCGTGATGGAAATTAAAGATCGTATCCATAATCTTCGAGCTCTTTTCTGAGCCGTTTTTCTTCCAGAAGCGCGTCAATGGTACGGCGTTTGGCCAAATTGGTTTTTGCCACCTCGACGACAGGCTCCACTGCATCGTCTGGATCGACGACTGCAAAATCTTCTTCTACTTCCAGTTCTTCTTTGCCAGTGCTCATTCAGTTCACTCCAGGCCAAGACAGTCAATGGCGCCCCTTATAGCGATAATCGCCGCTCGGGTAAAAAAGATTTTCTCAATCGATCAGCCCATAAAATATCTATTACTCAATCATCAGAGGTTTTTTGCTTGAATTCGCACAGATCCTCTATGCGGCAGCTTCCACACCGGGGCTTGCGTGCCTGACACACATAGCGCCCATGCAAGATGAGCCAGTGGTGGGCGTCCAGCAAATACGGTTTGGGCACGTGCTTCATCAAGTTCTTTTCGACCTCGACCACGTTTTTACCCGGCGCAATCCCGGTTCTGTTGCTGACCCTGAAAATATGGGTGTCTACGGCCATGGTCAGCTGCCTGAAGGCGGTGTTGAGCACTACATTTGCCGTTTTTCTACCCACCCCAGGAAGCGCTTCAAGCTCTTCTCGCGTCTGCGGAACCTGGCTGCCATGGCGTTCAATCAATAAACGGCAGGTCTCAATCACGTTTTTGGCCTTGCTGTTATACAGGCCAATGGTCTTTATGTACTGCGACAGTCCTTCTACTCCGAGAGCGTAGATGGCTTCTGGTGTGTTGGCGACTGGAAACAGTTTGGCCATCGCCTTGTTCACGCTCACATCAGTGGCCTGGGCGGACAGAATCACCGCAATCAGGAGTTCGAAAGGAGATGAATAGGCCAGCTCGGTTTTTGGCTCAGGATTGTCTTCGTGAAATCGGCGGAATATTTCAAGGCGCTTTGCGGCGTTCATGGGTAAAACACTTCCTGGATAGCTGTCCGTTAAACGAAGAGGCGCTTGCTTGTGGTGGGAAAATCTATCAGGCCTTGGCCGGCTCCAGCGCATTGAGTGTTAACTCTGCCTGAGTGACAGCCTCGGATAAAAGGTTCAACTGCGCGGTGGATTGCTCTTGGGTTATGGCCTTTTTAAGTTCGGCGCGGCGCATGGCCAGCTGGATTTTTGCACGTTTGAGTTCTGCGGTATTTGCAGCGGGCGCAGTCACTGACACCTCGGCAGCAGGCTCCAGTTGTGCCAGTGCGTGTTCGGCAGATTCAAACTGTTGCTGCAGGGTGACAAGCTGGGATTGCTGTTGTGCGGTTGGAGGGTGCCCGAACGCCTTGAGCGACTTGTTCAGTTGGGCGCGTGCCATGGCGAGTGTGACCTTGGCTTTTTTAAGCGCTGCGTCACTGAGGCTGGCCAGTTCTGCCCCCGGGCTATCCGGGCGTGTGCCACTGGCAGTTACTGCCGGTGGGCGCTGGGCCCGCGCGAGGCGTTCAGCCTGTCTGTGTTGCTCTTCGCGGCGCAGACGCTCGTCACGCACTTCATAGCGTCCGCGGGCATGGTCACGCTTTTGGTTGCGGGCGTTGAGTTGCACTGAGTCGTGAGCGAGGCCGCCGACAATCGGGATTACATTTGCAGGCAGGGGGCGCATTTCTATGCAGTCTACCGGGCAAGGGGCTACACAGAGGTCACAGCCGGTGCATTCGTCGACAATGACGGTGTGCATGAGTTTGGCCGCGCCCAGTATGGCGTCAATCGGGCAGGCCTGAATGCACTTGGTGCAACCGATACATTCTGCTTCGCGAATGTAGGCCACTTGCGGTGGGGCCTCACCGCGATCGGTATCCAGTTGCAGCACAGGAATGCTGAGCAAGTGGGCCAGTGCGGCAATGGTTTCGGTTCCACCAGGGGGGCACTTGTTGATTGCCTCGCCTTGGGCAATGCCTTGCGCATAAGGTTTGCAGCCGGGATGGCCGCACTTGCCGCATTGAGTTTGCGGTAATAAAGCATCAATACGTTGAATCAGGCTCATGGTGTGATCAGTCCAGCTACAGCGGGTCGCATCTGGGCGACACTCAACATGCGCAGAAAAAATAAGGGCGTGCGGTCAAGGTCGGTCGGCTCAAGCGAATGCGGCTGATTATCCGACATGACGGGGAGGGCGGCTACTGATGATCAGCGTCTGGTGGCCTGCTGGCCACCAGACGCTGCGAGGGGGGGCGGTGTTACTTGATGCGTTGACCTGGTTTTGCGCCGCTATCCGGGCTCAGCAGGTAAATTTCTTCCCCGCCAGGGCCGGCAGCCATCACCATGCCTTCGGACATGCCGAAGCGCATTTTGCGTGGCTTGAGGTTGGCAATCATCATGGTCAGACGACCTTCGAGCTCGGCCGGATTCGGGTACGCACTTTTGATCCCCGAGAACACGTTGCGTTGCTCGTCACCAATATCCAGCGTCAGGCGCAGCAGTTTGTCGGCGCCTTCAACGGCTTCAGCCTTGAGGATCAGCGCCACGCGCAAGTCCACTGCGGCGAAGGTATCAAACTCGATCTCTGCGGCCAGCGGTTCCTTGACCAGTTCGCCGTTGCCCTGCGGGGCAGCGCTGCCGGTGTCGGTCTGGCTTGCAATCAAATCTTCTTTCGAGGCATCTGTCATGGCTTGAACCTTGACCGGATCGATGCGGGTCATCAGCGGCTTGAAGGCGTTAAGCTGATGATTGGCCAGCAACACGTTGTGATCGTTCCAGATCAAAGGCTCAACGTTCAGGAACGCCTCGGCATCGGCTGCGAGCACGGGCAATACCGGCTTGAGGAAGATGATCAGTTGGCGGAACAGGTTGATGCCCAGGGCACACACAGCCTGAACTTCATCTTGCTTGCCTTCGACCTTGGCCATTGCCCACGGTGCCTTGTCGGCAATCCAGGCGTTGGCGCGGTCAGCCAGCGCCATGATTTCACGCATGGCGCGCGCAAAGTCGCGGGCTTCATACGCTTCGGCAATGCTGGGTGCGGCGGCCAGGAACGCTTCGGTCAGTTCGGGGGCAGCATTGCCCTCGACCATTACCCCGGCGTTGCCCTTGTGAATGAAGCCTGCGCAACGGCTAGCAATGTTGACCACTTTGCCGACCAGGTCGGAGTTGACCTTCTGAACGAAGTCTTCCAGGTTCAGGTCCAGGTCATCGACGCCGCGGCCCAGTTTGGAGGCGTAGTAGTAACGCAGGTATTCCGGTGCCAGGTGGTCCAGATAGGTGCGGGCCTTGATAAAGGTGCCGCGGGATTTGGACATTTTCTGGCCGTTGACGGTCAGGTAACCGTGAACGTTGATGGCGGTTGGCTTGCGATAGCCTGCGCCTTCGAGCATTGCCGGCCAGAACAGGGCGTGGAAATTGACGATGTCCTTGCCGATGAAGTGGTACAGCTCGGCGTTGGAATCCTTGGCCCAGTACGCATCGAAATCCAGTTCAGGACGGCGTGCGCAGAGGTTCTTGAAGCTGGCCATGTAGCCGATTGGCGCATCCAGCCATACGTAGAAGTATTTGCCTGGGGCGTCCGGAATCTCGAAACCGAAGTACGGCGCATCGCGGGAGATATCCCACTGTTGCAGGCCGGCATCCAGCCATTCGGCGATCTTGTTGGCTACTGCATCTTGCAGGGCGCCGCTACGGGTCCAGCTTTTGAGCATGGCATCGAAGTCGGGCAGCTTGAAGAAAAAGTGTTCGGAGTCCTTGAGTACCGGAGTGGCGCCAGAGATTGCCGATTTCGGGTTTTTCAGATCGGTGGGTGCATAGGTTGCGCCGCACTTTTCGCAGTTGTCGCCGTACTGATCATCCGTGCCGCATTTAGGGCATGTGCCCTTGATGAAGCGATCGGCCAGGAACATTTTCTTTTCCGGGTCGAAGTACTGGGTGATCGAACGGGTAGCGATATGCCCGGCTTCGCGCAGCTTGATGTAGATCGCACTCGACAGCTCACGGTTTTCTTCGGCGTGGGTCGAATGGAAATTATCGAAGTCGACGAGGAATTCGGCAAAGTCGGCGCTGTGTTCAGCCTGGACGTTGGCGATCAGTTGCTCGGGGGTGATGCCTTCTTTCTCGGCGCGCAACATGATGGCCGAGCCGTGGGCGTCGTCTGCGCAGACATAAGTGCATTGATTGCCGCGAAGTTTCTGGAAGCGCACCCACATATCGGTCTGGATGTACTCAAGCATATGGCCAAGGTGAATTGAACCATTGGCATAGGGCAGGGCGCTGGTGACGAGGATCTTGCGTGGCTCGGACATGGGGCTCGGCTACTTGATGAGACGGTGGTCGGCCACTATAAAGCGCCGAGCGATATATTTCACCCCGTGGCGGTGTATCTGATCGTTTACGCTGATTTTGACTGTTTCGAAAGCCTGCTTCCGTTGGTCTATTACAGGTACGATAGCGACCTGTTTTACTCAGTCTTTACGGGAGTTGCCCATGAGCGCAGTCAATCGCGCAGCGGTGGAGGCCGTCCTTCGCCAATACACCGACCCTTATTTGAATCAGGACCCGGTCAGTGCCGGATGCATTCGTACCATCGAGATTCAGGGCGAGCGCGTCAGTGTTCAGCTTGAGCTGGGCTATGCCGCTGGCCTGTTCAAGAGCGGTTGGGCGCAAGTGTTGCAAACGGCTATCGAGAATATGGATGGCGTTACCTCGGCCAAGGTCGAGATCAACTGTGTGATTTCGGCGCACAAGGCGCAGGCGCAAATCCCGGGTCTGGCCAATGTGAAGAACATTGTGGCCGTGGCTTCCGGTAAAGGCGGTGTGGGCAAATCCACGACCGCTGCCAATCTGGCTCTGGCGTTTGCGCGAGAAGGTGCGCGGGTTGGGATTCTGGATGCGGATATCTATGGTCCGAGCCAGGGGGTCATGTTCGGCATTGCCGAAGGTACTCGGCCAAAGATCCGTGATCAGAAGTGGTTTGTGCCCATTGAGGCTCACGGTGTTGAAGTGATGTCGATGGCCTTTTTGACTGACGACAACACGCCGATGGTCTGGCGCGGCCCGATGGTGTCGGGTGCGCTGTTGCAGCTCGTGACGCAAACGGCCTGGAATGACCTCGATTACCTGGTCATTGATATGCCGCCGGGTACCGGCGATATCCAGCTGACGCTGGCGCAAAAAGTCCCTGTGACCGGTTCGGTGATCGTGACTACCCCGCAGGACCTGGCTTTGCTGGATGCACGCAAGGGTGTCGAGATGTTCCGCAAGGTGAACATTCCGGTGCTGGGCGTGGTGGAGAACATGGCGGTCCACATTTGCTCGAACTGTGGTCATGCAGAGCATCTGTTTGGCGAGGGTGGTGGCGAGAAGCTGGCGACGCAATACGGCGTTGAGGTATTGGCCTCGTTGCCGCTGGCGATGGAAATTCGCGAGCAGGCCGATAACGGCAAGCCAACAGCGGTTGCAGAGCCCAATAGCCCGATTGCGTTGATCTATCAGGAATTGGCTCGCCAGGTAGGGGCGCGGATTGTTCTGCATGAAGCGGCTTCGCAAGCCATGCCGACCATTACTACCACTGACGATTGAATTGCGACGTAATACCTGTAGTCGCTGACGAGGTACGAGGCTGCGATAAAGCCCGCAGGGCCTTCAAAAATGGGGGCCGCTACGCAGCTCATCGCCGCCTCGTGCCTCGTGCCTCGTGCCTCGTCAGCGACTACAAAATCGTGCCCGGGTTTATTGCAGGCATAAAAAAACCCCGCTTTTAAGGGCGGGGTTTTTTACTGGATCAGTACAAGTTAGATAACTTGAACTTCCTCAGCTTGCATGCCTTTCTGACCGCGGGTAGCGATGAAAGAAACCTGTTGGCCTTCTTTCAGGCTTTTGAAGCCGTCGGATTGGATTGCTTTGAAGTGAACAAACAGGTCGTCACCGGATTGTGGAGTGATGAAGCCGAAGCCTTTTTCATCGTTGAACCACTTAACGGTACCAGTTTGGCGATTAGACATGGTGTAACTCCTTGAACAAAGATAACTGCGACGCAGGAAAAGCCCTGGCCGAGACTGAGTGCAAAGAGCAGGAAAAATTCTTGGAGATGGTTGGATCGAAATTCAACATATCGTGTAGAGATTCTCAGTGACACAAGCAGCACAGTGGCGCCACCTTAACGCTTTTTTCCGAACGTGCAAAGGGTCTTTGCGAAGGTTTCTCTAAAAACGTGACTGACGGTTGCCCTCACAGCCTGTATTCACGGCATCTACAGCTATTTTCGATATTTTTGCCCCAGACTTTTGAACCGGGCCCTAGGGGGCGGTAAGATGCCCGACAGAATTTTCTACCTCGCTATTCAGGACACCCGCCATGAGCATCAAACCAGACAAGTGGATTCGCCGCATGGCGCAAGAGCACGGCATGATCGAACCTTTCGTCGAGCGTCAGGTGCGTGAAGAAGGCGAGAACCGTCTGATTTCCTACGGCGTATCGAGCTACGGCTACGACGTTCGTTGTGCAAACGAATTCAAAGTGTTCACCAATATCAACTCGGCGACCGTTGATCCGAAGAACTTCGACGCGGGCAGCTTTGTTGATGTCACCAGCGACGTCTGCATCATTCCGCCCAACTCCTTCGCTCTTGCACGCACGGTTGAATACTTCCGTATCCCGCGCAACGTGCTGACCATCTGCCTGGGTAAAAGCACCTACGCTCGTTGCGGCATCATCGTTAACGTGACGCCGCTTGAGCCTGAGTGGGAAGGCCACGTAACGCTGGAGTTTTCGAACACCACGACATTGCCTGCCAAGATCTACGCCAACGAAGGCGTGGCACAAATGCTGTTCTTCGAGTCCGATGAAGAGTGCGAAGTGTCGTACAAGGACCGTGGCGGCAAATATCAGGGCCAGCGCGGCGTGACCTTGCCACGCACCTGACGAACAGAGGGAATTCTTGAGCGATAAAGCACTCTATTGAGTGTATTTCCGGTTACGCATCCAGCGAGCCGGATCATCGCTCAGGAGTGCCTCATGAAGATTGATCCGAGTATCCGCGCCCAATTGGCAAACCTTGAGCCTAATCAGGTAGGGGTGCTGGCGTGGTCTCTGCTTGCCTTCCCCCAGTTGCATGCAGGTGGCATCCCCGGCCAGCCTGATCCCGATTCCCCGCAGCCGATCGAACCCGAACCGGGCGTGCCAACGCTGCCTGACGAGCCACCGCCTGCCCCGATTGCGTGAATATTGACTTGCCCTGAACCGGTCGGCTCAAGGCGAAAGCAGATAGCCGCTGCGGTAAGTGTCGCGGCCCGCCACGTGGGCTATCACCATACCTGCAGTGGCCATTCGCCGAAGTGAACGGGCGTAGAGCAACCCCGGGTGGGTGCAGTAGACCGGTGTGAGCCGGTCGCTGATCGGGTCAATGATTTCGGCAATCAACTGTCCAGCGCTCAAGTAGTCGCCTGGCTTGGCACTGAACACCAGCAAGCCGCCCACAGGTGTCGCCACGGGCTCCACACCGCCCAAGGGGGTTGCGGGGTAGAGCAGGGGCGGCAAAGGCCCGGGTTCGCCGTCAATCGCGCCAAAATCGATCATGTAGTCAATCAGTGCCTGACAGTCGTGCTCTGCATGCGCGTGGCTGACGTCACCCAGGCCGCGCAACTCCAGGGTCACGGAGATGCTGCCCTGCGGAATCGCGAAGCAGTGCTCGAAGCGCTTCTGTAGCTGCCACCACAGCAGGGTGAAGCACTCGTCGAACGAGAGTCCGCCGGAGTCTGTCGCCAGCAAGCTGGCTTGAGCGCCGAGATAACGGGCCAGCGGTTCGAACTGCAACCAGGCCTCTGGCGTGGTGTAAAGGTGCGGCACCGCCTCATAGTCGCAGTGCAGATCCAGCACCACATCGGCATCGCAGGCCAGGGTCTGCAGAATCAGGCGTTGCGAGTGCAACTGCGTTGTTGGGACCTGGGCCGCCAGCGACGTGCGCAAGTGACAACGAATCAACTGCAGGTTATGTGCAGGGTCATTGGTTAACTGACCTTCAAGCTCGTCACCGATTTGCTCACTGAGATCGAGGAAGTTGCGGTTGAAGTTCTGCCCGCTTTGCAGCTCGTAACGGCCCAGCGGGATATCCATCAGCACTTGGTCCAGACCGGCCGGATTGGCCATCGGTACCAGCACGATTTCACTGCGCAATCGTCCTGCTGCTTCCAGTTCCGCCAGGCGCTGCTTGAGGTGCCAGGCAACCAGCATGCCGGGCAGTTCATCAGCATGCAGCGAGGCCTGGATATAGATCTTGCCCCGAGGGTGGGCGGGGCCGTAATGAAAACTGTGGATATGCCGTTCAGTGCCCGGAACAGGTGCCAGCAATGGGTGAATTTGATGTCGCTGCATGGTGACGTCCTTGTAGACCGGGTGAGAAGGCCAGGCAGTAGCGTTGTGCCCCGTCAGTTCAATCCAAGCACATTCCCGCTGGCCTACAGATTATTTTTGCGCCTGTGCCATCAAGCATAAGCCCTCTCCAGTGGTGTGCAGGAGAGGGCCGCTTCGCAGCAATTACTTGCCCGGGACCAGGGTAAGGCGGGTTTTACCGTAGGTTTTGTCGAAGTTCTGCGGTTGCATGGGGAAGCCCAGGTACTGGCCCTTTAGCCACGGGTCTATGCCATCCGTGTAGTGCGCACTGGCCGGGTTACTGGATTGGCCCGTACTGTTTTGCCCCATCATCGGTTCGATTTGCCCGAAGTCGACGATCATGCGCATGGCAGGGATCAGCGTAACGTCGAAATTTGATCCGGCGACGCTGTAAGCCGCGGTGTTGAGCGTAGTGTGATCGCCCCCTGCCATGACCGGCCCGCGAACCGTCTGGCCATTGGCATTGCGCCACTGATATTGATGCAGCTTGCCCCACTGCCATGCCCTGCGGTCGCTGCTCATCAGGCTGTCACCGGCGTTAATGGCGCCCACCAGGGTGCGGGCCAGAATGGCCGGCTTGTCTTCTTTTTGCGGGGTCCGAATATCGTCCCAGAAGGGGCTGTCTTCGCGGCCCAGCAAGTGGTCTGCCACCGCCGAGTAGGACAGGTTGCTGTTGGCAATGAATGCCTTCCAGCTGGCGCTGCTCTCTGGCCCCAATTCATCAAGGAAGAGCTGGCGGGTACTTTCCTGCAAAAACAGTTCATACAGCGCCGCGTCGGCCGAGGTCGGGCTGAGTTTGCCGTCAAAGGCCATCAATCGGCCGAGGGCTTCGCGGGCCTTTGCCTGATCGGTCGCGGGCAACCCTGCGATCGCCTGCTTGAGTGGCAGCGCCATCCCGGGGGCGGTCAGCATGGTCTTCAGCTTGGCCGCGAACAGCGTGGTTTGGTCGTATTGCATCGCGATCATGCTGCGAGCGTCCTGTTTGCCGCTGCCTGCCAGTTGCGCAAGGCGCTCACTGCGTTCAGGTGACAGCCACGAGTTGGACAGTTGCATGCCGTAGCCATAGGCGGCAGTTCGCTGGTTGGCCGTACCCAGCCAGCCCTGGGCTGGGTCCTGGTCGTAGGGGTGCAGCATCGGGTCGGCGTAACCCTCCCAGTCGTAGCGGCTGTCCCAGCCCGGTGACGGGAACAGGCCAAGACCCTCGCGTCGGTTCGGATAGAGACCGGTCACCTGCCAGCCAATGTGACTGGCGTCGGCATACAACAAATTCAGGGCTACAGCGCGTATTTCGCGGCTGGCATCCGAGGCTTTTTCGCTGTTCTGGGCGCGGGACAGGTCAAAGAACGCATCCAGAGTTTTGTCACCCTTCAAGTCCGGAGTTTGCAGGGCAAGGCCAAGGCTGCTGTTCAGCGCATTGGGTGTGCCTACCGCGCTGTTGAGCAGTGGCCCGTGGCGGGTTTCGTAAATGACCTCGCGTACCGGGCGCTGACCTTTGACGAAAAACGTTTCGTTGCGCACCGTCGCCGGCAGCCATTTGCCGTCAGCAAGGTAGTACAGGCTGCTGCCTTGGCGCTTGAGCTTCTCCAGGAACACGTCCTGGTTATCGCCCATCGCCATGCTCATGCCCCATGCCACTTTGCCATTGAAACCGGCAAACAACGTCGGCAAACCCGCGATGGTTGCGCCCGCAGCCTGATATTTGGGGGCGCGAATCTGTACGTAGCTCCACGCCGAAGGGACGCCGATGGGCTGGTGAATATCGTTGGCCAGCAGGCTTTTGCCGCTGCGGCTGCGTTGCGGGCCAATCGCCCAGCCACTCGACGCCGTGACGCCGGGCAGGCTCAGCTGGGTGATCTGCTCCAGAGCCTGGGTCAAGGGGCTCAAACCTTGCAATTGGCTACCCAGGGCAAGGCCTTTGAGCTTGTCTGCTTCGCTGGTGGGCAGGGCTTCGTTGGGGTAGGTCGGCATCAGCCACGGGAGTTTGTCCGTGCCGACTTTTTGTGCCAGCGCCAGGGAGTTGAGTTCTTCTTGCAGATTGGTCGACATCCCGAAGTTCAGCAGGCTGAAAATCAGCGCCGAGTCTTCAGGTTTCCAGTACTCGACTTTGTAGCTGGCGTGCGCCAGATCGGCCGGGAGCTTGTCGCGATAGCGGAACAGATAGGCGTTGACCCCGCGGGCATACACCTCGAAAAACTGCTTAAGGCGCGGGGATGCACTCTTATAGAGTTCGTCAGCGTTCTTTTTAAGATTGATGGTGCGCATCAGCCGGTCGGTTTCCAGGGCGTCGGCACCGTTCAGCTCAGCCAGTCGACCCTGTGCCAGCAAGCGCAGGCGCACCATTTGGCTGATACGGTCACCGGCGTGCACATAACCCAGGGTGAACAGGGCGTCATGAAAGCTGCTGCTTTCGATCAGCGGCATGCCCTGGCTGTTGCGACGAACCGACACATTCTGCGCCAGCCCTTTGAGCGGCTGCATGCCAGAGGTAGGCACCAGGCTTTGAGTGGTCTGATTGTTAATCTGGCAACCGGTCAAGCCCAGCAGGCTGACCACTGCCGCGGCAACGCCGAACCGGGGTAGAAAATGAGTAAGGGCTGGCGAGGCCATGGCAAAGCTCCTGCGGGGGGTATGTGTCATCGAAAGCCGCTACGTTAGTGAGGCCGATGACACCGTGCAAGCGCTATCTGTAGCCGCTGGCGCAGGCGGCGATAAGGCCCGCAGGACCTTCAAATTCATAGAGCCGCTGCGCGGTCCATTGCAGCCTGCGCCAGCGGCTATACAAAGCCTGATCGGGTTACTTGGGCGGGTTGATTTTATCTACCAGCGCGTAGGCCCGTTCAGTGGCCGGGCGTGCCTTGATGCGCTGGAACCACACCTTCAGGGCCGGGAAATCGTCCAGGTTCTGGCCTTGCCACTCATGGGGCACGATCCACGGGTAAATCGCCATGTCGGCAATGCTGTACTCGGCCCCGGCCACAAAGTCCCGACCCTCCAGCTGTTTATTCAAGACACCGTACAGGCGGGCCGTTTCATCGGTGTAGCGCTTCATCGCGTACGGGATTTTTTCCGGTGCGAAACGATTGAAGTGATGATTTTGCCCGGCCATGGGGCCCAGGCCGCCCATTTGCCAGAAAAGCCATTGCAGGGCCATCTGCCGACCGCGCAGATCCTTGGGCAAAAATTGACCGGTTTTTTCCGCGAGGTACAACAAGATAGCGCCGGACTCGAATAGCGACAGCGGTTCGCCGCCGTCGGCCGGAGCCTGGTCGACAATGGCAGGGATGCGATTGTTTGGGGCGATCTTCAGGAAGTCCGGAGCGAACTGTTCATTTTTACCGATGTTGATCGGGTGAACCTTGTAGGGCAGGCCAGCTTCTTCAAGAAACAACGAGACTTTGTGGCCGTTGGGCGTGGTCCAGTAATAAAGATCGATCATGAAGGGCTCCAAAAGGAAATAATCACGCAGCAAGCAATGGCCGTCAGAGGTGGCCGTTGGCTGTGGGTTGTCAGTTTTACTCCCAAAAGAGCTTCGGATGAAAGCCGGTGATGGATTCTTGATCTGAATTTTCATCACGCAAAAACACAAACGCCGCACATGCCCAAGGCAGGTGCGGCGTTTGCAGAGCGCCCCGAGGGATCAGGCGCCGTGGCACTTCTTGAATTTTTTGCTGCTGCCGCACGGGCAAGGGTCGTTGCGGCCAACGTCTTTCAGTTCGTTGCGCACTGGCTCTTGAGGTGCATGGCCGCAATGCGGGCCATGTACATGACCATTGTCGTGGTCATGGGTGTGGCCATGATCATGATCGTGGTTGCAGTCGGGGCCATGAACGTGGGGTTGTTGGGTCATTGCTCAATCACTCTGGAATAAAATCACCGGGGATTATCTCGCCTTTACGCGTCACGTGCACGTCGTAACCGTAGAACAGGCCGGTTTCAAGTGTGCCCTCAAACCGGTAGGGGATGGGCCGGTCGGGTGTTTCGAGCAATTTGACCAAGGGACGCACCTGTGGCCAGAGGTTGGTGCGAACAGGGATCGTGAATTCTGCCTGGCTGTTGGGTTCCACGCTGAACCAGTGTTCACGTTCACCTTCAGTGAGTTTTATCGTACCCAGGTACACGGTATAGCTCAGGCCCCGCACGGTGAGTGTGGAGTCATTGGGGTTATTGATCATGAAATGCAGCTTGAAGCGTTGTTCCAGTAATTTGGCCTGAACCAGTTCAACCCTGACCAGGCGTACGTCCGGGTCCTTGTCTGCGGAGTCAAACCAGGAGACGCATCCCGACAGCATCAGGACCATCGCCAGGGCAGTTGCTTTTATTATTCGAGCCCGAGCATCCATTCCTTACCCCTCAAAGTGCCAGGATCCGGTCAGCCTATTGACTGAAAAAGCCGGCACAGCATTTTTTGAATTTAAGGCCGCTGGTGCATGGGCATGCATCGTTGCGCCCAACCTTCAGCAGTACCGTGGGGTCGATGAAATACCAGCGGCCACAGCTTTGTACAAATGACGAGCGCTCGCGGTGGCTGTGCTCACCGTTGGCGTCATGCCAGCGTGCAGTAAAGGTCACAAATGCATGTTCAGGCTGACCGCCGAACACTTCGCTGCCTTCGACCGTCAGGCCCAGCCAGGTACTTTGCGCGCTCCAGTCGGCAATGGACAGCCGATCGAGCCCGGCCTGCTGCACGGGCAAGGTGGTCGCGACCAGGTAGTCGATCAGGCCCAGCACATAGGCGCTGTAACGCGAGCGCATCAGTGTTTCGGCGCTTGGGGCCGGATGACCGTCGTGATAGTGCCCGCAGCAGGCGTCCAGAAGGTTGCCGCTGCCACAGGGGCAAATGGATGTACTCATCGGGTTACCACCAATACTTGCCAAAATTTTCCGGGTTGGCCCAAAACCTGGCGTTGAGCCAGTCGGGTACTTGTTTGTACTCGCGCAGATCGTAAGTGAAAAGAGTCAGTACCTGCTCGTCACGCTGAAAGCGCTCATTGCTTTGCAGGGCGAGTGCGAAAAAATCGGTTTCTTTCCAGTCGCAGGCCGTCAGGTCCGCCAGCACGGCGATGCGGCTGGCATTGAGGTTGCGAATCCCTCCCAGCAGCTCCAGACCTGTGCGTTTGGGCAGGTGCTCCAGGCAATCGATCACTAGGGCGAGGTCAAAGCGCTGTGCGCCAAGGTCCTGGGGCAGTGGGCCGGGCGCTGCGTGAGCGACCAGTGCCTGCGGGTGCGCAGCCTGAAAAGCGGCCAGTGCCGGGAAGCTGCTGGCACCGACCACGAGCAAGCGTTGCGGCGCATAACGATCAAGCAGTGCTGCCAGCGCTTGCTGGGGCGTGCGTGTAGAAATACCGAGCGTCATCGAAAGTCCTCACTTAGAGCTTCCAAGACTAGCCTGCGCGAGCCTTGCGGCCTAGGGGGGCTGTCACGATGCTGGCGCATACCCCAACCGAGGTCTTTACTTTGCGGTGCATCGGCCAGACGCCGACCCTCAGGAGTGATCCCCTTATGAGCCTCATCAGAACAGCGTTACCTTTGGTTGTTCTCACCAGTGTTTTAACGGGCTGTGCCGGGTTGCAAAAAACCGATTGGCCCACCTGTGCCGCCGTCGGGGGTGTGGGCGGGGCGGCGTTGGGCGCGATAAACAGTTCAGCCTGGGCCGGGGGCGGTGCCCTGTTCGGCGCGGGCATGGCAGCCGCTTACTGCTGGGTTCACGGCGATGGTGATGCGGATGGCGATGGTGTACTGGATAGTCGCGACAAGTGCCCTGACACACCCAAGGGCGTGAAAGTCGATGACGTGGGCTGTCCGATTGTGGCCGTGGTTGTGGTGCAAGAAGTGGTTGTGGTCAAGGAAGAAGCGATTGTGGTGCGTGATGTGAATTTCGAATTCAACTCCGCCAAACTGACCGCGTCCGACAAGGACAAGCTCAATGTGATTGCTGCCCGCCTGAAAAAAGACGCTGCCAATGCGCAGCTCAAGGTCACCGGCTACACCGACAGCGTGGGTAATGAGGTCTATAACCTCAAACTGTCCAAACAGCGTGCGCAGTCAGTGGTCGAGTACTTGATCGAAAGCGGCGTGCCGCGCAGTCAGTTTGTCTCTGTGGCAGGTGCCGGCGAGGCGAACCCGGTTGCCAGTAACCAGACCCCTGAAGGTCGGGCCCAAAACAGACGTACCGAGATCCTGATCGTTCGCTGAGCAGGCACCGGGTACTGTGGTTCGCCGCAGGTTTGATCACCAGGGTCAATTCTGCGGCGAAACTTTTTGTAAAGGTATCTGGCGCCGTGCTCCTGCAAGCCGTTACTGTGCGTCCAAAGAAAATCTGAAGGCGGATGTATGAAGATGCTGTGGGGGCTGGGTAAGGCATTGACGCTGGTGTTTTGGGGCGTGGTACTGATCAACCTGTACGATCCCTTGATCTACCCGTTCGATGTGTTGATTAACGCTGCTGGCAGTCTGTTGCTGCTGACCCACGCGCTTGAAATGCTGCTGTTCAAAGCCCGTCTGCAAGACCGGCCCCATCCCTGGCGTGATCGCCTTCTGATTATTGTGCTTGGAATTTTCCACGCCTACACCCTTGCTGAGCGAGAGCCCCGTCATGCGTAAGTTATGTTTGCTGGCTGCCCTGTGCAGCCCTTTTGCCCACGCTGACGTGGTACTGGTTGAAGCCAACTCGCTGATGCGCCTGCCCGCCAACGCCAGCGTGTTGCACCTGGAAAAACTCGACGTTGCAGATTACGGCACGTTATTGATTCCGGCCGGTGTCACTCAGGTCAACATCGACCAACTGCATTTGGGCCGCGAGGCGCGCATCACCCTCGTGCCGGCCGAACGCGGCATAGAGCTGCGGGTGCTCCGTGCCGAACTGGGCGAAGGCAGCCAGATCAATGCCCGCGGTGCCGCAGGCACCTTCGAAAAACCGGCACGGCCAGCACGGGACCTGAGCCTGCGCATCGAGTCACTGCAAGCGCCGCAACTGTCCATCGACGCTCGTGGTGGTACGGGGGCGCCGGGTTTTGTCGGGCTGGATGGCGGCAACGGTGAAAATCCGGGTTGTACCTGGGGGGCCGCGGGCTCAGGTGCCAATGGCGACAACGGTGGCGATGGCCAGCCGGGTGCAGCAGGGGGGCAGGTGCGGGTCGAACTGCCTCGTGACTACCCAGGCGAGCAGATCAGCGTGCGGGTAGACGGTGGTGCGGGTGGCAAGCCCGGGGAAGCCGGACGCCCGGGCTCAGGCGGTAAATCCAAGGGTTGTATCGTGTACCGCACGGACGGCGGCAAATCGGGCCGTCCCGGTCTGGCCGGGCAGCCGGGTGAAGTGGGTACAGCGGGCGCGGTGACTCTTCAGCGGCTGTAATCCAGGCAAATTGTGGGAGCAAGCCTGCTCCCACACACATCGAAGTTAACCGTCAGACTCAGAAACCCGGCCGTGCCGCCGCAATGGCCACCAGTGCCAGGCCCACAAGCAGGTTGCACCCCACCAGTCGCCGAATCCGGCCCATCACCGCTGCGCCTTCTGCCCACGCCTGAGTCTCTACGGCCTTGCGCAATTCAGGCAATTGCAGCGACTGGATCCGGATAAACAGCGCCACCATCACGATGTACAGCCCCATCATGATCTGCACGTAGCGCGGAGCCGTTTCAAAACCGTTGAAGCGCATCTGCAGCAGGCCGACACCGCTGATCGGCAAAATCACTACCGCGACCCATACCCAGACAAAAAAACGTTGAAACACTTCAACCCACAGTTTTAACCGCGCAGGGCCTTCCAGGGCTGCGATTGCCGCCGGGCGCAGGATCATCCAGGCGAAAAACATGCCGCCCACCCAGATCAGGGCGGCCAATACATGCAGGCTGTAGGCGAGGGCAAAGGCGGTCATTGGGGTACTCCGTTCGGCGCGGGATGAATTAGCGGGGTATGATAGCGGCCATTCGAACCACTGAAAATTTATCCAGCGTTTCTTGCGCCCGAAGAATCATGATTAGTACCGAACTCAAAACCCAGATCCAGGGCGCTTATTCGCGTTTTCTCGAATCCAAAAGCCTTAAGCCCCGTTACGGCCAGCGTTTGATGATCGCTGAAGTGGCCAAGGTGCTGGGTGATATCGACACCGACGAAGAGAACCACCGCAGTGGCGATCCGGCTGTGGTCGCTGTAGAAGCGGGCACCGGCACCGGTAAAACCGTGGCCTATTGCCTGGCGGCCATTCCAGTGGCCAAGGCGGCAGGCAAGCGACTGGTAGTCGCCACCGCCACCGTCGCGCTGCAAGAGCAGATCGTCTACAAGGACCTGCCGGACCTGATGCGCAACAGCGGGCTGAATTTTACCTTCGCGCTGGCCAAGGGGCGTGGGCGCTACATGTGCCTGTCCAAACTCGACATGCTGCTGCAAGAGGGCCACGCGCAAACCGCGACGGCGCAGCTGTTCGAAGAAGAAGGCTTCAAGATCGAAGTCGATGAGGCCAGCCAGAAGCTGTTCACCAGCATGATCGAAAAACTGGCCGGCAATAAATGGGACGGCGACCGCGACAGCTGGCCCCAGGCGCTGGAAGACCAGGACTGGGCACGCCTGACCACCGATCACAGTCAATGCACCAACCGTCATTGCCCCAACTTCGGACAGTGCGCCTTTTACAAGGCCCGCGAAGGCATGAGCAAGGTGGACGTCATTGTCACCAACCACGACATGGTCCTGGCTGACCTCGCCCTGGGCGGCGGCGCTGTATTGCCTGACCCCCGAGACACGGTCTACGTGTTCGACGAAGGTCATCACCTGCCAGACAAGGCTATTGGCCATTTCGCCCATTACACCCGTTTGCGTTCAACGGCCGACTGGCTGGAGCAAACCGCCAAAAACCTCACCAAACTGCTTGCCCAACACCCATTGCCGGGCGACCTGGGCCGTTTGCTGGAGCAAGTGCCGGAGCTGGCCAAAGAGATCAAGGCCCAGCAACAGTTCATGTTCGCGGCGTGTGAGCAAATTGCAGACTTTAAAGTGGGTGAAGAGCCAGAGGGCCGCGAGCGGCCCCGCCACCGCTTTATCGGCGGGCTGATTCCCGATCACATGCGTGAAATGGGTATCGAACTGAAAAAAGGCTTCTCGCGCCTGACGGATCTGTTCACCCGTCTGACCGAAATCCTCAAGGACGGCATGGACGGTGAGGTCAATATCGGCATCACCAGCAACCAGGCTGAAGAGTGGTATCCACTGTTTGGCAGCTTGCTGTCCCGTGCCCAGGGCAACTGGGAATTGTGGACTGCCTTTACCGTCGAAGACCCTGAAGACAACCCGCCAATGGCGCGCTGGCTGACCCTGGCTGAAAGCGGTTCGCTGTTTGATATCGAGGTCAATGCCAGCCCCATCCTTGCCGCTGAAATGCTGCGTCGCAACCTGTGGAACGTGGCTTATGGCGTCCTGGTGACATCGGCCACCCTGACGGCACTGGGCACGTTCGATCGTTTCCGCATGCGCGCAGGCCTGCCGAAAGCCGCCGTTACCGCCGTGGTGCCAAGCCCCTTCCATCACGCGGATGCGGGCGTATTGCGGGTGCCGGACCTTAAAGCCGATCCGCGTGATGCGACGGCCCACACGGCGGCGATCATTCGTGAGCTGCCGGCACTGGTCGAAGGTTCGCGCGGCACCCTGGTGCTGTTTTCATCGCGCAAGCAAATGCAGGACGTGTTCGACGGCCTGGAGCGGGACTGGCGCAAGCAAGTGTTTATCCAGGGCAACCTGTCCAAGCAGGAAACCCTCAATAAACACAAGGCCCGGGTCGACGGCGGAGATTCCAGCGTACTGTTTGGCCTGGCCAGCTTTGCCGAGGGTGTGGACTTGCCCGGCGCCTATTGTGAGCACGTGGTCATCGCCAAAATCCCGTTCTCCGTGCCCGATGATCCCGTCGAGGCGGCGCTGGCGGAGTGGATCGAAGCCCGTGGCGGTAATCCCTTCATGGAGATCTCGGTGCCCGACGCTTCGCTGAAGCTGGTGCAGGCTTGCGGGCGGCTGCTGCGAACCGAACAGGATCGCGGCACGATCACTTTGCTGGACCGGCGACTGGTCACCCAGCGCTACGGCAAAGCCATCCTTAATGCATTGCCGCCCTTCAGGCGCGAAATTTCTTAAGTGCGAGTCGGCGTTATTGCCGACTTTGCTGTCTATGCTTTGACCTTCACCACCTCACAGGCCGGTTTTCGGCCGTTTGGGAGAGCCAGATCCATATGATTCGCCGTTCGCTGTCTGCTGTTTTTGCGTTGCTGGTTACGACCCCGCTGTTGGCGGCGCCTGCCGGTCAACAAACCCTGTTCAATTTCGTTCGTCCGGCCGATGTGGTGCAAGTGGCGACTACGGATGCGAGCTTGCCGCAATACAATGCGGAGCAAACGGCGGAAGGCGAAGTGCTGCGCCGCGTGATCTTTAACCCGGCCGCCGCGCCGAGCCTGCGTTTGACCCCGCAAACCGGAGTATGGGACTGGTCCCAGTCGGGGATGATGACCCTGCGCATCCAGAACGCGATGAACTGGGCGCTGACCCTGGACGTGACCGTGCAGAGCAGTAACGGCCAAACCCTGACCAGCCGTGTCGAACTGCCAGCAGGCCCGGCGCAGACCCTGCTGTTGCCATTGAAGGCCAATTCGCCTCGCAGCCAGGGCATGCGAGCCGGCCCGCCAATGCCGATGACAGTCGATGGCCAGCGCATCTTGCTGGCCGCCAGCACGGGTGACATCGATCTGAGCCAAGTGGTCTCGGTGAGCCTGTCGATCCCGCAACCGGCTGCTGCGCAAAGCATTCTGCTGGAGCGCTTCGGGGTGCAGGACGGCGAGGGCGTGATCAAAGCTGTTTATGGCTCGATCGTCGATGGCTACGGCCAGTCGACCCGTGCCAAATGGCCGGAGCGTGTGGCTAACGACGAGCAGCTCAAGGCGGCGGCAGCCAAGGAACAGCAACAACTCAAGGGCTGGCTGGCCGGACGTGCCGACCAGGATAAATATGGTGGCTGGCTCAAGGGCCCAGGGTTTGAGGCGACCGGTTTTTTCCGCACCGAGAAACGCAACGGACGCTGGAACCTGATCACCCCCGAAGGTCATCCCTTTTACTCCCTGGGCCTGAACGCCGTGACGGCCAACGACAGCCAGACCTACGTCGCAGGCCGTGAGTGGATGTTCACCGACTTGCCCAAGGACGGCGCTGCGCTGGCCAGCTATTACGGTACCGCGGACAACAACAGCGGCAATGCGTCCACTCAGGGCAGGGGCTTCAACGCCGGTCGCTGGTACAACTTCTACGGTGCCAACCTGCAACGGATCTACGGCGAACCTTGCCCACCGGTAAAAGCCGAGCTAAAAACCGAGCCGGGCAGCGCCCCCGCCATTCCTTGTGCGCCTGAGGCCTTCGATGCCAAGCGCTGGCAAACCCATACCCTGGATCGACTGCAAGCCTGGGGTTTCAACACCATCGGCAACTGGAGCGACCCGCAGTTGGGCCTCAATGATCGCGTGCCGTATACCTTGCCGCTGTCGATTGTGGGTGACTACACCAGCATCAGTACCGGCACCGACTGGTGGGGCGGCATGCCCGACCCGTTCGACCCGCGCTTTGCAATGGCCACCGAGCGCGCCGTGGCCATTGCTGCCCGTGACCATCGCGACGACCCGTGGTTGATCGGCTATTTCGCCGACAACGAACTGGCGTGGGCAGGCCCGGGTGATGATCCGAAATCCCGTTATGCGTTAGCCCTCGGCACGCTGCGCATGACCACCGACGCACCGGCCAAGCGCGCATTCCTCAAGCAATTGCGGGATAAGTACCGCAACCAGCAGGGCCTGTCCAAGGCCTGGGGTGTGGATATTCCGGCGTGGGAACTCATGGAAGACCCGGGCTTCGAGGCGCCTTTGCCTAACGCCGAACACCCGGAAATCGAAGCCGACTACCAATATTTCCAGAAAGTCTTCGCCGACACCTACTTCAAGACCATTGCTGACTCGCTGAAATGGCATGCCCCCAATCACTTGCTGCTGGGCGGGCGGTTCGCCGTCAGCACGCCAGAGGCCGTGGCATCCTGCGCCAAGTACTGCGATGTGCTGAGTTTCAACCTCTACACCCTGCAACCGCAGGACGGTTACGACTTTGCCAAGCTGCGCGAACTGGACAAACCGGTGATGATCACCGAGTTCAACTTTGGCTCCCGTGACCGCGGCCCGTTCTGGGGCGGCGTCACCGAAGTGGCCAACGAAGAGGCTCGCGGTCCGGCCTACAGCAAGTTCCTCAAACAGGCCGTGGCTGAGCCATCGATTGTCGGTGTGCACTGGTTCCAGTACCTGGACCAGCCGGTAACCGGTCGCCTGCTGGATGGCGAGAACGGTCACTTCGGCATGATCGGTATCACCGATTTGCCGTTTACCGGATTTGTCGACAGCGTACGCAAGTCCAACCTGCAAGCCCTCGACCAGTTGGGCCAGGAAGCGGCCAAAGCCCGGGCCGAGGAAGAAAAAGCCGCCAAGGCCCCCGTGCATGCAACTGACGACGGGAGCGGCGGACGCTCTGGCACAGGGCATGCGGGCGGTCATTCCGGCAAAGGTCACTGAGAGGTCAAACCCGATGGGCGGCGAAGTATTTCGTCGCCCTGAAGGGTTTCTGCCTGTTCAATTCCCACTTTAAAACTAAGGTCCTTCACTCAACTGAATGGAGTCTTGGTCATGGAAGCTAAAGGGAAGTGTGCAAGTGGATTTGAGGCCGTTCAGCAAGCCTTCGAGGCGATCTTTGACGATCCGCAGGAACGTGGGGCAGGACTCTGTGTGCAGGTCGGTGGCGAGACGGTTGTCGATCTGTGGGCGGGTGTGGCGGACTTGGAGGGTCACAAGCCCTGGCGTCACGACACGCTGGTCAACACCTATTGCTGCATCAAGCCTTTCACCGCCATCGCGGCGCTGATGCTGGTCGAGGAGGGCAAGCTGGAGCTGGATCAGACGGTTGCCCACTATTGGCCGGAATTTTCCCAGGGCGGTAAAGGGCGCATCACATTGCGCCAGGTGCTGTGCCATACCTCGGGCATCCCCGCGCTGCGTTTGCCTAACCGCACGCCCATCATGTACGACTGGGATGCCATGGCCGAGGTCGTGGCAGCGGAGCCGCTGTGGTGGGAGCCCGGGACCGATGTAGGCTACGGCGCCACCACGTATGGCTGGATCGTTGGCGAATTGATTCGCCGGGCCGACGGGCGAGACCCCTGCAGGTTTATTCGTGAACGGATTTCTGAGCCCAATGCTTTGGAAGTGCATATGGGCGTTGATTCGGAGCACTTTCATCGCATTGCTGCTTTTGAGCGCGCTGAAGGGAGAACGGGCGATAACTACGCGCAAGACCTGCGCACCGTGATGGTCAGCGAGCCCGAGCATGTCGCGACCCTTGCCTTTACTAACCCCTCCAATGCGTCGAGGCAAACGTCGGACCCCCGCTGGTGGGCTTATCGCCATCCCGGTGTGAATGGCCACGGCACCGCTCATGGCCTGGCCGGGTTTTACAGTGCGTTGATGGGGGGGCGGCTGGTGGGGCCTGAACTGCTTGAAGAATTCACCCGCGAGCACAGTAACGATATAGACCGCACCCTGCTGCGGCCCATGCGCTATGGCCTGGGCTGCATGATGGAACAACCGGCCGATCCGGGAGCGTCACATCGCATGGGGCCAAAGGCTTTCGGCCATGTGGGGCTGGGTGGGCCGATATCCTTTGCCGACCCTGAGCGGGATGTAAGCTTTGGTTTCGTGACCACCACCATGGGCAGTCATGTGCTGATGGACCCGCGCGTGCAAAAACTGGCGCCTTTGGTCTACGCGGCGCTTTAGGCCGGGTTGACGATGTGTAGCCTCTGCCTTGTGCAGCGGCTACAAGCGTTCTATTTCACAAAAAATCCACTTTGGCGCTGATACTTTCAGCGCCGATTCAATAACGCCCAAAAATTGTGCGTCCAGAGCGCGTTGCTCTGTTTCAAAATCCTACCGGTGCTGGAACAATGCACGCCTTGTAGAGCCATGCAGATCCAGGAGGTGCGGGTGCAGATTCAGGGTTTTCACGACCTTAAGTTCGAAGCAGTACGCGAGGCGTTTGCTGATCTTTTCAATGATCCGCAAGAGCGCGGTGCGGCACTGTGCATCCAGATCGGTGGCGAAACGGTACTTGACGTGTGGGCCGGTACGGCTGACAAGGACGCAGAGCAACCGTGGCACACAGACACCATTGCCAATCTGTTTTCGTGCACCAAAACCTTTACGGCTGTCACCGCGCTGCAACTGGTGGAAGAGGGCAAGCTGGAACTCGATGTGCCCGTTGCCCGTTACTGGCCTGAGTTTGCGGCAGCGGGTAAAGAATCCATCACGTTGCGCCAGCTACTGAGCCATCGGGCCGGTTTGCCGGCGTTGCGTGAATTGATGCCGCCAACGGCATTGTATGAATGGCAGACCATGGTCGATGCGCTGGCCGCTGAAGCGCCCTGGTGGACGCCAGGCGAAGGCCACGGCTATGCCGCGATCACCTATGGCTGGCTGGTGGGCGAGTTGATTCGCCGTGCCGACGGCCGCAGTGCGGGCCAGTCGATCATGGCGCGAACGGCCAGGCCGCTTGGGCTGGACTTTCATGTCGGGCTGGCGGATGAAGAGTTTTACCGGGTGGCCCATATCGCCCGCAGCAAGGGGACGATGGGGGATGCGGCGGCGCAGCGTCTGTTGAAGGCGATGATGAACGAGCCCACCTCCATGAGCACACGGGCATTCACCAATCCGCCGTCGATCATGACCAGTACCAATAAGCCCGAATGGCGCCGGATGGAACAGCCAGCGGCCAATGGGCACGGTAACGCCCGCAGCCTGGCCGGGTTCTACAGCGGTCTGCTCGATGGCAGCCTGCTTGAAGCCGAAATGTTCGAGCAACTGACCCGCGAGCACAGCCTGGGCGAGGATAAAACCTTGCGCACCCAGACCCGTCTTGGATTGGGTTGCATGCTGGATCAGCCGAGCGTGCCTAACGCGACCTTCGGTTTAGGGCCCAAAGCCTTTGGCCATCCAGGTGCTGGCGGTTCGATTGGCTTTGCCGACCCGGATTGTGAAGTGGCCTTTGGTTTTGTGACCAACACACTGGGGCCTTATGTTTTGATGGACCCAAGGGCTCAAAAGCTGGTCAAAGTCCTGGCGACGTGTATCTAGTCGGGTATTTGTAGGCCGTAGGTCGGAACCCTGTAGCTTTTATGAGTGCAACGTTTTTTTATGTAGGCTTATTGCCTCTTTATTCCTAATTCATTGTGTGGATATTCAATGTCATCTAATAAGACCCTAGCTCTGGCTCTCTGCCTGGCCATTACCGGTTGCGCACAAACTCCACAGAATGACGCCGAAGGTGGCCATAAGTGGTGGCAGTTGGGCTCATCCGACCAGGCGTCGACGCCTGCCGATAAAGGCACCAGTGCTGCGGCCAAACCGGCTGACGCCAAAGTAACGCCACCCGTAGCCAAAACTGCAGCTCCCGCTGCCAAGGCTCCGACGCCAGCACCGGCTGCCAAAACACCCGCTCCAGCTGCCGTTGCCAAAGACAGTGGCTCCAGCTGGTGGCCATTCGGTTCTGACTCCGCCAAGAAAGACGCCCCGGTTGAAAAGGAAAAAGTGGCAGCCGTTGTCGCACCTGCTGGCGCGTCAACCTCTACCAAGAATTGGTGGTGGCCGTTCGGTGGCGATGACAAAGCGTCCAAAACTGCCCCGGTTGGCGTGATCCCGATGCCAGACCCGAAAATCACTCAAGCCTGGCTGGATGAATACGAGCCGCGCCTGCGTGTCGCGATCAAGGACACCAACCTGCAACTGGAACGCCGTGAAAACCTGCTGATCATCGTGGCTTCGGCTGACAGCTCGTTCAAGGCGACCCGTCCTGACTTGCTGATGCCGTCGATGCTGGGCCCGTTCACTCGCGTGGCCAAAGTCGTTGAAGGCGATCCAAAAACTGCCGTGTTGGTGTTGGGACATGCGGACTCTGCAGGCGCTATGGCCGCCAATACCCGTTTGAGCCTGGATCGCGCCAAGTCAGTGGCCGCCATCTTCCGCATGAGCGGTTTGCAAGGTAACCGCCTGACTCTGCGTGGCATGGGTTCTGTGATGCCGCGCGCAGCCAACGACAGCAATGAAGGTCGTGCGTTGAACCGTCGGGTTGAAATCCTGATGACGCCGCAAGCCACGATGGTCGCGCTGGTCAGCAAATACAGCCAGCCAGCCTTGTCGCCCGCTGAACTGGTTGCTGTGCAGCCTGCAGTTCCACCTTCTGTAGCCAAGAAGAACGCAGCGGCACCGGCCAAGAAAGGCGTTGTAGCCAAGAAGGCGGCACCGGCCAAAAAAGCAGTGAAGCCAGCGCCAGCCAAGAAGCCGGTCGTGGCTAAAGCCAAAGCGGCTGCGGACAAGAAAGTTGCCGCCAACGATGAGACCAAGAACTGATTGATTCAGGGAAGGATTGCGGCATGACTCAAGCATTGGCAGATATGCGACGTGATTACACCCGTGACGGGCTGGCCGAGGCTCAAGCCCCGGCCGAGCCCTTCACGCTGTTTCATCAGTGGTTCACCGACGCGGTCAAAACCGAACAGCCACCGGTCGAGGCGAATGCCATGACCCTGGCCACCGTCGATGCCGAAGGGCGTCCGCATTGCCGTGTGCTTTTGCTCAAAGGTCTGGATGAACAGGGGTTTACCTTTTTCACCAATTACACCAGCGCCAAAGGCCAGCAACTCGCTGAGCGGCCGTTCGCGGCCATGACTTTTTTCTGGCCAACCCTGGAGCGTCAAGTGCGCATCGAGGGGCAAGTGGTCAAGGTCACGCCCCAAGAGTCCGATGCCTATTATCAGGTTCGACCTCTGGGCAGCCGGATCGGAGCCTGGGCCTCGCCGCAAAGCCAGGTGATTGCGGATCGTGACGAGCTGGTCGGTTTGCTCAAGGCCACCGAGGCGCGGTTCAGCGACACCCAGCCCCATTGCCCCGAGCACTGGGGCGGCTACCGGTTGTTGCCCCAGCGCATTGAGTTCTGGCAGGGGCGGCCAAGCCGTCTGCATGATCGCCTTAACTATCGGCGTGAAGGGACTGAGTGGGCTCGAGAGCGCCTGGCGCCTTAAAGACGTTACTTGCGAGGGTGGCGCGCAATGCAAGATGATTATTTCGCGCTACTCTTTGCTGAAGTTTTGAAACGGCTAAACGGTTCTGTTTTTACTGTACAGACGCTGAATAAAGCCTTTTTACCCGCGCTGTACCGTGACAGGTCCCCGGCTGCGGAGTTTAATGAATCCCTGATCTTTTGGAGTTGATCCTATGCGTAAGTCTGTTCTGTTGGTTGCCGCTTTTTCTACCATGACTGTCTTGTTGGGCGGCTGCACCTCCAACCTGACCGGCGATACCTACTCCCGTGACGAAGCTCGACGTGTACAGACCGTTCGTATGGGCACCATCGTTGCCTTGCGTCCGGTGCAGATCGAAGGCACCAAGACTCCGATCGGCGCTGCAACCGGCGCTATCGTGGGCGGTGTGGGCGGCAGCGCCATCGGCGGTGGCCGTGGCAGCATCGTGACAGCTGTTATCGGCGCAGTAGCCGGTGGCCTGCTGGGTTCTGCGGCCGAATCGGGCCTGACCAAGACCCAGGGCGTAGAAATCACCGTACGTGAAGACGACGGCAGCACCCGTGCCTATGTGCAGCAGGTTGAGCCGAACCAGGTGTTCCGTACCGGTGAGCGCGTGCGCATCATGACCGTTGATGGCACCAGCCGCGTTACCCAGTAAATCGGGCGGCAGCGCTAAAACAAAACCCCGGCCAGTGCGAACTGGCCGGGGTTTTTTCATGTCCGCTGATTCAGCTCAGGACGAGTGCCTGAAGGCCTGGTCGGCCCCCGACAGCGTTATGGCGATGTGATCCAGCAAGTGTTCTGCCGTGTACTTGGGCATGGCGTCGAACGCCAGCACCACTGCCAGGCCCATCATCAGCGCTGGCCGTGGAACCTTGCTGAGGTTGTATTGCTTGACGCTAAACAAAAACACACACGCGGCAACCGAACCTATCAGTGCGCCTGCGATAGCCTCCGGCAATGGGTGAATGGTGTGGGCAACGTAATGGATGGCAAACCACCAGGTCGCCACTAAGCCGGCCCCCAGTACTGGCCAGCGCAAACGTTGATCGAGCTGTTGGCACAGCAGATTCAGCATCACGGTGAAAACCAGGCAAGCGTTCATCGCGTGTCCGCTGAAGACGGCAATGCCCAGGTCATGCAGGCCAATGCCCCAGCCCTTGAACAGGATCTTGCTCGCGCCCACGATGAGGTAGGCACACACCAGCACGCCCAACCATAGACACGCGATTTTTTTCGACGCGCCAACCCATAACCAGGCAGCAATGACCAACGCTGCCGGGAACATCACGGTGATGCCCGCGTATTGCACAATCTGAAATTTATCGACCACGTTTCCCTCTTTTGGCGGTTCAGTCGCGACAAAGGCAACGCAGGTGATCTGCGTTGCCTTTGTCCGGGCCAGCCCGCTCCCGCATTAAAGCAGGGTCACGCTAATGATTGTTTGCGGCTGAAGAACAGTGTGACGGCATAGCCGATCAGCGCCGCCAGGATGGAGCCGGTCAGGATGCCCATGCGGTCCATGCCCACATACTCGCTACTGCCTGCTACGAACGCCAGTGACCCCACGAACAGGCTCATGGTGAAGCCGATGCCGCACAGGATGGCGACGCCCAGCACCTGGCCCCAGTTGGCCCCAGCGGGCAGGGATGCCATGCCGGTCTTGATGGCGATCCAGGTCAAGCCGAACACGCCCACGGTCTTACCGATCAGCAAGCCCGCCGCAATGCCCATCGGCACGTGACTGACGAAACTGTGCAGGCTGACACCCGCCAGCGATACACCGGCATTGGCGAAGGCAAACAACGGCAGGATCGCGTAAGCCACCCACGGATGCAGTGCATGCTCAATGGTCATCAATGGTGACGGTTCTGAGTTCTTGGTCCGCAGCGGGATACAGAACGCCAGCGTTACACCCGCCAGCGTGGCATGCACACCACTTTTGAGCACGCACACCCAGAGGATCAGGCCGATGATCATATAAGGCGCAACTTTGATCACGCCCATGCGGTTCATCGCAATCAGGGCAATCAGGCATGCCGCTGCCAGCAGCAGCGACAGGCCGGACAGTTCGCTGGAGTAGAACACCGCGATCACGATGATCGCCCCCAGATCGTCGATGATCGCCAGGGTCATCAGGAACAGCTTGAGAGACACCGGTACGCGTTTGCCGAGCAAGGCCAGCACGCCGAGGGCGAAGGCGATGTCAGTGGCCATGGGGATCGCCCAGCCGCCCAGCGCGTCGGGGTAGTCTTTGTTGATGTACCAGTAAATCAGCGCAGGCACGACCATCCCGCCGATGGCCGCGGCCCCCGGCAGCACCACTTGCGAGGGCTTGGACAGCTGGCCTTCGAGCAGTTCGCGCTTGACCTCGAGGCCGATCAGCAGAAAGAACAAGGCCATCAGGCCATCGTTGATCCACAGCAGCGAAGGCTTGGCAATTTGCAGGGCGCCGATTTGTACCGCTACCGGCACGTCCAGAAAGGCCGTGTAGTAATGGGAAAGCGGTGAGTTATTGATGATCAAAGCCAGAGCGGCCGCGGCAATCAACAGCAGACCGCTGGCAGCTTCCAACTGAAAGAAACGAGTGAAAGTACTACGCAGAGGCAAGGTCGCTCTCCATCGATTAAGTAAAAGGTGCGACACCCTAACCTGTGGGGTTAGGGGTTAAAACAAAAACTATATTCTTTTTTGTTATAAGCAGGGGTTTGCTCTCGCATCGCCAAAGAGCCTAGCAGTTGTGTGTCAAATTGAGACGGTTCTGTGCCTGTGGCGACTGTAGGAAATGCCTTAGGATTGGTCGTTGCACACCGTACGCACATGCTGTGCTTTCCCTTTTGCTATCACGAGCCACCCTCCATGAACCAAGACCGCCAGTGGGCACGCGAAGCCATTCGTACGATTGAAGCAGACTTTCAGCGCTGTGCTGACACCCATCTGATTCCTGTGTCGCTGCCGGGTTTTGCGGGTATCGAGTTGTACTTCAAGGACGAGTCAAGTCACCCGACGGGCAGCCTCAAGCACCGTCTGGCGAGGTCACTGTTTTTATATGCGTTGTGTAATGGCTGGCTAAAGGCCGGCTCACCGGTGATCGAAGCGTCCAGCGGTTCGACGGCAGTGTCTGAAGCCTATTTCGCCCGATTGCTGGGTTTGCCCTTTATTGCCGTGATGCCTGCCAGCACCTCGCCTGCCAAGATCGAGCAAATAGCCTTTTATGGTGGCCAAAGCCATTTGGTGGAGGACCCTACCCGGATACATGCCGAGTCCGAGCGGCTGGCCCGGGAAACCGGTGGCCATTTCATGGACCAGTTCACCTATGCCGAGCGGGCTACGGACTGGCGAGCGAACAACAACATCGCCGAGTCGATCTTCCAGCAACTGCGTTATGAACGTCACCCGGAGCCGAGTTGGTTGATCTCCAGCCCGGGCACGGGCGGTACGACCGCAACCCTGGGGCGCTATGTCCGATATCGCCAGCACAACACCCGCGTGCTGTGTGCCGACGCCGAACGTTCGGTGTTCTTCGACTTTTACCTGAGCGGTGATGCCAGTTTGCGACTGGACTGCGGCTCGCGCATTGAGGGTATCGGCAGGCCCAGGGTCGAGGCCTCATTTTTGCCGAAGGTGATCGACGCGATGGTCAAGGTCCCGGATGCCTTGTCCCTGGCTGCAATGCACTACTTGGCGCAGCGCATGGGGCGACGGGTCGGAGGATCGAGCGGGACGAATCTGATTGGCGCATTGATCGCGGCGCAGCAGATGGTTGCCAACGGTGAAAGCGGCTCGATTGTGGCGATTTTGTGTGATGGCGGTGAGCGGTATGCCACGACCTACTACGATGCGCAGTGGCTCAAAGCTCAGGGTTATGAACTGGACGCGTTGATCGGTGCAGTCAAAGCCTGCGTGGAGCAGGGCGCTGCGTTGCCTGAAGGGGTGTTGCGGGCAGGGCTCTGATGCGGGGTTTGTAGGAGCGAGCAAGCTCGCTCCTACTGCGTCAAAAACCTACGCTTCGATACCCAGAATGTCGCGAGCGACAGCCTCGGCAATCCGGATGCCGTCGACACCGGCCGACAGAATGCCACCTGCATAGCCTGCGCCTTCGCCTGCCGGGAACAGGCCCTTGACGTTGAGGCTTTGCATCGACGCATCACGGGTCATGCGCAGAGGCGACGAGGTACGGGTTTCGATCCCGGTCAGAATCGCATCATGCATCGAGAAACCCTTGATCTGTTTCTCGAACGCCGGCAAGGCTTCACGGATGGCTTCAATGGCGTAGTCCGGCAAGGCCAGGGCCAGATCACCCAGGGACACACCCGGTTTGTAGGACGGCTCGACGCTGCCCAGGGCCGATGAAGGTTTGCCTGCAATAAAGTCACCCACCAGTTGCGCCGGTGCTTCGTAATTGCTGCCACCCAACACGTAGGCGTGGGCTTCCAGGCGTTCCTGCAGTTCGATACCGGCCAATGGCCCACCTGGATAGTCCTCAGGTGTGATGCCGACCACGATGCCCGAGTTGGCGTTGCGTTCGTTACGTGAGTACTGGCTCATACCGTTGGTCACAACACGACCCGGCTCGCTGGTAGCCGCAACCACGGTGCCGCCTGGGCACATGCAGAAGCTGTAGACCGAACGGCCGTTTTTGGCGTGGTGTACCAGTTTGTAGTCGGCGGCGCCCAGTTTCGGGTGGCCCGCGTACTTGCCCAGGCGTGCGCTGTCGATCAACGACTGCGGGTGTTCGATCCGGAAACCTACCGAGAACGGTTTGGCTTCCATGTACACGCCACGACCGTGGAGCATGCGGAACGTGTCACGTGCGCTGTGGCCCAGGGCCAGGATCACGTGGCGCGAGTTCAGCTGTTCGCCGTCGGCCAGTACCACGCCGGTCAACTGGCCGTCGTCGATCAGGACGTCAGTCACACGCTGTTGAAAACGGACTTCACCGCCCAGCGCGATGATCTGCTGGCGCATGTTTTCGACGACACCGGTCAGACGGAACGTACCGATATGCGGCTTGCTGACGTAGAGGATCTCGTCCGGGGCACCGGCTTTGACAAACTCGTGCAACACTTTACGGCCGTGGTGCTTGGGATCCTTGATCTGGCTGTAAAGCTTGCCGTCCGAGAACGTGCCCGCGCCGCCTTCACCAAACTGTACGTTGGACTCGGGGTTGAGTACGTTTTTACGCCACAGGCCCCAGGTGTCCTTGGTGCGCTGGCGAACTTCGGTGCCGCGCTCAAGAATGATCGGCTTGAAGCCCATCTGTGCCAGCAGCAAGCCGGCGAAAATACCGCACGGGCCAAAACCCACCACAATCGGGCGCTGGCTCAAGTCTTGTGGGGCCTGGCCGACGACTTTGTAGCTGACGTCTGGCGCTGGATTGACGTTACGGTCGTCCGCGAACTTGGCCAACAGCGGCGCTTCATCGCGCACGCTCAGGTCGATGGTGTAGATGAAGCACAATTCGGACGATTTTTTACGCGCATCGTAGCTGCGCTTGAACAAGGTGAAATCGAGCAGGTCATCACTTTCGATGCCCAGGCGCTGCAGGATGGCAGGGCGCAGGTCTTCTTCGGGATGGTCGATCGGCAGCTTGAGTTCGGTAATTCGTAACATGACAGTGTCCAGTATCGGGGGGCCAGGTAAACCCTGGCAGAACCGCCAATTGTAAGCTGCTTCGGGGCACTATGCGGCAACAGTTGTCGGTTAGTCGTTGCGTGCGCCACCAAAATAGCCACAGCCGCGCTGGACCTGACCGTTGATCCGCAGCTCTGCACCCAGATGCTGCACGCTGCCGTCGACACTGTCGGTGCAACGTTGTGGGGCAACCCACAGCTCTATGCGTTGATTGTTGGCTTCAGTGGACAGCGAAAAACGACCGTCACCGATCTGTTCTTCAACATAAGGCAGTGCCAGGTCCGGCTGGCCTTCGCGTTTAAGCACCATGCCCTTGCCGCCGGCCTGTACTTCCCATGCCGGGCCATTGCCGTTGGCGTGTACGGTCAGTTGCTTGAAGTTAAGGTCCTGGCAGGCGTTGCTGTTGCGTTCCAGGCGATAGAGCTGTTGCACCTGGACTTCACCGTCCGCACCGGGGGTTTTGCTGGCGACAAAACTGCCGCGAATATCGGCGAACAACTTGCCCGGTTTATTGGGCATGTAAGAAGCGTCCTGCACCAGGGTGGTGTTGTCGCCGTCGCGCACTTCATAGCGCTGCTGGCCGACGCACGGTTGGAACACCAACTGATCACCGGATGAAACCAGCTCACCTTGCAGGCGGGTCAGGCCGGCGGTGGTGTCAGCTGGCTTGCTGTTGAGCAGTTGGCAGCCCGCAAACAGGGGCAGCAGGGCAAACAAAACTACGGGACGAACAGCGCGCATCGTTGGGACTCCTGACTAGAGCCGCCACGTTACTCAGGCTGGCGGTGCATCACAAGAGGTTCACATTCTGTAGTCGCTGCCGCAGGCTGCGATCAGGCCTGCGGTGATTTCGAGAAAACGGGTTGCGGAGCAACCCTTCGCAGCCTGCGGCAGCGACTACAGAACTCGGCTCAACCCACGATGTAGGTTTGCCCGGTTTGCAGGCCTTCGACACTTTTTGCGTAGGCCAGAGCCACGTCGGCGCCTGCCACCGGCTTGAAACCGCGGAAGTACGGCGCGTACTTGCCCATCGCCTCTTCCAGTACCGTAGGGCTCACCGAGTTAACCCGCAGCCCCCGTGGCAGCTCGATGGCAGCCGCTTTTACAAAGCCGTCGAGTGCTGCGTTGACCAGTGCCGCCGAACTGCCCGTGCGAATCGGTTCGCGATTGATGACACCGCTGGTGAAGGTGAACGAGGCGCCATCGTTGGCAAACTCGCGACCAATCAGCAGCAGATTGACTTGCCCCATCAACTTGTCCTGCAGGCCCAGGGCGAAGTCGCTTTCGCTCATGTCTTCCAGTGCGGCGAACTTGACGTTGCCAGCGGCACAGACCAGCGCGTCGAAGCGTCCGGTCTGTTCGAACAGGTTGCGGATCGATGAACTGTCGCTGATATCGACCTGAAAATCGCCGCTATTGCGGCCAATACGCACGATCTCGTGGCGCGACGACAGCTCGCGATCAATGGCTGAACCAATGGTGCCGTTAGCGCCGATCAACAGGATTTTCATGGGGTGTTCCTTGCAGGAAGAGGTGAGTGCTTAGTCTAGTGGTGGTTTTTTAGCGGGATAAGCGCACTAATAGGCAACCTTTGGTTTTCATATGGAAACAATCCATGAGCGAAATGGATGACTTGGCGGCGTTCGCGGTGTTGATCGACGCGGGGAGTTTTACCTTGGCCGCCCAGCAACTGGGTTGCAGCAAAGGGCAATTGTCCAAGCGCATCAGCCTCTTGGAGGCTCAGTTTGCGGTGGTGTTGCTGCACCGCACCACACGGCGTTTGAGCCTGACGGCTGCTGGCGCAGCGTTACTGCCCCAGGCCCGGGCATTGGTCGTGCAAGTGGAGCGGGCGCGTCAGGCATTAGCCCGACTCAAAGACGATATGGCAGGCCCGGTGCGTATGACCGTGCCCGTATCCTTGGGCGAAACATTTTTTGATTCGCTGCTGATGGAATTTTCCCGCGAATACCCCCAGGTGCAGATTGAGCTGGAACTCAACAACAGCTAC
The DNA here is from genome assembly GCF_059862735.1 of Pseudomonas sp. MF06569. Lineage (NCBI taxonomy): Bacteria > Pseudomonadati > Pseudomonadota > Gammaproteobacteria > Pseudomonadales > Pseudomonadaceae > Pseudomonas > Pseudomonas sp. MF06569. The sequence continues at coordinate 35,036 of NZ_JCBCUZ010000003.1, read as the reverse complement.
CGCGACATGGCGCGGGAGGGCTTCGATCTGGCGATCCGTTCTCAGGTCGCCAATAACGAGCGACTGGTGGCAAAACTGGTGCTCAACTGGCAGGAGATCACCTGTGCGAGCCCGGCCTACCTTGAGCAATACGGCGAGCCAGTCACCCCGCAGCAACTGGTCGAGCACCGTTGCCTGCTCAACAGTCACTACAGCGGCCGCGAAGAGTGGCAGTACCACCTCCAGCATGAACTGCACCGTGTGCGGGTCTCGGGGCCGTTTGCCAGCAATCACTACAGCTTGCTGAAAAAAGCCGCGGTGATCGGTGCCGGCATCGCCCGCCTGCCTTCATACATGCTCAATGCCGAACTGGCCGATGGACGATTGCGCGCGTTGCTGCGTGACTATCAGACACGCAGTAACCCCATGTACCTGGTTCACCCCTATCAGGGCGGTTTGCCGAAGCGCACGCAGGTTTTGGCGGATTACCTTGCAGGCTGGTTCCGGCGCAGTGGTGAGGCCATTGACTCGCGGTAACGAAAACGTCTGGCGATCAGGTGATCAATCGACAACGCACCGGGGCCTCTGGCCATCAGGTACAACAGAATCGCGATCCATGTCCCGTGAGTGGGGTAGGCGTCCGGGTACACGAATAACTGAATGGTCAGCGTCATCCCCAGCAGTGCCAGTGCCGAAAAACGGGTGGCAAGCCCCAGCAGGATCAGCAGCGGGAAGACGTGTTCACTGAAAGCTGCTGCGTACGCGGCAATGTCCGGGGGCAGCAGCGGGAGTTTGTACTCCGTACTGAACAAGTACACCGCAGAGTCGGCCAAGTGTGGGGTATTGAGTTCAAAGGTGCCGTTCACCAGGTCGATCGCCAAGCCCTCGACTTTGGTCTGGCCGGACTTCCAGAACACCGCAGCGATAGAAAACCGTGCGACAAAGGCTATCAGCGTGTGGGGAATGCGTTGCATCAGTCCGATTAAACGGCGTATCTGGCATGTGGGCGTTGCATGGGTGTTCATGGCGAAACCTCTGCGGTGGGGTGTAGGCCGGTGATGGCGTCATGGGTGATCAGCAGCGCCAGGGCCTGGCCCAGATCAAAATCAGGGGCGGCTTCCAGAGCCTGGCAAGCGGCCAGTTCCAGGGTCCGGCCTTCCTTGAGCCCGTCCACGAACGCTGCACACCCGCAGCCGACCGCGAACACTTCCACCCGTAATCCGTTGCGTAGCACCACGGCGCTTTGTGGCTGGTGCGGGTCAAGGCCCTGGATTTGGCCCTGGTGTTGATGTGCGGTCCATAGAGCAGCTATGGCGTAGGGTGAATCCAGGCTTGCGACGCCGGGATGCAGTTGCAGGCACAGCTGGCCCAGGCTGTCGGGGTTGTTGAGCGCGCGGATCAATAAGTGCGGGTCCACTGCGCAGGCGTCTGCGGCGTGAAAGGCCTGGACGCACAACCGTTCCAGTCGTGCGACATCCGCCAGGTAAGGCACGCTGCTGGCAGGTGCGAAACCCTCGACAAAATCTGCGAACTGGACGCCATAGGTGCTCATTACAGGGCTTTTGGGCGGGAACTCTTGAATAAAAGCCCGCGCCATTGCCTGAAAGAATACGTCGCCAACCAGCTGCGAAACGACCGGGTAGCTCGTGGCCAGTGCGTTGATCAGGCCACTGTGGACATTGTTGCGATAAACCGCATAACGACGCTCAATGTCGCCGTTATGGCAGGAAATACCTTGCGGGTAAGGCGTGTCAGGATCGAGCAGCGCTGCGCTGAAAGCCTCTTGCATATTCATGGTCGCACCTGTGTGCTGCTCAGGTAGTGCTCGGCAAGTTGTGCTTCCTTGACGAGTTCGGCGAGTGCAGGCAGATGGTTGTCGCGCTCGATCAGGGTGGCCATTGGGCCCGTCCGCTCCAGTGCTTGTCGGTACAGCGTCCACACGGCTTGATCGACGGGTGATCCGTGGTTGTCGATAAGCAGTCGCTCGCCAAGGCTGTCGGACTCTTCGGCAAAACCTGCCAGATGAATCTCTCCAACGCCCCGCAGTGGCAATGCATCGAGGTAGGCCAGGGGATCACGGGCGTGGTTGATGCAGGACACGTACAGGTTGTTAACGTCCAGCAATAGGCCACAACCACTGCGGGTGATGACTTCGTGGATGAAGTCGGCCTCGTCGTAATGGGCCTCGTCGAACTCAATATAGGTGGCGGGGTTTTCCAGCAGGATCTGGCGCTGCAAGAGGTTCTGGACCTGATCAATGTGCGCGCATACCCGAGTCAGCGTGGCGGTGTCATAACGCAAAGGCAGCAGGTCGTTCAAAAAATACGGCCCGTGGGAAGACCATGCCAGATGTTCGGAAAACATCTGGGGCCGGTAGCGGTCGAGCAATGTGCTCAAGCGTTGCAAATGTTCGGGATTGAGCGGACTTTGGCCCCCGATCGACAGACCGACGCCGTGAATCGACAGGGGATACTGTTCGCAAATCAGGCTCAGGTAGTGGTGGAACGGACCTCCGGCAACCATGTAGTTTTCGGCGTGTACTTCAAAGAACCCGACGTCAGGTCGGGTGGCAAGTACATCCTGGAAATGTTCGGCCTTGAGCCCCAGCCCCGCACGCGGCGGGAGCTGGGGCGCACGAGGCGCGATGAGCGAAGCAAGCGGGCTGTGCATCATCAGCACTCAGTGTGCGAATCAGGATTTGGCTTTGTAGGCAGCCATTTGGCCAAAGCCGGTAGGCGAGGTGCTGCTGGAGGTTGTTTCGCAGGTGCCTTTTGGTACGAGCTTCCAGGCATTGGCCTGATTGTCTACCTTGGCGGTTCCTGCACAGGTAGTGCCTGCCCCTGCGGCGCAATCGTTATGGCCTTTCATGGCAACCCCGAAGCACTTCTCCATATCGCCAGCAGCCTGAGCGGGCAGGGCGGCGATGCTCAGGGCGGAACCCAGAGCAAGTGCCAGTGCAGCGGCGGACAGGGTGCGGGTAGTTTTGCTGTTCATGGTGATTCTCCAGATCCCGGTAGCGATTGCTGCCGGCTTACCCAACTAGAGAAACGAGGGGGGCAGTTGTTACAACGCACCTGAATTATTTTTTGGTTTTTAACTGCAACCTCCCCCCGTTCCTGCGGCAGCTGCTACAGAAAGCCCGGTAGGGGGCAATAAAAAACGGCCCCGAAGGGCCGTTTTTTGTGTCGCAGGCAGCATTAGCCACCCAGATAGGCGTCACGCACTTTTGGATCGTTGAGCAGTTGCTCGCCGGTGCCTTGCATGACCACCCGGCCGTTTTCCAGCACGTAGGCGCGGTCAGCGATTTTGAGCGCCTGGTTGGCGTTTTGCTCCACCAGAAACACCGTTACACCCTCATCACGCAGCTGTTCGATGATGTCGAAAATCTGTTGAATGATGATCGGGGCCAACCCTAGCGATGGTTCATCCAGCAACAGCAGCTTGGGCTTGCTCATCAGCGCACGGCCAATGGCGAGCATTTGCTGCTCACCACCGGACATGGTGCCACCCCGCTGTGTGAAACGTTCTTTCAGGCGCGGGAACAAGTGCAGAACCTTATCCATTTGCTCTTCGTATTCCTGCTTCTCGGTAAAGAATCCGCCCATGGCGAGGTTCTCTTCCACAGTCAAACGAGCAAACACCCGGCGCCCTTCAGGTACAACAGCGATGCTTTTGCGCATGATCTGCGCCGAGCTCAACCCCACCAGTTCCTCGCCCAGATAACGAATGCTGCCGCTGTGGGCTTGCGGGGAACCGCACAAGGTCATCATCAGGGTCGATTTGCCAGCACCGTTGGCGCCGATCAGGGTGACGATCTCGCCCTGGCGCACTTCAACGTTGACGCCGTGCAGGGCCTGGATCTTGCCGTAAAAGGTCGAAACGTTTTCAAATTGCAGCATTTTACGCTTCCCCCAAATAGGCTTTGATCACTTCAGGGTTGTCGCGGATCTGTTCCGGCGTCCCGTCAGCCAAAGGCGTGCCCTGGTTGATCACCACGATATGGTCGGAAATGCTCATGACCAGTTTCATGTCGTGCTCAATCAACAGCACGGTAGCGTTGTGCTCATTGCGCAAAACGCTGATCAGCGCTTTGAGGTCTTCGGTTTCCTTGGGGTTCAGCCCTGCCGCCGGTTCGTCGAGCATGAGGATGCGCGGGCGCGTCATCATGCAGCGGGCGATTTCCAGGCGTCGTTGCTGGCCGTATGCCAGGGTGCCCGCCGGGCGGTTGGCGAACTCGGTCAGGTTGACCTTGTCCAGCCAGTACGCGGCGTAATCCAGGGCCTCACGTTCGCTTTTACGGAATGAAGGGGTTTTGAACAGGCCCGACAGAAAGTTGGTGTTGAGGTGGCGATGCTGGGCAATCAGCAGGTTCTCAACGGCTGTCATGTCTTTGAACAGACGCACGTTCTGGAAGGTACGAACCACGCCTTTGCGCGCGATTTCATGACCCGGCAGGCCTTCAATCGACTCACCATCGAGCACGATGCTACCGGCAGACGGCTTGTAGAAACCGGTCAGGCAGTTGAAGACCGTGGTCTTGCCGGCACCGTTAGGGCCGATCATCGACACAACCTGTTTTTCCTTGACGGTCAGGGCCACGCCATTCACCGCCAACAAGCCGCCAAAGCGCATGCTCAGGCCGCTGACTTTCAGTAACTCGCGGCTCATTTTCGCAGCTCCAGGTGAGGACGTTGCATGGGCAGAAGACCTTGCGGGCGCCAGATCATCATCAGCACCATCAGTGCTCCGAACAGCAGCATCCGGTATTCGCTGAATTCACGCATCATCTCTGGCAGCAGGATCATCACCACGGCTGCCAGGATCACGCCCAGTTGCGAGCCCATGCCACCCAGTACCACGATGGCCAGAATGATCGCCGACTCAAGGAAGGTGAACGACTCAGGCGTCACCAGGCCCTGGCGTGCAGCAAAGAAGCTGCCGGCGAAACCTGCGAAGGTAGCGCCCAGGGTGAAGGCGGAGAGCTTGATCACGGTCGGGTTCAGGCCCAGAGCGCGGCAGGCGATTTCGTCTTCACGCAGTGCTTCCCATGCGCGACCGATTGGCATGCGCAGCAGGCGGTTGATCACGAACAGCACCAGCAGGACCAGCACCAACGCGATCAGGTACAAGAAAATGACCTTGTTGATCGAGTTGTAGGCAATGCCAAAGTACTCGTGAAAGGTTTGCATGCCTTCGGCAGCGGTTCTGTCGAAGCTGAGGCCGAACAACGTTGGTTTCGGGATGTTGCTGATACCGTTGGGGCCGCCAGTGAGGTCGGTCAGGTTACGCAGGAACAGACGGATGATTTCACCGAAGCCCAGGGTCACGATGGCCAGATAGTCACCGCGTAAACGCAGCACCGGGAAACCGAGCAGGAAGCCAAAGGTAGCGGCCATCAACCCGGCCAGCGGCAGGCAGATCCAGAAGCTCAGGCCGAAGTAATGGGCGAGCAGCGCGTAGGTGTAGGCACCCACGGCATAGAACCCGACATAACCCAGGTCAAGCAGACCGGCCAGCCCGACCACGATGTTCAGGCCCAGGCCGAGCATCACGTAGATCAGGATCAGCGTGGCAATGTCCACGGCACCGCGCGAACCATAGAAAGGCCAGATCAGGGCAACCACGACCAGACCGAGAATGATCCAGCGCTGGGTGCTGGGCAGGGTCAGGAAGTTGGTGGCCTTGACAGGCACTTTTGGCAGGCTGGGAGAGTTCTTCCAGGCCGAGGTCAGTTGCTGGTTGAACAACACGCGCACAAACATCAGCAAGGAGCAGATCGCGATCACGCTCAGGGTAAAGGTGCTGGTGTTGTGAACTTCGATGTTGATCCCGACGATAGTCAGTTTCAGGCCGAGTACCGGGTAGGCGACGGCCCAGACCAACAAGGCGCTGAAGAGCGCCGACTTAAGATTCCTAGTCATACTTTTTCAATCTCCGGACGCCCCAGAATGCCGGTCGGACGGAACAGCAGCACCAGCACCAGCAAGCCAAAAGCCACTACGTCTTTGTACTGGTCGCCGAAGATATCGGCACCAAAGGCTTCAGCTACACCGAGTACCAGGCCACCGAGCATCGCGCCAGGAATGCTGCCAATACCGCCCAATACCGCAGCGGTGAAGGCTTTAAGGCCCACCAGGAATCCTGCGTTAGGGTTGATTACGCCGTACTGGACACTGATCAACACCGCCGCAACGGCTGCCAGGGCAGCACCGATCACGAAGGTCAGCGCAATGACGTTGTTGGTATTGATACCCAGCAGGTTGGCCATTTTCATGTCTTCGGCACAGGCGCGGCAGGCGCGGCCCATGCGTGAGCGAGAGATGAACATAGTTAGGCCAAGCATTGCGAGGAAGGTGACGACGAAAACCACGATTTGCATGTAGGAGACGATAACTTCACTAGCGCCTCCAGGACCAAAGGTGAAGCCGCCGGGGATCAGGTTAGGGATCGATTTGTCTTTTGAGTCCTGTGCCAGTAGTACGGTGTTTTGCAGGAAGATCGACATGCCGATGGCAGAAATCAACGGGATAAGGCGGTTACTGCCGCGCAAAGGACGGTAGGCAACCCGCTCGATGCTGTAGCCGTAGGCGCTGGTGACCACGATGCTGGCGATAAACGCGGCAGTCAGCAGGAGTGGCACGCTGTCCAGACCCATCATGGTCAAGCCTGCGATGGCGATGAACGCAATATAGGAACCAATCATGTACACCTCGCCGTGGGCGAAGTTGATCATTCCAATAATGCCGTAAACCATCGTGTAGCCGATGGCGATCAGGGCATAAGTGCTGCCAACGTTGAGGCCGTTAACCAGCATTTGGAAGAAGTGATAGATGTCAGGCATTACAAAGCTCCTAAAAACCTGAGACGCATTTCACTGGTGGAGTCATTTTCCGGCCCGGGCTGTATGGGTATTCACCCACTTGGAGCACGGGTCTTCTGCCAGCGAACCGCTGGTGACGGTTTTAAAGATTTTCAGGTGGGCAGACTTTCGGATCACGAAAGCGCAGCCCCATTTCCACGAACCAAGGACCCGTAAAACAAAACCCACCGCTTGTGCAGTGGGCTTTGTTGTCAGGTCGGGAACCGACCCTTACTGAGGGCTTACTTCAGTTTTAGGCTTGCCGAAGTGCCATTCGTAAACCACGAACTTGAAATCTTCCACGTCGCCTTTGGCGTCAAATTTCAGGTTGCCGGTTGGGGTTTTGTAAGTGCCTTTGTGGATAGCTTCAGCGACTTTGGTTGGGTCTTCGCTTTTGGCTTGCTCGATACCGCCGGCAATCACTTCAACCGCTGCGTAAGCCGGGAACACGAATGGGCCGGTAGGATCTTGTTTCTTGGCAGCAAAGGCTTCAACCAGAGCCTTGTTGGCCGGGTCGGCGTCGAATGCTTTTGGCAGGGTAACCAGCAGGCCTTCGGAAGCGCCCTGGGCGATTTGCGAGATGGACTCGTTGCCCACGCCTTCTGGGCCCATGAACTTGGCGTTCAGGCCTTTCTCTTTAGCCTGGCGCAGGATCAGACCCAGCTCAGGGTGGTAGCCGCCGTAGTAGACGAAGTCGACATTGGCTTGCTTGAGCTTGGCAATGACAGAGGAGTAGTCTTTTTCGCCAGCGTTGACGCCTTCAAAGACAGCGACCTTGACGCCTTTGTCTTCCAGGGTCTTTTTAACGGCGGAGGCGATGCCTTCACCGTATTGCTGTTTGTCGTGCAATACCGCGACGATTTTCGGTTTCACGTGATCAGCGATGTAGTTACCGGCTGCAGGGCCCTGGGCGCTGTCCAGACCGATGGTACGGAAGATCATTTTGTAACCGCGGGCGGTGATTTCCGGGCCGGTGGCGGCCGGGGTAATCATGATGATGCCTTCGTCTTCGTAAATGTCCGAAGCAGGCTGAGTGGAGCTGGAGCACAGGTGGCCGACTACAAATTTGATGCCGTCATTGACGACTTTGTTGGCCACGGCAACCGCTTGTTTCGGGTCGCAGGCGTCATCGTAGTCAACGGCTTCAAGTTTTTTGCCATCAACACCGCCTTTGGCGTTGATTTGTTCGATGGCCATTTTTGCGCCAGCAAACTGCATGTCGCCGTACTGCGTCAGAGGCCCGGTTTTAGGGCCGGCGATACCGATCTTGATGGTGTCTGCGGCAAATGAATGGCTGGCAAACCCGGCCAAAACCATAGCGGCAAACAGTTTAGTAATCTGCTTCGTAGCCATCTTTATTGGTGCTCCACTCTTCTGTTGTAATTTTTATAGTCCTGGAAGCCAAGGCAGCCGGACCGGGTCTTCTTCTTAGCGAAATGCCCGGTCAATCCCCCCTGCAACTGTACCGGTACAGTGTAGAGCGCCGGTTTAGCGCTTGAATAGCGGGCTGCCGGGGGAATAAACAGGAAATGTCGCTTAAACGTAAGAAAGAGACAGAATAGCGGCGGATTAGGCTGTTGATAGTTATCAGAATGTTGCCAGATCAACGCGGCGGTCCTGTGCCTTCTGCTCTTTCTTCGTTCCTTTGCCTGAAAAACCGGGTTTTTCTACCGGGTGTGCGGCGTTATCATTGCGCCGATTTTTTTTCCCGGTGAAACCCATGAACGAAGAACCTAGCACCCTCTATGCCAAGCTGCTTGGCGAGACCTCAACTATTGAATGGAAAGCCTTGCAGCCCTTCTTCGCCAAAGGTGATTTGCTGTGGGTTGAACCTGAGCTGGACTTGATTGAAGCGGCGCAGGCCGTGACTCAGGATGATGCAGAGAAAGTCGCGGCCTGGATGGCGTCTGGTGTTCTTGGCAAGATGACTGAGGCGCAGGCGCTAGACGTTCTTGAACGTGACCCGCAGCTCTGGGCAGTCGTGGTTTCACCTTGGGTGATGGTCCAGGAAAGGGCGAAAAAATAGCTGTGCGCACCAAGCTGGGGCAATTATTTGCACTGATTTGAAGAGCCCGGAGTGTGTAGCTGAGTAACCCGGCTACAGGTAGTGGCAATTTGCCGTAGAGAAACGCCACAGTTGGTACTGTGGCGTTTTTTTTTGGCCTGCAGGGCAGCTGTGCTGCTACTGGCCGGTGAATACAAATGTGGTGTGGTCAGGTGCGGGCACCGGGCGTTTGTCGAGCTGTTCGAGAGTCTCTTGCAGTGCCTCGAAGGGGACTGGGCGACTGAGCAGATAGCCCTGGATAAAGTCGCAGCCGAACTGTTCAAGAAACTCGAACTGCTGGGTGGTCTCCACACCTTCGGTGACGACTTGCAGGTGCAGGGTGTGGGCCATGAGGATAATGGCCTGGACGATTTCCATGTCCTGGCTGGAGCTCGGTATGTCCTGGATAAACGAACGGTCAATTTTCAAGGTGTTGAGTGGCAGGCGCTTCAGGTAGGCCAGGGATGAATAACCGGTGCCGAAATCATCAATGGACAGTGACACGCCAAGTGCCCGGATCTGTCGCAACAGCTGGGAGGTGCTGCTCAGGTTGCACATCAGGGCGTTTTCCGTGACTTCCAGTTCCAGTCGATGGGCAGCAATGCCTGATGTGCGAAGAGCGCTTTCGATTTCGTCTGCCAGCTCAACCCGCACCAGATTGCGCGCCGAACAATTCACGGCAATCCCCAAATGTGCCCACCCCTGGCGGGAAAGGGCGGCAAGGTCATGACAGGCTTTGCGCAGCACCCAGTGGTCCAGTCCGGCGATTAGCCCGTTGGCCTCGGCGATGTTGATAAAACGGTCAGGACCGAGCAAGCCATGTTCGGGATGCTGCCAGCGCACCAGGGCCTCGAGTTTGGCGACGCGGCCATGCTTGAGGTCAAAGATGGGCTGGTAATGCAGAAGCAGCCCTTTGTCTTCATTGAGCGCGTTACGCAGTTCTTCCTCGATCTGCAGTTCCAGCGAGGCCCGGGTTTTAAGATTAGGGCTAAAAAAGTTCAGGTTGTTACGCCCGCACCCCTTGGACTGATAAAGCGCCAGGTCGGCATGCTTGAGCAGTTCGGCACAGTTTGTACCGTCATCCGGAAACACACTGATGCCAATGCTGGTGGTCATCACCATCTGTCTTCCTGACAGCTCGATGGGCTCTTTGAGTTTGAGCATGATGCGCTGGCCCATGCTTTGCGCTTCTTCGCGGTGGTTCAGGTTGATCAAAATACAGAACTCGTCACCGCCAAAGCGGGCAACGACATCATTGTGGCTGCGGGTTGCATGTTTGATGCGCGCGGCGATGACCTTCAGCAATTCGTCGCCCGCATCGTGGCCCAGGCTGTCATTGATGCGTTTGAAGTGGTCAATGTCGAGGAACATCACGGCCAACTTGCTGGTATTGGCAGTGCATTCAATGAGCTTTTCAGCAAATAGCTGGTTGAAACCACGTCGATTGATCAGGTTGGTCAACGGATCGTAATGGGCCACTTGCTGCAATGACGCGCGCGCCTGGTCGAGTTGACTGAGCAATGCGTTGACCCGCCTCAGGTCGCGTTCCTTGAGTTGCAGCTTTTTGTCGACGATCGCGGCACTGATGCAACTACCAATCAACAACAGGGCAATCAGGGCAGCCACCAGCGCCAGTTGCCAGTTCTTGCTGTCCGTACCTGAATGGCTCACGACCGGGTCGCCCACGGCCGACATGCTGATGAAGTAAGCGCAGAGCAGGGTGCCGGCTGCCGTCATGCACAGGGCAAATTTGGTCAGTTGATGAAACAAACCGCTACGTGAACGCCAGATCGTGATGCGAGTGAAAACGTGCACGATCACCAGGGCCGCGAGCAGGGATATCACTAAGGAGCCAATGGCTATTGCGAGGCTGTAGCGAGATTCAAGAGGGGACTCCAATGCCAGCAGGCAGATGGTGTACATGGCCCATATGCCGGTCGCCAGGCAACCGACACTGATCCATCGCCAAAGGGTCTTGGCAGCGGTTTTTTCTGCATGGGCGCAGCGGTCGAGCAGATCCAGCGTGGCCAGGCAGGCAGTACAGGCGACCAGCCAGGCGACGAATACCAGATAGGGGCTATAGCCGCCGATTAACAGCAGTTGTGCGTTTTCTGAAGGCTCAACCGCAAGTTGCAACCCTAGCCTTTCCATTGCACGCCTCGGCAATCCTGATGTGCTAGTCGAAAGTTGCTAGCTTGGGATCGAGTATAGAGGCTGAATAGAGCGAGGCAGGCGTGATGGCAAAATGATAGCGATCATTTTGTTATTAGGGCGGGGGTTTATAGTCAGTTACGTCAGATCGGAACTGTCAGAAATGTGGGAGCGGGCTTGCTCGCGATAGGATCAGCGCGGTGATTCAGTTTCACCACATTAATCCAATCGCGAGCAAGCCCGCTCCCACAGGTCATGGGTTTTTAACCCGCTACCAGCACGCGAATGGCTTCAAGGCGCAGGGCTGCTTTTTCGAGCATGGCCAGGCTTTGTTCGCGTTGCTTGCGCAAGGCAACCAGTTCGCTGTCCCGAACGCTAGGGTTGACCGCTTGCAGGGCAGTCAAACGTGCCAGTTCTTCTTCGGTATCGGCTGCCAGGCGGCGTTGCGCTTCGGCCACGCGCTCTGCGTGGCGGGGGGCGATCTTGGCTTCACCGGCGTTGATCTTCGGCGTCAGCTGGTCGCGCTGGGCCTGGACGAACTTGTTGGCACTGGCACGGGGCACGCTTTCCAGTTGCTCGTTGAGCGTGTCGAACGCCACGCGTGACGACAGGTCATTGCCGTTGGCGTCGAGCAGGCAGCGCAGGGCAGCAGGGGGCAGGTAGCGACCCAATTGCAGGGAGCGCGGGGCAACCACTTCGCTGACGTAAATCAGCTCCAGCAGCACGGTGCCAGGCTTGAGGGCCTTGTTCTTGATCAGGGCGACGGCGGTGTTGCCCATTGAGCCTGACAGTACGAGGTCCATGCCGCCTTGCACCATCGGGTGTTCCCAGGTGATGAACTGCATGTCTTCGCGCGACAGGGCCTGGTTGCGATCGTAGGTGATGGTGACACCTTCGTCGTCGCCCAGCGGGAAGCTGGCGTCGAGCATTTTTTCGCTTGGCTTGAGGATCAGCGCGTTCTCGGAATGGTCTTCGCTGTCGATGCCAAAGGCGTTGAACAGGGTTTCCATGTAGATCGGCAGGGTGAACTGGTCGTCTTGTTCAAGAATCGCTTCAACCAGGGCTTCGCCTTCGCCCGAGCCGCCGGAGTTAAGCTCCAGCAAGCGGTCACGGCCAGTGTGCAGTTCCTGTTCGAGACGCTCGCGCTCAAGGCGTGCTTCGTCGATCAGCGCTTGCCACTCGTGATCGTCCGCAGCTTCAAGCAACGGCAGCAGGCGTGGGCCGAACTGGTGTTGCAGGGCGTTGCCGGTCGGGCAGGTATTGAGGAAGGCATTCAGCGCTTCGTGGTACCACTGGAACAGGCGCTGTTGCGGGCTGGTTTCAAGGTACGGCACGTGCAGTTCGATAATGTGCTTCTGACCGATACGGTCCAGACGGCCGATACGCTGCTCCAGCAAGTCCGGGTGGGACGGCAGGTCGAACAGCACCAGATGGTGGGCGAACTGGAAGTTGCGGCCTTCACTGCCGATTTCGGAACAGATCAGTACTTGAGCGCCGAACTCTTCATCTGCGAAGTAGGCCGCAGCGCGGTCGCGCTCAAGAATATTCATGCCTTCGTGGAAGACGGTTGCAGGAATGCCGGAACGAACGCGCAGGGCGTCTTCCAGATCCATTGCGGTTTCGGCGTGGGCGCAAATGACCAGCACTTTGGTGCGCTTGAGCATTTTCAGGGTGTCGGTCAGCCACTCAACCCGAGGATCAAAGCGCCACCAGCGCTCTTCATCGCTGGCGTCAGGCTGGGACTGGAAGCTGACTTCCGGGTACAGCTCGGCGTGTTCGCCCAGCGGCAGCTCCAGGTATTCGGCCGGGCACGGCAGCGGGTAAGCGTGCAGTTTGCGCTCCGGGAAACCCTGGATCGCAGCGCGGGTGTTACGGAACAGGACGCGGCCGGTGCCGTGGCGGTCAAGCAGCTCGCGCACCAGGCGGGCGCTGGCCTCTGTATCGCCATCATTGACGGCGGCCAGCAGGGTATCGCCTTCGGCACCGAGGAAGCCGTGGATGGTCTGGTGAGCTTCAGGTGACAGGCGGCCCTTATCCAGCAGCTCCTGTACGGCTTGAGCAACCGGGCGATAGTTTTCGCTCTCGGCGCGGAAAGCGGCCAGGTCGTGGAAACGGTTAGGGTCCAGCAGGCGCAAGCGCGCAAAGTGGCTGTCCTGACCCAGTTGCTCTGGCGTTGCGGTAAGCAGCAGTACGCCCGGGATTACGCCGGCGAGCTGTTCAACCAGGCCGTACTCGGGGCTGACGTTGTCTTCATGCCACACCAAGTGGTGCGCTTCGTCGACCACCAGCAGATCCCAGTCGGCATCAAACAGCGCAGCCTGGGCCTTGGGGTCGTCAACCAGCCATTCCAGGGCAATCAGCGCCAGTTGGCAGTCTTCAAACGGGTTGCTGGCATCGCTTTCGATAAAGCGTTCTTCATCGAACAGCGCCACTTCAAGGTTGAAGCGGCGACGCATTTCAACCAGCCATTGGTGCTGCAGGTTTTCCGGGACTACGATCAAGACGCGGTTAGCGCGGCCACTGAGCAGTTGGCGGTGAATCACCAGACCGGCTTCAATGGTTTTGCCCAGGCCCACTTCGTCAGCCAGCAAAACCCGTGGAGCGATGCGGTCAGCCACTTCGCGGGCAATGTGCAGTTGGTGTGCAATGGGTTGCGCACGCACGCCACCCAGGGCCCACAGCGGCGATTGCAGCTGACGGCTGGTGTGCTCAAGGGTGTGGTAGCGCAGCGAGAACCAGGACAGCGGGTCGATCTGACCGGCGAACAAACGGTCGCTGGCCAGGCGGAACTGGATAAAGTTCGACAGTTGGGTTTCTGGCAGGGTGACGGCTTCGTTTTGCTCATTGAGGCCGTGGTAGACCATCAGGCCGTCAACGTCCTCGACTTCGCGCACGGTCATCTTCCAGCCTTCGAAGTGGATGATGGTGTCACCTGGCGAGAACCGAACACGCGTCAGCGGTGCGTTGCGCAGCGAATATTGGCGGGTTTCGCCAGTGGCCGGATAGAGCACGGTCAACAAGCGACCGTCCTGTGCCAGAACGGTGCCTAAACCTAGCTCTGCTTCGCTGTCACTAATCCAGCGTTGCCCCGGTTGATACTGCTGCGCCATGCTGCCTGACTCCCGCTTTGAAAAAGCCGAGTATATTAACGGATCAGTGGCCCCAGTCCAAAGGACTCTCATAAAAAGCTGCCCGGCACAAAAGAAGCCCCGGCAGTTATCGACGAACGGCTCACCTCGACGGGTTGTCGCCGACAGCCTGAAGACAGGAGAACAATCACCATGTTGCCGTCCATCTTGCCCCTTGGCGTTGTACCCGTGACCTCCGGACAGGACCCTGTACGTCCTCGCCCCGAGATCCCCCCCGTTGCACCTGCGCAAGCCAGTTCCAGTGAATGTGCAATTGACCTGAAGAACAGCGATGCCGATCAGACCACGCTGCTGTTGCGCCAGGAGCAACAACGTCAGCATGACAAGCGTCGTCGTGAAGCGCGGGAACAGGAAGGCGCGGCGCAAGAAAACGCTGATGACAGTGCGCCGGTAGCGCCCGTGATTGATGGCATGCAGCGTCAGGGGTTGTGGGTCGATATCAAGGTGTAGGAGGTTTTTTCTGGTCAGCGCTGAGCTTGCATCGCATTATTGGCGTACTGAAACACACTGACAGTGGTCTGATTTTTTATGAGCCAAGACACCAAACTGGTCGATCTGGGCGCCGAGCGCGCCAAGCGGGTCCACGACCTCAATGAAAAGCGCTTGAACGAAGTGCGCAATGCGTTCGAACAGGCAATGCCGTTGGCAAAAGCTGCGAAAAAGCCGAAGAAAAAACCGAAAAAGCGCTGAACTGCCCGTTTTCGATGATCTGAGTCAACCAAGCCCCTCAATTGACAGCTGGCCGTGGATCACTATTGATCCCGGTCAAGTTGTGCGCCTGCGCGAGTGGTTAATCTAGCTTCAACAGACAAACAATCAGACTTGCGCAGGAGGCCGTCATGTTTCTCGATAATGTGGTTATCGCCGGAGTTCTTACCGTCGGCCTCATGGTTTTGTTTTTCGCAGGTCTGGGCATTTTTATCTGGAAAGACTCCCAGAAGCGCAAATAGCGCCGAGTCTTAACGGAGCATGAGCACGCAAGGCATTTTGGGCGACTTCGGTCGCCTATTTTTTTGCCTGTAAAAAGACCTTCTCCTGGAGGATGACTGCGGGAGCAGGCATAAAAAAAGGTACGGCCCGCAAGGGACGTACCTTTTTTGTTCGGCGCAGAATCAGGCGAGTGCTTTGGAAGCCAGCCAGAATAGCGTCGCAGACAGAGCGATGGTGGCCGGTAAGGTCAACACCCACGCCATCAGGATGGTCTTGATCGTGCCGCCTTGCAGGCCGCTTTTGTTGGCGACCATCGTGCCCGCCACACCCGACGACAGAATGTGTGTCGTCGATACAGGCAGGGCGAAGATGTTGGCCATACCGATGGCAAAGGCAGTGGTGATCTGAGCCGCCATGCCCTGGGCATAGGTCATGCCTTGCTTGCCGATCTTCTCGCCGATGGTTTTAACCACGCGTTTCCAGCCAACCATTGTGCCCAGGCCCAAGGCCAGTGCGACAGCCAGAATGACCCAGAACGGGGCGTATTCTGTGGTGGCGGTCAGGTCTTTACGCAGTTTTTCGAGGTCCGCTTTTTCGCGGGAATCAAGGGCTGGCAATTTGCTGACTTTTTTCGCGGTGTCATCCAGGCAAAGCAGGTAGCGGCGGATCTCGATACGTTTTTCAGCTGGAATCGAGTGGTAGTCCGCCACGCCTTTAAGCGAGGTCAACAGAGCCGCGATGGTCGGTTCGGTCTGCTGCGGGTTGCAGCTGAACTGATCCGGGAGGTCGCCTTTGACGCTTTTGCCCAGCGCCAGGAACTCGGCCAGCGAAGCGTTGTTACGCTCGTAGAACTGGCTCAGGTGCAAGGTGGCGTCGCGAGTACGCTCGATCTGGTAGGTGGTGCTGTTCAAGTCCAGAACGAAAGCGCTTGGCACGATGCCGATCAGAACCAGCATGATCAGGCCGATGCCTTTCTGGCCATCGTTGGAGCCGTGAACGAAGCTTACGGCCATGGCCGAGATCACCAGAACCAGGCGGTTCCAGAAGGGCGGGTGCTTTTTGTCGTCCAGCTTGCGGCGTTGTTCCGGGGTCTTGTGCATCTTGGATGCAGGACGCCACCACTTCAGGGCAATCAACACCAGGCCTGCAACCAGGAAACCGGCCATTGGCGAGAACACCAGCGAGGCGCCAATGTCGATCGCCTTCTGCCAGTTAACCCCTTCACTTACCGGAATGCCGCTGATCAGGGCATTGGCCAGGCCTACGCCCAGGATCGAACCGATCAGGGTGTGAGAGCTTGACGCCGGAATCCCGAAATACCAGGTCCCGAGGTTCCAGGTGATGGCCGCTGCAAGCAATGAGAACACCATGGCCAGGCCATGTCCGGTGTTTACATTGACCAGCAGCTCTACCGGCAGCAGGTGGACGATGGCATATGCCACGCCGACCCCGCCCAGCAGAACGCCGAGGAAGTTGAATACACCGGAAAAGAACACCGCCAGGTGAGGCGGCATGGCTTTGGTGTAGATGACTGTCGCAACCGCGTTCGCGGTGTCATGAAAGCCGTTGATGAACTCAAACGCGAGAACAAAGGCTAGGGCGAAGAAGAGGCTGATAAGAACCCAGGCGTCCAATCCGCTTAATAGATCGATCATGAAGGTTTTCTGACACGGTCATAAAGGGGGGCGGATTATGCCAGAAAACCCCGCTAATCAATGCACTAGCTGCCCGTTGGTAACATCTATAAATGAAAAAGCTCGTAAAGGTCTTCCGCAAATGAGCGTAGGAAACTTCCCTCAAACCACTGATACCAAAGGCTATAGGGGGGTTCGAGGGGCACGCTCATGCGCTTGCGCAGGTCTGATTCGGCTACATGAAATTTATCAAATCAGACGTGGTTGCAGGATCGGTTTGGGCTCTGGCATAGCCAACAGCCACATCCGCTCATGCAAATGGCGGGTGCGCAAGGGGCAGTCTAGGGTTGCCTGTGCTGATTTTCAGGCGCAGGTCATGGCTCTTCTGCTTTGAGTTCTTTTTCAATTTTCTGGATTTCTTGGGAGAAAGCCTGGTCGAGCAGACTGGCACGTTTGCGCCAAGGTTTACGCCCGGGCTCTGACTGAGCTGCGTAGGTCGTCACTTCACCACCATAAACATCCTTGAAACGTTGTTCCTGACGCTCAAGTTCTGCGCGCAGTTCGTCTTTCGTCACTGTGTTACCTAATTGAGTTGAGATTAAACCTGGTGAATCACCGTGCCGGGAGGTTGATTCATATGACGAATGATAGACCATAAGGCAAGTGCCTATTAATAACGTCACGCTTAAATACACCACGCCATGCACGCGGCTACGTCATCAACTAAAACATGAACGCCGCCGTTGGTAAGTGTTCACCCCAAAGGGAAACAACACACGATGCACTTTACGGTTGAGCCGCGAGTACCTATTGAACTCAACGAGTTGCTTGGATCCAATCTTCCGCACAGGCTTGACCTTGTACTCTCAATCTCTTCCTGCCCTCAAGGGCTGAGGAGTGCCACTACTATCGCCGAATAACTTTACGCCCGTCAACTTCCAAGTGAATGAGGTGTTATAAATAATCGAACACCTGCGTCGAGACACTCTATTAATACGGTGCCCGAGTAGTTGGCCCATCAAGTTATTTAACCCGGTGGCTGAACTTAACCTGAATACATATAAAACAGACGTTTTCTATCATTGATCCGACTGTTTAGCAGGGCGCTTGATTTCAATTAAAGGTGGGTGCAAGGATCACGGGCTAACTATGGGCTGTCGTCGGAACGGTCTTGAGGGTTGAGATTGCGATTATCGGCCAACGGTTCGATAATCGCCCGGCGTACCATAACTATAAATAGCTGAAGCTGGGGGGTTGGGAATGAATGATCAACTGCGCAATGGTGTAGCCAGTATCGCGCCACCGATTGTGGCGTCACCGGCCAAGCGTATTCAGGCGTTTACCGGTGATCCTGACTTCATGTCATCGCTGGCCCGGGGCCTGGCGGTCGTGCAGGCGTTTCAGGAGCGCAAGCGGCATCTGACCATTGCGCAGATCAGCCATCGCACTGAAATCCCGCGGGCCGCAGTGCGCCGCTGCCTGTACACCCTGATCAAGCTCGGTTATGCGACCACCGATGGCCGAACTTATTCCCTGCTGCCCAAAGTGCTGACCCTGGGTCATGCCTATCTGTCGTCGACGCCGCTGGCGGTAACGGCCCAGCCGTATCTGGACCGCATGAGCGAGCAATTGCACGAGGCGTGCAACATGGCGACCCTCGAAGGCGATGACATCCTCTATATCGCCCGCTCGGCCACGACCCAGCGTCTGATCTCGGTAGATCTGTCGGTAGGTGGCCGTCTGCCTGCCTATTGCACCTCGATGGGACGCATCCTGCTGGCAGCGCTGGATGATGTGACGCTGCACGAATACCTGGCCCACGGTGAGTTCCAGGCTAAAACCAGCCGTACCCTGCACACACCCGAGGCCTTGCTTGAATGTTTGCAGCAAGTGCGGGAACAAGGCTGGTGTGTGGTCGATCAAGAACTGGAGCAAGGCCTGCGCTCGATTGCCGTGCCGGTGTATGACGCTTCAGGGCAGGTTCTGGCAGCCTTGAACGTCAGCACCCACGCGGGTCGCGTCACTCGCACCGAGCTTGAACAGCGCTTTTTGCCGATCATGCTCAGCGCCAGCCGCGAGCTGAGTACCCAGCTGTTCAGTTGATGCAGCGGCTACTAAGCGTTCGATAAACGCACACTTAAGCGTTTATCGAATTGCGTGCTGGCAGTGCGCTGCTTAATGTCGCCTCAGCGCCCCGTTCGAAGTTCGCTGCGCGTTCTTCAGCACCTGGCCAAAATAATAATGAAGAGGCTACACGCCATGAGCACCCCCATCTGTCCGTCATTGACGCAGTCACTGCGCAGTCGCCCGAAGATTCGCTGATCCCCCGATAGTTTTTAGTGTGAGCCGCCAGCCTCTGGCCGGTTTTTGTTCGCCCTGGTTTTTACTCGGTATAAAAATAATGAATTCACCCCAGTCTCCCGTCGGCAACTGCCTTGATGTGCAGTCCTTCATCAATGCTCAACCCTTGTCACGCTACCAGTGGCGCGTCGTGATCCTGTGTTTTCTGATTGTTTTCCTCGATGGTCTGGACACCGCTGCAATGGGCTTTATTGCACCGGCGCTGTCTCAGGACTGGGGCATAGACCGCGCCAGCCTGGGGCCGGTCATGAGTGCCGCCCTGATCGGCATGGTGTTTGGTGCGTTGGGTTCGGGGCCGCTGGCGGACCGTTTTGGCCGCAAAGTGGTGCTGGTGGTAGCGGTACTGGTTTTTGGCGGGTTCAGCCTGGCGTCGGCCTACAGCACCAACGTGGATCAATTGCTGGTATTGCGGTTCTTGACCGGTTTGGGCCTGGGGGCCGGGATGCCCAATGCCACCACGTTGCTGTCGGAGTACACCCCTGAACGCCACAAGTCCTTGCTGGTGACCGGCATGTTCTGCGGCTTCAACCTGGGCATGGCCGCAGGCGGGTTTGTCTCGGCCAAGCTGATCCCTATGTATGGCTGGCACAGCCTGCTGCTGATCGGCGGGGTGTTGCCGCTGATCCTGACCCTGGTTTTAGTTGTGTGGTTGCCTGAATCCGCGCGTTTTCTGGTCGTACGCAATCGCAGTATTGAGCTCGTGCGCAAAGCCTTGGCCCCGATCAACCCGGCAGTTGTGGCTCAAGCTGCAAGCTTCAGTGTGCCGGAGCAAAAGACCGTCAAGGCCCGCAACGTGTTTGCGGTGATTTTTTCCGGCACCTACAGCACGGGCACCTTGTTGCTGTGGCTCACCTATTTCATGGGGCTGGTGATTGTGTATCTGCTCACCAGCTGGCTACCGACGTTGATGCGTGACAGTGGCGCAAGCATGGAGCAGGCGGCATTCATTGGCGCACTGTTCCAGTTCGGCGGGGTACTGAGTGCGGTGGGAGTGGGTTGGGCGATGGACCGATTCAATCCGCACAAGGTGATCGGTATTTTCTACCTGCTGGCCGGGGTGTTTGCCTACGCTGTGGGCCAGAGCCTGGGCAACATCACCCTGCTCGCCACCCTGGTGCTGGTGGCCGGTATGTGTGTGAATGGTGCGCAATCGGCAATGCCTTCTTTGGCTGCACGTTTCTACCCGACCCAAGGCCGCGCCACGGGGGTGTCCTGGATGCTTGGCATTGGCCGCTTCGGTGCCATTCTGGGGGCCTGGATGGGCGCGACGCTGCTGGGACTGGGCTGGAACTTCGAGCAAGTGCTGACCGCCCTGGTGATTCCAGCGGCCCTGGCCACCGCTGCGGTACTGATCAAGGGCATGGTCAGCCGTGCGGACGCAACCTGATCGTTGTCGTGCTAACTATGTGTTCGATTAACGAACACATAGTC
This sequence comes from Pseudomonas sp. MF06569, assembly GCF_059862735.1. Lineage (NCBI taxonomy): Bacteria > Pseudomonadati > Pseudomonadota > Gammaproteobacteria > Pseudomonadales > Pseudomonadaceae > Pseudomonas > Pseudomonas sp. MF06569. The sequence continues at coordinate 14,498 of NZ_JCBCUZ010000003.1, read as the reverse complement.
GATTATCGGATTGTTTGGGCGAAAGCTGCGGCTTAATCTGCTGAACATCCGGTGTCGCGCTGGCGCACCTTCTACAACCGCAGTGGCTTACAAAAAACGGGAGCTACCCCAGATGGCAGAGATAATATCCTTACACGACGCGGTGAAACAATTTGTGAGCGATGGCGACACCGTTGCCCTTGAAGGTTTCACCCACCTTATCCCGACTGCAGCGGGTCATGAAATCATCCGCCAGGGCAAGAAAGACCTGACCCTGGTGCGGATGACACCTGACCTGGTTTACGACCAGTTGATCGGCGCCGGTTGTGCACGAAAATTGATCTTTTCCTGGGGTGGTAATCCGGGCGTTGGTTCGCTGCACCGTCTGCGTGATGCCGTTGAAAAGCAGTGGCCGCAGCCGCTGGAAATCGAAGAGCACAGCCATGCCGACCTGGCCAACGCCTACGTGGCGGGTGCCTCGGGCCTGCCGTTTGCCGTGCTGCGCGCCTACGCCGGTTCTGATCTGCCCAAGGTCAACCCGCTGATCAAGACGGTGACTTGCCCGTTTACGGGTGAAGTCCTGGCCGCTGTGCCGGCGGTACGCCCGGACGTGACGGTGATTCATGCGCAAAAGGCTGACCGCAAAGGCAACGTGCTGCTGTGGGGCATTTTGGGTGTACAGAAAGAAGCGGCGTTGGCGGCCAAGCGCTGCATCGTCACGGTTGAAGAAATCGTTGATGACCTGCAAGCCCCGATGAACGCCTGTGTATTGCCAACCTGGGCACTTAGCGCGGTATGCCATGTCCCGGGTGGTGCGCATCCTTCCTACGCTCACGGTTATACCGAGCGCGATAACCGTTTCTATCAGGCGTGGGACCCTATCGCCCGCGACCGCGAGACCTTTACAGCCTGGATTAACGAATACATCCACGGCACTGCGAATTTCAGCGAGTTCCAGGCCAAGCTGGCCCGCGCTTCGGAGGCAAAATAATGACTTACTCCACCAACGAAATGATGACCGTCGCCGCTGCTCGCCGCTTGAAAAACGGTTCTGTGTGTTTTGTCGGGATCGGCCTGCCTTCCAAGGCGGCCAACCTGGCACGCCTGACTTCATCGCCTGATGTGGTGCTGATCTACGAATCCGGCCCGATTGGTGCCAAACCGGATGTACTGCCGCTGTCGATTGGTGACGGTGAACTGGCTGAAACCGCGGACACGGTCGTATCCACCAGCGAAATCTTCCGTTACTGGCTGCAAGGCGGCCGGGTCGATGTGGGCTTTCTGGGCGCGGCCCAGGTCGACCGCTTCGGCAATATCAACACCACAGTGGTCGGCGACTATCACCAGCCAAAAGTGCGCCTGCCAGGTGCAGGTGGTGCGCCGGAAATCGCCGGGTCGGCGAAAAGCGTGCTGATTATCCTCAAGCAGTCGGCCCGTTCACTTGTCGACAAGCTGGACTTCATCACCTCGGTCGGTCATGGCGAAGGCGGCGACTCGCGCAAGCGTCTGGGCCTGCCAGGTGCCGGTCCTGTCGGGATCATCACTGACCTGTGCACCATGGAACCTGAAGAGCAGACCAACGAATTCGTGGTCACTGCGCTGCACCCGGGTGTGACCCGCGAGCAAGTCATCGCGGCCACCGGCTGGGCCATTCGTTTTGCCGATAACGTGCAGCAGACGGCGGCACCGACCGACGTGGAGCTGACGGCCTTGCGCGATCTGGAAGCACGCACTGCACTGGCCCACGGCCAGGCACCGGGAGAAGCGTGATGCGTGAAGTCTTTATCTGTGACGCGATTCGCACCCCCATTGGCCGTTTTGGCGGTGGCCTGGCAACGGTTCGTGCGGATGACCTGGCTGCAGTACCAATCAAGGCACTGATCGAGCGCAACCCTGGCGTGAAATGGGACGAAGTCGACGAAGTGTTTTTCGGCTGCGCCAACCAGGCCGGTGAAGACAATCGCAACGTGGCCCGCATGGCTGCGTTGCTGGCCGGGCTGGCGCCAACCATTCCCGGCGTCACGCTCAACCGCCTGTGTGCCTCGGGCATGGATGCCATCGGTACGGCGTTCCGCGCCATTGCCAGTGGTGAAATGGAGCTGGCGATTGCCGGAGGCGTTGAGTCCATGTCACGAGCGCCCTTTGTGATGGGCAAGGCCGATGCGGCGTTCTCGCGCAACATGAAGCTGGAAGACACGACCATCGGCTGGCGCTTTATCAACCCGCTGATGAAAGCCCAGTACGGTGTCGATCCGATGCCACAGACGGCGGACAACGTGGCCGACGAGTACAACATTTCCCGCTCCGACCAGGACGCTTTTGCCCTGCGCAGCCAGCAACGGACTGCGGCTGCCCAGGCTGCAGGTTACTTCGCCGAAGAAATCGTGCCGGTACGTATCGCCCATAAAAAGGGCGAAACCATCGTTGAGCATGATGAACATCCCCGTGCGGATACCAGCCTCGAAACACTGGGCAAACTCAAACCGGTCAACGGCCCGGACAAGACCGTCACTGCGGGCAATGCCTCGGGGGTAAACGACGGTGCGGCGGCGCTGATTCTGGCGTCGGCCGAGGCGGTCAAGCGTCATGGCCTGACCGCTCGCGCCCGAGTCCTGGGCATGGCCAGCGCCGGTGTGGCGCCGCGTGTCATGGGGATCGGCCCGGTGCCTGCGGTACGCAAGCTGGTTGAGCGCCTGGGTCTGGCGGTCAGCGATTTTGATGTGATCGAACTCAACGAAGCGTTCGCCAGCCAAGGCCTGGCCGTATTGCGGGAATTGGGCCTGGCTGACGACGCGCCGCAGGTTAACCCCAACGGCGGGGCAATTGCCCTGGGCCACCCGCTGGGCATGAGCGGGGCACGAATTGTGATGACCGCCCTGCATCAGTTGGAAAAAACCGGCGGCAAGAAAGGCCTGGCCACCATGTGCGTGGGTGTTGGGCAAGGTCTGGCATTGGCGATAGAGCGGGTCTGATAGCGCTGGAGTCAAAGCCGGACGACTGCAGCCTCAGTCGTTCGGCTTATTGCGGTTGCGGCGCTATATGTTGCAAGGTGTGTCTGATTGCAACTAAAACCTGATGAGTAAATAAACATGACAACAGAAACTCACTACACAGGAGAGGAACGTAAAAAAAGGATCTTTGCGATTGTCGGTGCGTCTTCCGGCAACCTTGTCGAATGGTTCGACTTTTACGTTTACGCCTTCTGCGCGATTTACTTTGCGCCTGCTTTTTTCCCTTCAGATGACCCCACGGTGCAGTTGCTCAACACCGCCGGTGTGTTTGCGGCCGGTTTTCTGATGCGTCCCATCGGCGGCTGGCTGTTTGGCCGGGTCGCCGACAAGCACGGGCGAAAGAATTCAATGATGATCTCGGTGCTGATGATGTGCGCCGGCTCGCTGGTGATTGCCTGTTTGCCTACCTACGCCTCGATCGGGGCCTGGGCGCCGGCCCTGCTGTTGATGGCGCGACTGTTTCAGGGGCTGTCGGTGGGGGGCGAGTACGGGACCACGGCGACTTATATGAGTGAAGTGGCGCTCAAGGGCCAGCGTGGCTTCTTTGCCTCTTTTCAGTATGTAACGCTGATCGGCGGCCAGTTGCTGGCTGTACTGGTCGTGGTGATTCTTCAACAGTTCCTGTCAGAAGATGAACTGCGGGCCTGGGGCTGGCGCGTACCGTTTGTAATCGGTGCCATTGCAGCGCTGATTTCGTTGATGCTGCGTCGCACCCTTAAAGAAACCACCAGCGCCGAAACTCGTCAGGACAAGGATGCTGGCAGTGTGAGGGCGTTGTTCCGCGACCATAAAGCGGCGTTCATTACCGTGCTGGGTTACACCGCTGGCGGCTCGCTGATTTTCTACACCTTTACCACCTATATGCAGAAGTACCTGGTCAATACGGCTGGCATGCATGCCAAAACCGCCAGTTACATCATGACCGGCGCGCTCTTTCTTTATATGTGCATGCAGCCGCTGTTCGGCATGCTGGCGGACAAGATCGGTCGACGTAACAACATGCTCTGGTTTGGTGCGTTGGGTACGCTGTGTACGGTACCGATCCTGCTGACCCTGAAAACCATCAGCAGCCCGTTTCTGGCCTTTGTGCTGATTACGTTGGCGCTGGCGATTGTCAGCTTCTACACCTCGATCAGCGGCCTGGTCAAAGCCGAGATGTTCCCGCCGCAGGTGCGTGCGTTGGGTGTGGGGCTGGCGTATGCGGTGGCCAACGCGATCTTTGGTGGATCGGCGGAATATGTGGCGTTGGGGCTCAAGTCGATGGGCATGGAAAACAGCTTCTACTGGTATGTGACGGTCATGATGGCCATTGCTTTCCTGTTCAGCTTCCGCTTGCCCAAGCAGCCCAAGTACCTGCACCACGATCTGTGATGTACCCGCGCGCGCCATCGGTGGCGCGCGCTTTCTAAGGAAGGTTTATGAGTCATCAGCTTTTCGATGCGTACTTTACGGCCAAGGCCATGGGCGAGGTCTTTAGCGACCAAGGCCGGGTCCAGGCCATGCTCGACGTCGAAGCGGCCCTGGCCCGGGCGCAGGCCGGGGTCGGGGTGATTCCTCACGCTGCGCTCGCGCCGATTACAGCGGCGTGTCGCGCTGAACTCTACGACTTCGAGGCCCTGGGCCTGGCGATCGCCAGTGCCGGGAATTCGGCGATCCCCCTGGTCAAAGCCCTGGGGAAACAGATTGCCAGTACCGCGCCCGAGGCCGAGCGTTATGTGCACTTGGGCGCCACCAGCCAGGACATCATGGACACCGGGCTGGTGCTGCAACTGCGTGCTGCACTGGGGCTGATCGAGCGCGACCTGACGCAATTGGCGGATATCCTCGCCGAGCAGGCTCAGCGGTATGTCGCTACGCCTTTGGCAGGGCGTACATGGCTGCAACAGGCTACGCCGGTCACACTGGGGATGAAGATCGCCAGTTGGTTGGGCGCCGTTACCCGCAACCGCCAACGCCTTCATGAACTGAAGCCGCGTTTGCTGTGCCTGCAATTTGGTGGCGCCTCGGGCACCCTGGCGGCCCTGGGCGACCAGGGGATGCCGGTGGCACAGGCGCTGGCCAACGAGTTGGGGCTCAACCTGCCTGAGCAACCCTGGCATACCCAGCGAGATCGTCTGGTGGAGTTCGGTGCGGTTCTAGGTTTGATCGCCGGTGGTCTTGGCAAGATAGGCCGGGATATCAGCCTGCTGATGCAAACCGAGGCCGCTGAAGTGTTTGAGCCGTCGGCGCCGGGCAAGGGCGGTTCTTCGACCATGCCCCACAAGCGCAACCCCGTGGGCTCTGCGGTGTTGATCAGCGCCGCGACACGGGTGCCGGGGCTGCTCAGCATCCTGTACAGCGCCATGCCCCAGGAGCACGAACGCAGCCTGGGACTGTGGCATGCCGAGTGGGAAACCCTGCCTGAAATTTGCTGCGTGGTGTCCGGTGCGCTGGTACAGGCCTTGAACATTGCCCAAGGGCTGGAAGTGGACCGCGAGCGCATGGCGCGCAATCTTGACCTGACCCACGGGCTGGTGCTGGCCGAAGCGGTGAGCATCGTGCTGGCCCAGAGGGTAGGGCGCGAAACGGCGCACCATCTGCTGGAGCAGTGTTGCAAGCGTGCAGTGGCCCAACAGCGTCACTTGCGAGCGGTATTGGGCGATGAGCCGCAAATCACCGCACACCTGAGTGCAGACGAACTGGATCGCTTGCTCGATCCGGCCCATTACCTTGGCCAGGCGACGACGTGGGTCGAGCGTGCGCGGGCTGAACATTTTGCGTTGGTCCTCTAAAGGAGAAGCTCGTGGGACGTGTACAACTCGCTGAAGGTGAACTCAACTACCGGCTGGACGGTCCGCAAGGCGCGCCGGTGCTGGTGTTGTCCAATTCCCTGGGGACTGATCTGGGGATGTGGGATACGCAGATTCCGGCATTCGCCGAGCATTTCCAGGTAGTGCGTTACGACACCCGTGGTCATGGCCAGTCTCTGGTGACCGAGGGCCCTTACAGTATCGAGCAGTTGGGCGGCGACGTTCTGGCACTGCTGGATGCACTGCATATCGAACGGGCGCACTTTTGCGGGCTGTCGATGGGGGGGTTGATTGGTCAATGGCTGGGGATCAATGCCGGTAATCGCTTGCACAAGCTGGTGGTGTGCAACACCGCTGCCAAAATTGGCGAGCCTTCGGTATGGAACCCGCGAATCGAAATGGTCTTGCGAGACGGCGCACAGGCGATGGCCGGGCTGCGTGACGCCTCGATTGCACGCTGGTTTACCCCTGATTTTGCCCAGGCCAATCCCGGGCAGGCCAAGCGTATAACCGACATGCTCGCCGCGACCTCGCCACAGGGTTACGCCGCCAACTGTGCCGCTGTGCGCGATGCAGACTTTCGCGATCAGCTGGGTGCCATAGAGGTGCCCATGCTGGTGATTGCGGGCACTGAAGATGCGGTCACGCCGCCTGCCGGCAGCCATTTCATTCAGGAGCAGGTGCGAGGCGCGCAGTACGCCGAATTTTATGCCGCGCACCTGTCCAACGTGCAGGCGGGCGATGCGTTCAGCCAGCGCGTGCTGCAATTTTTGTCAGCGGTCTGAGGAGCTTTTTGTGGACGAGAAACAACGTTACGACGAAGGCATGCAAGTACGCCGGGCAGTGTTGGGTGATGCCCATGTCGATCGCAGCCTCAACGCCCTGACCGAGTTCAACAGCGAGTTCCAGGAAATGATCACCCGCCATGCCTGGGGTGACATCTGGACCCGTCCGGGTTTGCCGCGCCATACCCGCAGCCTGATCACCATCGCCATGCTGATCGGCATGAACCGCAATGAAGAGCTGAAACTGCATTTGCGTGCTGCGGCCAACAATGGCGTGAGCCGCGCCGAGATCAAGGAAGTGATCATGCAGAGCGCCATCTACTGTGGTATTCCGGCGGCCAATGCGACGTTCCACCTGGCCGAGTCGGTGTGGGATGAGTTGGGGGTCGAGTCGCGGGTGTAATCGATTCATGGGGGAGCGAGCTTCACGGTTTGCCAGGCGAACCGAGGTGATGCCATCGCGAGCAAGCCCGCTCCCACAAGGGTCATAAACAACAAACCCGCCTATTGGCGGGTTTGTTGTTTAACCGTTACGCATCAAGCCTTCGGTGGCTGATCCGAAACAGGGCGGTCTTGCCCGGTCTGTTCGAACCAGCCGCCACCCAATGCCTTGTACAGCGTGACTTCACTGGTCAGCTGCGAAAGACGATCGGTTATCAGTGATTGCTGGGCGCTGAACAACGAGCGCTGGGCATCAAGGAACGTCAGGTTGCTGTCGATCCCAATCCGATAACGACGTTCGGCTAACCGGTAGTAATCCTGGTTGGCGTTGACGAAATCGGTTTGTGCCTGCAACTGCTGGTTGTAGGTCTGACGCGCAGCCAGGCCGTCAGAGACTTCCTGGAAGGCGGTCTGGATCGTTTTCTCATACTGAGAAACGGTGATTTCCTTCTGGATCTTCGAGTAGTCCAGGCTGGCGCGCAAAGCCCCTGCGTTAAAGATCGGCAGGTTGATCTGCGGCGAAAACAGCCAGGTGCCCGAACCACCCTTGAACAGCCCCGACAGGTCAGGGCTCAAGGTCCCGGCATTGGCCGTGAGGCTGATGCTGGGGAAGAACGCAGCCCGTGCCGCGCCGATGTTGGCGTTGGCCGCCAACAGCTTGTGCTCGGCTTCGAGGATGTCCGGACGACGCTGCAGCAAGTCTGATGGCAAGCCAGCAGGTACTTCGCTCAACAGGTCGGCTGCCAGCGGCTTGGCGGCCGGCAGGTTGTCCGGGATGGTGGTGCCAAGCAGCAGTGCCAGGCTGTTCTGATCCTGAGCCACCTGACGGGTGTACCTGGCCAGCTGGACCTTGGCGTTTTCCACCGAGGTACGGGACTGGCTCACATCCAGTGCCGAGGCCACACCCACTTCATTGCTGCGCAAGGTGAGCTTGTAGCTCTCATCGAACGTCTTGAGCGTGTCTTCGGTCAGTTTCAGCAGCTCTTTGTCAGCCTGCCAGGTCAGGTAGGCATTGGCGACACTGGCGACCAGACTGATCTGGGTGCTGCGTCGGGCTTCTTCGGTTGCAAAGTAGTTCTGCAGAGCCTGATCGCTCAGGCTGCGAACCCGTCCGAACAAGTCCAGCTCATACGCGCTGACCCCAAGGGTCGCCGAATAACTGCTGGTGATCCCCGATTCGCCGGTTTGCGACATGCGCGCCGGAGTGCGCTGTCGGCTGCCGCTGGCAGTGGCCGAGACGGCCGGGAACAGATCGGCACGTTGAATGCGGTACTGCGCGGCATAGGCGTCAATGTTCAGCGCCGCGACCCGCAGGTCGCGGTTGTTCACCAGCGCGGTTTGAATCAGTTGCTGCAGTGCCGGGTCATGGAAAAACTGACGCCAGCCTTGTTCTGCAGCGGCCTTGTTGGCCGCCTCGGTTGGCGAGTAGGCCGGGCCTTGCGGGTATTGCGCCGCTACCGGCGCTTCAGGGCGCTGGTAGTCGGGGATCAGCGAGCAGCCGCCCAGCGTGAACGCTGCGACAGCTACTGCGAGAAGCGACTTGCTCATTGGCCAGCCTCTTGGTTTGGAGTTTTAGTCAGATCCACTTTCGTCTTCGACTCTTTTTTGCTGCCAATGGACGATACGGCCACAAAGAACAGCGGTACCCAGAACACGGCCAGCACGGTAGCGGTGATCATGCCACCGATAACACCGGTACCAATAGCGTGCTGGCTGCCCGAACCTGCGCCCGTGGAAATGGCCAGGGGGATCACACCCAGTACAAACGCCAGCGAGGTCATGATGATCGGACGCAGACGCATGCGGCACGCTTCGATCGCAGCCTCCGTCAATGTTCGTCCTTGTTCATGCAGCTCCTTGGCAAACTCGACGATCAGAATGGCGTTTTTCGATGCCAGACCGATGGTCGTGAGCAAGCCCACCTGGAAGTACACGTCGTTGGACAACCCTCGCAGGCTGGTAGCCATCAGTGCACCGATAATCCCCAGAGGCACAACGAGCATGACTGCAATCGGGATCGACCAGCTTTCGTACAGTGCGGCAAGGCACAAGAACACCATCAGCAAGGAGATTGCGTACAGGGCAGGTGCTTGCGAACCTGACAGACGTTCCTCAAATGACAGCCCCGTCCAGGAAATACCCACACCTGGCGGCAGTTTTTTCGCCAGGGCTTCGACTTCGGCCATGGCTTGACCGCTGCTGTAACCAGGCGCCGGAGAACCGAGGATTTCCATCGCTTCTACGCCGTTATAGCGCGACAGCTTCGGAGGGCCGTAGATCCATTTGCCTTTGGCGAATGCCGAGAACGGCACCATGGTCCCTTCGCTGTTACGCACGAACCACTTCTTCAGGTCTTCCGGGTTCATCCGCGAGTCCGCTGCACCTTGCAGGAACACCTTCTTCACACGGCCGTGGTCGATGAAGTCGTTGACGTAGCTGGCACCCAGGCCGATCGAGAGCGTGTTGTTGATGTCGCTCAGCTCGACGCCCAGGGCGCGTGCGGCTTCATCGTCGATTTCCAGTTGGTACTGCGGCTCATCGTTCAAGCCGTTCGGACGTACGCCTGCCAGGATCTTGCTTTGTGCAGCCATCCCCAGGAACTGGTTACGGGCGGCCATCAGCTTCTCGTGACCGATACCGGAGCGGTCTTGCAGGTAAACGTCAAAACCGGTGGCGTTACCCAATTCCATAACGGCCGGCGGAGCAAAGGCGAACACCATTGCGTCGCGGAAGGTAGAGAAGTGCGCCTGAGCACGGGCAGCCAGTGCAAACACGCTGTTGTCCGCATCTCGCTCGCCCCAGGGCTTGAGCATGATGAACGCAAGGCCCGAGCTTTGACCGCGACCGGCGAAGTTGAAGCCGTTTACGGTGAACACGGAAGACACCGCTCCCGACTCGTCTTTCAACAGGTACTCACGCATCCTGTCGATCACATCCTGAGTGCGTTCTGCCGTGGTGCCCGCGGGGGTTTGTACCTGCGCAAACAGTACGCCCTGGTCTTCTTCCGGAAGGAATGAAGTAGGAATACGGGTAAACAGGAACACCATGCCGACCACGATCAGTACGTAAGCCAGCAGGTACGGAGCCTTGTGGCGCAGGATGCTGCCGACACCTTTCTCGTAGCGTTTGACGCCACTGTCGAAAGTGCGGTTGAACCAGCCGAAGAATCCGCGCTTGTTCTCACCGTGATCACCCTTCTGGATAGGCTTGAGCATGGTGGCGCACAGCGCCGGGGTGAAGATCAATGCAACCAGCACCGACAGGGCCATCGCCGAAACGATCGTGATCGAGAACTGTTTGTAAATCACACCGGTGGAGCCGCTGAAGAAGGCCATTGGCAGCAGTACCGCCGACAGCACCAGGGCGATACCCACCAGGGCACCCTGGATCTGCTCCATGGATTTCTTGGTGGCTTCCTTGGGCGGCAGGCCTTCTTCGGCCATTACCCGCTCGACGTTTTCCACCACCACAATCGCATCGTCCACCAGCAAGCCGATGGCCAGGACCATGCCGAACATGGTCAGGGTGTTGATGCTGAAACCTGCAGCGGCCAGGATGCCGAACGTACCGAGCAATACAACGGGCACCGTCATCGTGGTGATGATGGTGGCGCGGAAGTTCTGCAGGAACAGGAACATCACCAGGAACACCAGTACGACGGCTTCCACCAGGGTTTCAACAACACCCTTGATCGATGCGGAGACCACTGGCGTGGTGTCATACGGGTAAACGACTTTCATGCCTTGCGGAAAGAACGGTTCCAGGTCTTCGATGGTCTTGTGCAGTGCTTTTGCGGTGTCCAGAGCGTTGGAACCCGGCGCCAGCTTGATCGCCAGACCCGAAGACGGCTTGCCGTTGAACTGTGCGCTGATGCTGTAGTTCTCACCACCCAGCCCAACCTCGGCCACATCGCTCAGGCGAACCTGGGAACCGTCGGAGTTGACCTTGAGCAGGATCTTTTTGAACTGCTCGGCGGTTTGCAGGCGGGTTTTACCGATGATGGTTGCGTTCAGCTCCTGACCTTTGACGGCAGGCAGGCCGCCCAGTTGCCCGGAGGACACCTGTACGTTCTGCGCGCTGATGGCGGATTTAACGTCCACCGGGGTCAGGTTGTATTTGTTCAGCTTGGCCGGGTCGAGCCAGATACGCATGGCGTACTGGGCACCGAACACCTGAAAGTCGCCCACACCTTCGGTACGGGAAATCGGGTCCTGCATGTTGGAGACGATGTAGTTCGACAAGTCGTCCTTGTTCATGCTGCCGTCTTCGGACACCACGCCGATGACCATCAGGAAGTTTTTAACCGCCTTGGTCACACGGATACCTTGCTGCTGAACCTCTTGAGGCAGCAGTGGGGTCGCCAGATTGAGCTTGTTCTGTACTTGAACCTGAGCGGTGTCAGGGTCTGTACCTTGCTCGAAGGTGGCGGTGATGCTCATGCTGCCGTCGGAGTTGCTTTCAGACGACACATATCGCAGGTGGTCAATACCGTTGAGCTGTTGCTCGATCACCTGAACCACGGTGTCCTGCACGGTTTGCGCCGAAGCGCCCGGGTAGGTCACGGAGATCGAGATGGCCGGTGGCGCAATGCTCGGGTATTGGTTGATCGGCAGTTTGAGAATCGATAGAGCCCCGACCAGCATGATCACCAGGGCAATTACCCAGGCGAAAATCGGACGGTCGATAAAAAATTTCGACATGGTTTACTCCCCTTTACTGCCTGCAGCTTTTTCTGTTGCCGGGGCAGATGCCGGGGTTTCGCCTTGTGGCTTGTCCATGATCTTGACTTCAATGCCAGGCTTGATGAACTGCAGGCCGTCGGTAATCAAACGGTCGCCCGGGTTCAGGCCTTTCTCAACCAGCCAGTCGCTGCCGACTGTGCGTGAAGCTTGCAGTACACGCATTTCAACCTTGTTGTCGGGACCTACGATCAAAGCCGTTGGCTGGCCCTTGAGGTTGTGGGTCACGCCGATCTGAGGCGCCAGGATCGCATTGCTGTCGATGCCTGCTTCCAGTTGCGCGTGGACAAACATGCCCGGCAGCAGGGTTTCGTCAGGGTTCGGGAACACGGCGCGCAAGGTCACGGAGCCAGTGGCTTCATCGACCGAGACTTCGGAGAACTCAAGGCGACCTTCTTGCGGATACTCGCTGCCATCTGGAAGGGTCAGCTTGACCTTGGCGGCGTTGTCACCGGCTTTCTTCAGGCGGCCGCTGGCCAGATCGCGGCGCAGTTCGAGCATCTCGACCGAGGACTGGGTGACGTCGACGTAAATCGGGTCCAGTTGGGTGATCACTGCCAATGCGTTTGCCTGGCCACTGGTCACCAGTGCGCCTTCAGTGAACAGCGAACGACCAATACGACCGGTCAGCGGAGCCAGAACCTTGGTGTAGCGCAGGTTGACCTGGGCCGTGTTCAGCGCGGCTTCGGCTTCGAGGCGTGCAGCTTGGGCGTTGTCATATTCCTGGCGGCTGACAGCTTGCTCGGCGACCAATTGCTTGTAGCGATCAGCCAGGGATTTGGCCGATTGCAACGTGGCACGGGCGCTCAGTACGGCGCTTTCATAGATCGCCGGATCGATTTGATACAGCTGCTGGCCGATTTTGACATCGCTGCCTTCTTTAAAGAGGCGCTTGAGGATGATGCCATTTACCTGGGGGCGAACTTCTGCCGAGCGATAAGACGCGGTGCGGCCTGGCAGGTCGGTGGTCAAGGTAAAAGGCTGGGTTTTCAGCGTGACGACGCCGACCTGAGGGATTTGCGGGGCAGGTGCTGCCTCTTCCTTTTTGCATCCGCTGAGCAGCGAAGCTAGGGCGATGGCAGCAACCAGAGCGGTAACAGCTGGCTTGAATTGCATGAAAATCCTCGGGTCAGGCACGCGAAAGCGCACAAGAATAGTGGAAGGGTAAAGAAAGCTGTTCCGGGTGGATAAGTAGCTTGCTAAGGAATATACTTACATTCATGTCTGTTTGTAAATAGCGGGGCACTGTCTCGCCAGGCATTACAGGATCCCTTTTCAAGCCTGTAGTAGACCGGGATAAGGCACAACAAACGCCACCCGATGTTGGTCCGGACGAGTGATCGCAACGGCCCGGATCCTCCTGATTGAGGTTGTAATTGCCATGGTGCGTCGTACCAAAGAAGAAGCGCTTGAAACCCGGAGCAAAATCCTCGAAGCGGCCGAGCAGGCCTTTTATGAGCGAGGTGTTGCACGCACGACGCTGGCAGATATTGCCGCGCTGGCGGGCGTTACCCGTGGTGCAATTTACTGGCACTTCAGCAACAAGGCAGAGCTGGTCCAAGCCATGCTCGACAGCCTGCATGAGCCGTTGGATGAGATGGCCAAGGCCAGTGAAAGCGAGAACGAGGTTGATCCACTTGGCTGCATGCGCCAACTGTTGATTCATTTGTTTCGCCAAGTTGCCATTGATCCGAAAACCCGGCGTATCAATGAAATTTTGTTCCATAAGTGCGAATTCACTGACGAAATGTGTGATTTACGGGCTCAGCGCCAGGTAGCGATGGTCGATTGCAACAGCAGGATCGAGCTTGCCCTGAGCAATGCCATTCACCGTCAACAACTCCCTGATAATCTGGATGCACGCCGTGCTGCTATCTGTCTGCATGCCTATATCGACGGAATTCTCGGACAATGGCTGCTGGTTCCCAACAGCTTCGATCTTTACAACGAAGCTGAATCCTGGGTCGACACCGGGCTGGATATGTTGCGTTTAAGCCCGACACTGCGAATCTGCGGCGATATCCGAGAGGGAGTCTAGTAGGCTCAAGCCATATGGCGAGTGAAGTTTTTCCCCTCTGGGCCATTTGATGGCAGCAGGCAGTTATATACGTCTAGCTCGCGGGTTTAAAGTTAGCGAGCTACGTATTTTGTAGTTAAATTGTTATCGCTTGGTTAAACCTCCTACGGCCACGGGTGAATAACCCTAAGCCAAAGCAGTTGAGTGGAGGCTGAACGGCTACATCCTTTCTGGTTATTTCTTTCAATCAACCCTTCCTGCGTCGGCTGCCCTACACTTGAGCGACGCTTTGGCTACACGCCAAAGCAGCCAGAATCGGGGAGCGGGCGACTGCCAACGTGTTTGTCCTCTCTCGACTAAAGCAAACAGACCGCGATGGAGTGGTGTGTCGTGGGGAATTCGAGGAATAACAAGTGAACAAGATTTACTCGAGTGCTGAATCCGCTTTGCAGGGGCTGGTCGAAGACGGCATGACCCTGGCAGTGGGCGGTTTCGGATTGTGCGGGATTCCAGAGGCGCTGATTGCGGCCTTGCGTGACACCGGCAAGCGCGAGCTGACGGTCATCAGTAACAACGCCGGGGTCGACGGTTTCGGGTTGGGGCAACTGCTGACGACGCGTCAGATCCGCAAAATGATTTCTTCCTATGTGGGTGAGAACAAAGAGTTCGAACGCCAGTACCTGGCCGGCGAGCTTGAGCTGGAGTTCACCCCTCAGGGCACCCTCGCGGAAAAACTG